>DATNBX010000149.1:0-2047 GCA_035571795.1 Ramlibacter sp.
GAGCCGTTCGGCCTGGTCATGATCGAGGCGATGGCTTGCGGCACGCCGGTGATCGCCTATGCGAACGGATCGGTGCCCGAGATCATCGACCCCGGCGTGACCGGATTCATCGTGGAGAACCAGGAGCAGGCGATCGCCGCAGCCAAGGGCATCGACCGGATCGACCGGCGCCGCTGCCGCCAGGTGTTCGAGCAGCGTTTCTCCGCCCGCGTGATGGCGCGGCACTACCTGGATGTCTACCACCAATTGGTGAACGCACGCGTCCCGGCTTAGGGGCCCGGCCGGGCCCCTAGCGGCCAAAGATCAAGAAAGGCAATGCCATGCCGCAGAAGATACAGATCGGCGACAAGTGGTACGTGGCCGCCACTTCGGCTAGCACCGAGGAACAGCCGCAGGTCCTGAAGAACGACCTGACCTTCGCGATGTTCGACCGTTTCGGCGACATCCAGGTACTGGCGCCGGGCAAGGAAGGGCTGTACCACAACGACACGCGCTTCCTGTCGCACCAGGAGCTGCTGGTCGACGGCGCGCGCCCGCTGCACCTGGGCTCGTCGGTGGAGGAGTCCAACAGCCTGCTGGTGATCGACCTCATGAATCCGGACCTGCCGGCCAGGAACGGCCGCGATTCGCTCGCCAAGGGCACCTTGCACATCTTTCGCGCCAAGCTGCTGTGGCAAGGCACCTGCCACGAACACATCCGCGTCACGCATCACGGCACCGAGCGCTCCGCGGTGCGGCTGGAGTTCACCTTCGACGGCGACTTCGTCGACCTGTTCGAGGTGCGCGGCATGAAACGCGAGCGGCGCGGCGACCGGCTGCAGCCCGAAGTCTCCGCGAGCGAGGTGGTGCTGCCGTATCTCGGCCGCGACCGGCACCTGCGCCGCACCCGGATCCATTTCGATCCCGCGCCCAGCGCCATCGATGCGGGACGCGCGATGTTCGACCTGCAGCTGGACCCGGGCACCGAACACCATCTCTATTGCACCGTCACCTGCGAATGCGACGACGACCCGCCGCGCACCCGCAACTCGTACGAGACGGCGCTGCGCGACAACAACGCGGCGCGCCGGGCCTGGCTGGGAGGTCACTGCACGGTGGTCACGTCGAACCCGCTGGTCAATCTCTGGCTCGACCGGTCGGTGTCGGACCTGTCGATGCTGACCACCATGCTGCCGACCGGTCCTTATCCGTTCGCGGGCGTGCCCTGGTTTTCCACCACGTTCGGGCGCGACGGCATCATCACGGCGCTCGAATACCTGTGGGTCGATCCGTCGCTGGCACGCGGGGTGCTCGCCTACCTCGCGGCCGAACAGGCCACCGAGCTGGACCCGCAGAACGACGCCGAGCCGGGCAAGATCCTGCACGAGGCGCGGCACAGCGAGATGGCGCTGACGCGCGAAATCCCGTTCGGGCGCTACTTCGGTTCGGTCGACTCGACGCCGCTGTTCCTGGTGCTGGCGGCCGCCTACCACCGCCGCACCGGCGACCTGGCGCTGATCCGCAGCATCTGGCCCAACATCCTGAAGGCGCTCCAATGGATCGACGAGTGGGGCGATGCCGACCGCGACGGCTTCGTCGAATATGCCCGCCGCAGTGACGAGGGCCTGGTGCAACAGGGATGGAAGGACTCGGGCGACTCCATCTTCCACCGCGACGGGCGGCTGGCCGAGGCGCCGATCGCGCTGTGCGAAGTGCAGGGGTACGTTTACGACGGCAAGCTGGCCGCGGCCGAACTGGCGCGCGTGATGGGCCTGCCGGAGCTGGCGCTAGCCCTGACGCAACAGGCGCAGGAGCTGCGCCAGCGCTTCCAGGACGCCTTCTGGTGCGAGGAGATCGGCAGCTACGCGATCGCGTTGGACGGCCGGAAGCAGCAGTGCAAGGTCGCATCGTCGAACGCGGGGCACACGCTTTGGAGCGGCATCGCATCGCCCGAACACGCGCAGCGCGTCATGGACGGGCTCATGGGCCATGAGTTCTTCAGCGGCTGGGGCATTCGCACGATCGGCGCCAGTGCGGCTCGGTACAACCCGATGTCCTACCACAACGG
>DATNBX010000150.1:0-4808 GCA_035571795.1 Ramlibacter sp.
CACTTCATGCACGCCTGCCGCCGCAACGTCGACCTGACCTACATCGTCATGGACAACCATGTGTACGGCATGACCAAGGGCCAGGCCTCGCCGACCACCGAACCCGACTGGGACAACAAGCTCTCGCCCGGCGGCACCGGCATCCGCTCGTTCCATCCGCTGGTGATCGCGCTGGCCGCGGGCGCCAATTTCGTGGCGCGGGCCTATTCGGGCGACCAGCACGGCACGGCCGACATCATCGCCCAGGCGATCCGCCACCCCGGCTTCTCGTTCATCGAGATCATGAGCCCGTGCGTGACTTTCCGGCCCGAGCAACGCGACTGGAAAAACATGGTGCGTGCCTCCGCCGTGGAGCCTACCGACGATCCCGCGAAGGCTGCCCGCCGCATCATGACCGACGACGGCTTCAACATCGGCGTGCTGTATGCGGGGGACAGAAAGCCGTATACCGGCGGCAAGGTCGCGGCTACTTGTGAAGTGGCCGAACTCGAAGCGGAGTTTGAACTATGAACGACACAGCAAAGAAGGACGCGCCGGCCGCGACGCCACAGACGTTGCCGGAATTCATGGCCCAGGCGCTGGCGATGGAACGCGAGGCGGTGGATCGCTACACGCAATTCGCCGACGCCCTGGAGATGCACAACAACTCCGAAGTGGCGGCGCTGTTCCGCACCATGGCCGGCTACGAAGCCAAGCACGCGGAACGGATCATGGCCGAAATGGGCTGGACCGAAGATCCGCCGCTGCCGACCCACGTCCAGTTCGGTCCCGCCCTGGAAGGCCCCGAAACCGCGTCCTTCGAGGACGTGCATTACTTGATGCAGCCATGGCACGCGCTGCAGCTGGCGCTGGCCGCCGAGAAGCGCGCCG
The DNA here is from genome assembly GCA_035571795.1 of Ramlibacter sp. GTDB lineage: Bacteria > Pseudomonadota > Gammaproteobacteria > Burkholderiales > Burkholderiaceae_C > Ramlibacter. Next base: position 871 of record DATNBX010000150.1, read on the forward strand.
AGGCCTTCTTCGCCGTGCTGGCGCGCCTGGCCACCGACGATGCCGTACGAAGTGCGGCGCAGGAACTGCAGGCGGAGGAGGCTGGCCACGTGACGCTGGTGCAGGAGTGGATTGCCAAGGTGCCGCCGCCCGATCCGGACTGGGCCAACGACCCGGACCCGCCGCGTTACAACGACTAGCACCCCGTTCAACAACTATCAAAGAGGAGTGGTCATGCGTGCATTGCTTCCGGAGGGATGGGCCCCCCCCATCGGCTACGCCAACGGCATCGAGGTCGAGGCCGGCCGGATCGTGTTCATCGCCGGCCAGGTGGGCTGGGATGCGCAGCAGAAATTCGCCTCGGAGGACATCGTCCCCCAATTCGAGCAGGCACTGATCAACATCGTGACGGTGCTGGCCGAAGCCGGCGGAGCGCCGCACCACATCTGCCGCATGACGGCCTACTGCTGCGACAAGCCCGCTTACATGGCGGCCCGCGCGCAGCTCGGCGCGATCTGGAAGCGGCACATCGGCCGGCATTACCCGGCCATGAGCATGATCTTCGTGTCCGACCTGCTCGATCATCCCGGAAAGATCGAACTGGAAGCCACCGCGGTGCTGCCGCCGCGGACCTGATCGCCGTTCACGAGGGACGCCCACAACGAATCCACTTCTCCGAGGATAGCCATGCTGCAGATCATCATCCAGGGACGCGGCGGCCAGGGCGCACAGACCGCGGGCAACCTGCTCGCGATGGCGTATTTCGCGCAAGGCCGGCACGTGCAGGCTTTCGCCAGCTACGGCGGCGCGCGCCGCGGCACGGCGGTGAGTTCCTTCATACGCGTGGACGACCGGCCGGTGCGGCTGCGCTGCGACATCGAGCGGGCCGATGCCATCCTTTGCTTCGACTCCACCTTGCTGCAGGGCGCGCTGCTCGCTGCCGCCCACAGCGAAACCCTGATCGTCGTGAACTCGGCGCGCAGCAGCGCCGATTTTCGCGAGATCCTGCCCGGCTATCGCGTGATCCCGGTCGACGGCCTTGCGATCTCCCGGCGCCAGGGGCTGGGCCGCATCGTCAACTCGGCGCTGCTGGGCGCCCTGGCCCGGGCCGTGGGCGATCCGCCGCTGCCGGTGCTGGAGCGCTTGCTGCTGGCCGAGTCGCCCAAATTGTGGGCCGAAAATGTTGCCGCCTGCGTCGAGGGCTACCGCGCGGTGGATGAGCAAATGAAGGAGGCCGCATGAAGCGAAGGGCGAGGGGCCCCGGTTACGGGGATCGACCAGCGGACTGCGGCCAGGCCTCCGGCCTGTTCGGCCCCGCCCGCAATGACTGTGGGCCGGAGGCCGCGTGATGAACAAGCCGCTGCCGCCCACCACCTGGACCACGGGCACCACCGAGGTCATCAAGACCGGCACCTGGCGCGCCTCGCTGCCGCACTACGTCAAGCCGCCGTCGCCCTGCCATCAGGCCTGCCCGGTCAACGGCGACATCGCCGAATGGATCGGCCTGGCGCGCGCGCGCGACTTCCGCGGCGCCTGGCAGGTGCTGACGCGCCACAACCCGTTCCCGGCCGTGGCCGGCCGCATCTGCCATCACCCCTGCGAGGCAGCCTGCAACCGCGGCGCCTGGGACGACGCGCTGGCGATCTGCAAGCTCGAACGCGCCGTCGGCGACATGGCGCTGGAGCAGGGCTGGGCCTTCGACGCCCCGGCGACGCAGCGCCCGCAGCATGTGGCGATCGTGGGCGGCGGGCCGTCGGGCCTGTCGGCCGCATTCCAGTTGCGCCGGCGCGGCTGGCGCGTCACCATCTACGAGTCGCAGGCGCAGCTGGGCGGCCTGATGCGCTACGGCATCCCGTCGTACCGGCTTGCGCGCGCCGTGCTCGATGGCGAGATCGCGCGCATCGTCGCGCTCGGTGTCGAGGTGCGCTGTGGCGAGGCGCTGGCGACCGCCGCCGACCTGGAACGCCTGCGCGCCACGCACGACGCCGTCTATGTCGCGATCGGCGCCGGCCGGCCCAAGCGCGTGCCGCAATTGCCGGAAGTGGCGCCCTGGCTGATGCAGGGCGCCGACTACCTGGCCCGCGCCAGCGCCGGAACCGCGCCCGCCCTGGGCCGCAGGGTCCTGGTGATCGGCGGCGGCAGCGCGGCACTGGACGTGGCCCGCAGCGCCCGGCGCGCCGGGCACGAAGTGACGATCCTCTCGCTCGAACAGCGTCCGCAGATGCCGGCGCAGCGTGAAGAGGTGGCCGAAGCGCTGGAGGAAGGGATCGCCCTGGCCGATGGCGCGATGCTGACGGCGGTGGTGCCCACCGGCAACGGGCTTGCGCTGGAGTGCGTGCTGGTGCGGCTGGAGTTCGGCGCCGCTCGCGGCCAGTTCAAGATCATTCCGGTGGCCGGCAGCGAGTTCACGCTGGCGGCCGACGCGATCGTGTCCTCGATCGGGCAGGACCCCGAGCTGGCGGCGCTGCCCGCGCTTCCGGCTGAAGGAAATTTGCTGGCGGTGCAGGGACGACAGCAGTCCACCGCCGCGGCGGGCGTGTGGGCCGGCGGTGACGTTGCCAGCATGGCGCGCTTCGTGACCGAGGCGATCGGCATGGGCAAGCGGGCCGCGCTGGACATCGACCGGCACTTGCGCGGCGCCGATGCGGCTGTGGGCGACGGCGAGCCGGCGGCCGTCGGCCTGGCCAACATCGCGACCTTCTACCATCCGCGCCAGGCCCGTGCCGCCGAGATCCGCTTGCCGGCGGCGCAGCGGCTGGCCAGCGGCATCGAGGTGCAGCTCGGGTTGGAACTGGAGCAGGCACTGGCCGAGGCCGGGCGCTGCTTTTCCTGCGGCAACTGCACCGAATGCGACAACTGCTTCAACTACTGCCCGGACCTGGCGATCCAGCGGGTGGACCAGGGCGGCTATCGCGTGCTGGGCGACTACTGCAAGGGCTGCGGCGTCTGCGTCAAGGAATGCCCGACCGGCTCGATGACGATGCGGGAGGAAGTTCGATGACAACCCAAACCGCCATGCTGCTCAGCGGCAACCATGCGGTCGCGTGGGCCGCCCGTCTGGCCCGCCCGAAGGTGGTGCCGGTGTACCCGATCACGCCGCAGACGCCGATCCTGGAGCTGATCACCGACTTCCACGCGGAAGGCAACTTCGATGCCGAGATCATCACGCCCGAATCGGAGCATTCGGTTTTGTCCGCGTGCATTCCGGCGTCGCTGGCCGGCGCGCGCGTGTTCACGGCGACCGCCTCGCAAGGGCTGATGCTGATGCACGAGCTGCTGCACTACGCCAGCGGCGCGCGCGCCCCGATCGTGATGGCCAACGTCAACCGCACGGTCGCCTCGCCCTGGGCGTTCTGGCCCGACCAGACCGACAGCCTGGCCCAGCGCGACACCGGCTGGATCCAGTTCTACAGCGAGACCGCGCAGGAGTCGCTCGACACCGTGCTGCACGGCTTCCGGATCGCCGAGCAGCTGCTGCTGCCGGTGATGGTCAACCACGATGCCTTCTACGTTTCGCATGCATTGGAGCCGGTGCAGGTGCCCTCGCAGGAAACCGTCGACGCCTACCTGCCGCCGTATTCGCCGGTGAACCGGCTGGACACCGAGCTGGGCTCGGGCTGGGGCAACGTCGTTTCGCAGGAAATGTTCTGCCGGCACCGCATGGCGGTGGAAGAGGCGATGACCAACGCACTGGCCGTTGTGCAGGAAGCCGACCGCGAATGGGGCGAGCTGACCGGGCGCAGCCACGGCGTGCTGGAGCGCTACCGCTGCGACGGCGCGCGTGCCGTGATCGTCACGATGGGCAGCATGTGCGGCACCGCGCGGGAGGCCGTCGACGCGCTGCGCGATGCGGGCATGTCGGTCGGGCTGCTGAAAGTGCGGCTGTTCCGGCCGCTGCCGACGCAGGCGCTGCGCGTCGCGCTCAACGGCGTGCCCGACGTGATCGTGCTCGATCGCAA
>DATNBX010000151.1:0-4503 GCA_035571795.1 Ramlibacter sp.
AGCCGACGGCGAACTCGATGCGACGGCCTTCCTGCGCGGCGTCGAGCACGCGCTCGCAACCGGCAACCTGCTGCATTCGGCCTTCAGCGCGCGCACGCTGTCGCTGCTCGATCGGCTGGCAGCCGACGCGATGCCGAGCTACCTCTCGGGTCTGGTGATCGGGGAGGAACTGCGGTTGCAGCAACTCGCCGCGCTGCGCGAACCGCTGGTCGTGATCGGCTCGCCGGGCCTGGCGCAGCGCTATGAACTGGCGCTGCGGGCGCTCGATGTGCCGGTGCGCAGCGCCGGGTCGCAAGCAACCTGGCGCGGCTTGTGGGCGATCGCGCAGACCCTGGGAGACATCGCATGAACGCCGCGGCCAGGGAGTGATCACTGCCCCGCAGGCGGCTGCAGCCCGAGGAACGCCGCCAGTTCAGGCGTGGCCATCGAGCCCTCGCGCGTAACCAGCGCCCCGGTTTGCGCGTGCTTCGCGACGATGCTGGGAACCGACGCGAACCCGAATTTCGTCATCAGTTCCGTGTTCTTCAGCACCTGCGCCCGCTGCGGATCGAGGTCTCCCATGGCCGAGATGCCGCCCTTCTTGGCGGCCATCGACGCTTCATGCTCGTCCATCGCCGCGACCGGATCCTTCGCGGCCAGGATGGCGGCGCCCTGGCCCTCGCTGGTCTTGCCGATCAGCGCCACCGGAAGCCAGATGAACTTGGCCTGCGACTTCAGCGGCTTGGCGGTCTGCCACAGGGCGGCGCAATGCGGACATTGCGAGTCGAAAAATACATACACGGTGCGCACACTCATGGGCGAGCCCACGGTGAAGCCGCGGGCCCCGGCCTCGATGGCTTCGATCGACACCGGCACGGTCGCAGCGGCGGCGGGCTTGTCGGGGGAATCCTTGCAGCCGGCCAGCAGCAGCAGGCAGGCCGACAGGGCGGCGATAACGATTCGTGGTGTTCTCATGCGGGGTCTCGAAAATGGAAAAGTGAGCGAGCCACCGACGATACCAAACCGGCGGCTAGGGAAGCTCTGAACAAGTCATGCCGCGCGCGACGGTGCTTTTCCGGGATGAGCTGGTAGGCGCGAGACCCAAGGCAAGCCTGGACGGCTTGCCTGGTCTCGTAACACCCCAGATCGCCCGGAAAAGCGCCGTCCCTTCGGGCTCGGACCGAGCAAACGCGGTCGCGTTTGCGGTCCATCCTGGACGGGCACGTCAGCTCCAGCCGACCGGCTGGAGCGACGGGCCCTTTGCCCACCAAGTTCCTGGCCCGTGCGTCAAGCACGGGCTGCGAAACGTTGGCGGCCAAATCATCCCGTTTTTGTCGCGAGCGCGCGTGGCAGCACTTATTCAGAGCTTCCCTCACCCGTACGGGATCGCAGCGCGCGCCGGTGACGGCGCCTGGGCCGGGAAGCGCAATTCGGCGCATCGGTTCACGAGCGCATTGTGGATGTGGAGATAACGCTGGCCAAACTCATCGGCTCGCACCCCTGACGGCGCGGCCGCGACCAGCCGCTCGGCGCAGTTCGCGCGGTTCAGGTCCGGACCGAACGCGAGCAGGTAGCGCTCCAGCGAAAGCAGGCTGCTGTCGACCGCGCCCGCACGATAGCGCTTCAGCTCCGCCACGATGCCTTGCCAGCGCAACACCGTCGGGCTCGATGTGGTGGCGGGGTCCGCGTAGGCCAGGTAAGCGCCGGCCTCACGACCGAACTCATCCAGCCGGCGCAGCTGCTGCGACAGCGCATAGCGCAACATCAACCGGTCGCCGGCGCCAAAGGCCTGCAGGATCGGTGAGCCTTCGCCCTGCCACCAGCCGAAGTGCTGGACGCGATCCGAATAGATGGTCGACGACCACATCGTCTTTTCGATCAGGGCGAGCCGTTCGACCAGCTCATGCGATACCAGCGCACGCAGTCTTTCCGCGGTGCCGCGTCCGCCGAGGTCGGCCAGCAGCGCCTGGACCTGCGCCAGTTGTTCGCGCTGGGCGCGATAGGCCGGCAGGTCGGCCAGGCTCGGCGCCGCGGCCAACGTCGCCGGGCTCATGGCTTCGAAGGTCCTGTCCTGGACCAGTTGCGCCAGCTGTCCATCCACGAAGCGGGCGATGCTTTGGCGCACTGCAGGCGGGAACTTGCGCAGACCGTCGGCGGCGAAGCGCCGCCGCGTATCCGCCACCGCCAGGGCCTGTTCGAGCTGCCGTGCGTCCCAGGACAGCGGCCCCGGCGCAGCAGCCGGCAAAGCGTGGTTGCCTGGCGCTGCCATGAATGGTTCTTGCAGCAAGGCCACGAGGCCGTCGCGCAGCGCGAGCCGCTGCGGCGAGAGTGCGAGCCGGCCGCGGTCTTTCCGCCACACGAATGCAGGCTCGCTGCCCGCGCCGAACACCGCCGTGAATTGGCGGCCGAACCGCTGCGCGGCGGCCCCGGACTGGCTGCGCACTTGCTCCACGGTTTCCGGCCCGAGCAGGCCGACGCTGCCAATACGAGCCAGCAGGCGATCGTGCGCCGGGCCCAGCTTCGCGGTTGGATCGTGCAGCCATGCATAGCCGGCGTCTGCCAGCAGCGCCTCCTGTTGGTCCAGCGCTGCGATCACTTCGCGGTAGCCCGCGACCATCTCGGCAAACGGCCCCGGCCGAGCGCCGGGCGCGAACAGCCGCGGCGCCCGCTGCGCCAGAAAAGCTTCCGTGGCAAGCAGGTCGTTGCGCTCGAACAGCCGCGTGTCCAGCGCGGTCATCGCCTTGACTACGCTGCAACGCACCGCCTGCTGGAGGCGCGGTACGCCGGCCGCCGCATGGCCGACATCCTCCGGCTTCACGCTGGTGCGAAAGAAAGCCACGCTGCGCGAAACCCGCCCGGGCAATTCGACCCCCAGCGTGTAGCGCACCAGCAGCCGCAGGTTTTGCGCGTCGGCGCCGGAGGGACTGCGCAGCGCGAGCATTGCCTGCACCGCCCGATCGAGCTCCTCGACCTCAGCCAGCTGGTTCAGGGCCGCGATGAATTCCGGCAGCTCCTGCGGACCGGCGGGCTTGGCCGGTGCGGCCGGGTCGGCCGCAAGCGGCGGCGGCGCGCAATCGGCGGTGGCCAGCAGTTCCGCTGTCTGGCCGTCCTGCGGCACGCCGGTCAGCTTGCTGGCGCGGAAATAAAGCTCGCGCCGGATGGTCTCCACCGCAATGTCGCTGAAGGCACGCTCGATGCGCAGCTCCACCCGTTGGCGCAAATTGTCGAAGAGCGCCCAGGAGCCCGGCACGAACAGCGCCCAGGTCGTATCGTCCTGCATCTTTTCGCTGGCTGCGAGCAGCGCCAGCGCCTTGCTGCGATACCACTCGCGAGGAATCGGCTCGCGCCCTTCGGCCATGCGCAAGCGAAAGACATTGTCGGCCCGGATTTGCAGCAGCGTGCGCACCAGTTCGTCGTTCCATGCGGCTAGCTGGACGGCGGCGACGACGAGGCCGATCAGCCAGGTGCCCAGGGCGAGCGCGGCGACCGGCCGCGCCAGCAACCGGCCCCAGTCGCGCCAGCCCGGTTGGGTCATATCGAGGCTCCCGCCGTGAGCCGTTCTCCCTCGAGAACCTGCCGCACCGGCCACGAATGCCACAGCCATAGTATTTCCGACGTGGCCAGCAGGGCGGCCGCAATCAGTGCATAGGGCAAGGCTGCGCGCAGCGGCCGCAATGTGCGGTCATACCAGGACCGCAAGCGGTCGCGCGGTGGCGGGGGCGATTGAAGCGGCATGATGCGAAACGAAGGCAATTATCGAAGCCGGTGCAGCCGGCTGAGTAGCTCGCCGCGCGAGTGTTTCGATATCAACGTCTGCTTACTTTCGCGGCGCCGCTGCCCGCGCAACCTCGACTTCAGGAGGCGCGCTGGAAAAAAAAGTGTGAACCGGCCCGCCGGTCAGGCAGCCGCGCGCGCCGCGATCGGCCGGGCTTCGCGTATCGGCAGGTTCACCAGCGCTGCGCCCGCTGCCAGCACGATGTCGATGTACCAGACCCAGTCGTAGGCGCCGGTGGCTTCGAACACCTTGCCGCCCAGCCACGCGCCCAGGAAGCCGCCGATCTGGTGCGCCAGCATGACGACGCCGAACAGCGTCGCCATGTTGGTCGGGCCGAAGAACTTGGCGACGAGGCCGGCGGTCGGCGGCACGGTCGACAGAAAAGTAAGGCCCATCACGGCGGCGAACAACAGCACCACCGGCCCGGTCTTGGGCGCCAGCAAAAACACGATGACCGCGAGGCCACGCGCGGCGTAGACCAGCGACAGCAGCGACTTCATGCGCCAGCGGCCGACCGCCCAGCCCATGGCCACGCTGCCGACGATGTTGAACAGGCCGATCATCGCGAGCGACCAGCCGGCCCATTGCGTCGGCAGCCCGCAGGAAGCGATCACGCCCGGCAGGTGGGTGGCCAGGAACGCGACGTGGAAGCCGCAGACGAAAAAGCCCGCGCTCAGCATCACGTAGCTCGGATCTCGCAGTGCGGCGCGGATGGCCTCGCGGGTGCCCATCACCTTCTGTCCGGCGGG
>DATNBX010000152.1:0-38827 GCA_035571795.1 Ramlibacter sp.
GTGACGGTTGTGTGCGGGAACCCTCGCCCACAATTCGCGCTGTTGTCCAGGTACAGGTCGAGGTACGAATTGAGAAAAGACGGAAACCGCCGGGGACTGGCGCAGTTATTTTGTAGTGCAGCTCTGATCGGCGTGGCTGGATGCGGCGGCGGAGGCGCCGGCGGCGAGATCGCTGCAGCCGTGCCCGCGCCCGCGCCCGCGGCCACGGTGACAGGTGCGCCCGCAGCGACCCCTCCCGTGTCGAGTCCGGGCGCGCCCTCGCCCACGCCGCCGCCCGCATCCTCTGTCGCGCCGGGCGCGGCGAACGCGGCCAGCGCGCCGACGCTGGGCGACTGCGAGCTGTTCCCGGCCACTGCGATCTTCAACACGCGTATCGACGACGTGGCGCGCTTTCCGGTGCATCCGAACAGCGCGCAGTGGATCGATGTGGTCGGCCGCAGCGTGCCTTTTGCTACTGACTGGGGCGTCAACGACAATCCCGCCGACTATTCGACGTACTGGGGCATACCCGTCAACATCGTGGATGGCACGGCGGCCACGAGCGAGTGGCCGGTCGTTTCGTTCAACCCGCCTACTTCGGTGGAGCGCGGTTACCCGGACAAGAGCGACTGCGCGGTGCCCAACGCCGGCGGCGGCTTCGACATCGCGCGCAGCTGCGGTTCCATGCCCGCCGGCCAGCGGCGCTTCCTGTATCCGCTGCCATCGAAGGCGCTCAACGGCGGGGGCAACTGCAACGATCCCAACACCTGCGGCGACCACCCGATGCTGGTGGTGGAAAAAGGCGCCTGCCGCTTGTGGGAAAGCTATTTCAGCTACCACCTGTCGGGCCAGTGGTATGCCAGCGCCACCGCTGCGTGGGACCTGAAGTCGCTTTCGATGCGGCCCTACGACTGGGGTTCGGCCAGTGCCTCGGGCCTGCCGATCACGCCGCTGCTGGCCAAGGCGGCCGAAGCCAGCTCGGGCGAAATCAGGCACGCGCTGCGCGTCAACTTCCGCGACGCAGCGCTGGCTCTGGAGGTGCTCTGGCCGGCTCGCTTCGCGGCCGGCGGCGACAATCCGGGCGCGGTGCCGTTCGGCGCGCTGCTGCGCCTGAAGGCCGACTTCGTGATCCCCGACAACTGGACGACGCAGGCCAAAGCGCTGGCCACGGCGGCCAAACGCTACGGCCTGTACGTGTCCGACAACGGGGGCGACTTCCATGTCGGGGGCGATCCGAATTCCGCCTGGGACCTGCGCACCAACGCGCAGATGAAGGCGATCACCATGAACGACATGGAGTTCGTCGACCTCAAGTCGATCACCGGCGATCCGCGGTTCTCGCGCGACTCGATGGCGGCGAGCTGGTAGCGCTATAGCCTGAACACCCGCCTCGCATTGCCGGAACGCACGGCCGCACATTGTGGTTCCGGCAGCAGCGCCGTATTCGCAAATGCACCTTTCGTGTCGTGCACCTGATGCGGCCAGTCGGTGCCCAGCATCACATGGTCCGCGCCGACGACCGAGATCAGGTATTGCAGAGCGCCCGGGTTGTAGGTAATGCTGTCGTAGTAGATGTGCCGCAAATAGTCGGTCGGCTTGCGTTTCATCTGGCGGCGCGCGGGAATCTCCACTTCGTCCCCCTTCTCGAAGCGGCCGACCAGGTACGGCAGCGTGCCGCCGCCGTGCGAGGCGATGATTTTCAAATTCGGATACTGGTCGAAGAAGCCTTCGAAAATCATCCGCGTGATGGCCAGGGTCGTGTCGAACATGAAGCCGATCGACCAGCTGAGGTCGAACTTGGTCATGTCCATCAGGTCGACGCCGGGTGGATCGGTGGGATGCACCAGCACCGGCAACGCACGACGGTCGATCTCGGCCCAGATCGGCGCGAACAGCGGATCGGTCAGGCTGCGCCCCGCGACGTTGGCCAGCACCATCACGCCGGCGGCGCCGGCATCGCAAGTGCGGGCCAGCTCTTCGATCGCCCGCTGCGGATATTCCCACGGCAGCGAGGTGAACCAGCGGATGCGGTCCGGCCAGGTGGCCTGGGCTTGCGCCATCGTGTCGTTCGACTCCATCGCCGCGCGGCAACTGATGTCTTCATTGCCCCAGTACACATTGGGACAGGTGAGCGAGACGATCGAAATGTCGATGCCGGCGCTGTCCATGTGCCTGATCCGCAGCTCGTAGTCGAAGTGGCCGCGCTGCGGAATCACCACCGGCGTGTTGCCGCGGAAGATTTCCTGCTGGCCGTCGGGACGGGTCTTGATGTTGTAGATGCCGCCTTCGCGTTTGAGCAGTTCCAGCCATTTGGCCGTGAACATGTGGGTATGGACGTCGATGACGGTCATGAGTTGCAGGCTCCCGTTGTATTCAAGATGGCAAGTGGAAGATCCGGCCGGCGCCAGCGGCTCAATGCGTCAGCACCTGCCCCAGGAACGATCGCAGCCGCGGGCTTTGCGGCCGCCCGAAAAAGTCGCCCGGCGCCGCGGTCTCGATGATCTGCCCCTGGTCCATGAAGATGACGCGATCGGCCACGCGGCGCGCGAAGCCCATCTCGTGCGTGACGATCATCATCGTCATGCCTTCGCCGGCCAGGCTCTCCATGGTCTGCAGCACTTCGCTGACCATCTCCGGGTCGAGCGAGGCGGTGGGCTCGTCGAACAGCACCACCTGCGGCTTCGTGCACAAGGTGCGCGCGATCGCCACCCGCTGCTGCTGGCCGCCGGACAGCTGCGCCGGATGCTTGTGGGCCTGGTCCATCAGGCCGACCCGTTCCAGGTAATGGATGGCGCGCTCGTGGGCCTCGCGCCGGCTCACGCCACCGCCCCAGGTCGGCCCCACCGTGAGGTTCTGCAACGCCGTCATGTGGGGAAACAGGTTGAACTGCTGGAACACCATGCCGACGCGGCGGTTCACCGCCAACCGCGCGGCCCGGGTGATTTCATCGGCGCCCACTTCCACGCCGCAGACCTGCAGCCGGCCCTGCTGAAACGGTTCGAGCAGGTTCACCGTTCGCACCAGCGTCGACTTGCCCGAACCGGACGGGCCGCAGATCACGATGCGTTCGCCCGGCGCCACCTGCAGGTCGATGTCGCGCAATGCGTGGAAGTTGCCGTACCACTTGTTGATGCGCTCCATCCGCACTATAGGGGCGTTCGGGTCGACTGGCGCGCTGGAGTTGGTGGTCATGCTTCGAACGATTTCAGCGGCGGGCCTCGAGCCGCCGGCTGTAGCGTGACAGCCCGTAGCACACCGACAGGTAGGCCAGCGCCAGGAACACGTGGCCCGAAGTCAGGATGTTGGGCTCGCCGACCCAGCCGGGCGATTTGGCACCGTTCTCGACGGCGCCCAGCAGATCGTTGACGCCGATCACCGACAGCAGCGTGGTTTCCTTGATCACGGCGATCATGATATTCACCAGCGCCGGCACCACGGCGGTGACGGCCTGGGGCAATACGATTAGGCGCAGCGCCGCGAAGTCGCTCAGGCCTACCGTGGTGGCGGCTTCGAGCTGGCCGCGGCCGACCGATTGCAGGCCGCCGCGAAACACCTCGGCCGCCATCGCCGCATTGAACAGCGCGAACGCCACCAGCGCGCGCGTGAACAGGCCGACGTTCCAGCCGGCCGGCAGGAACATCGGCAGCAGCGTCGCGGCGATGAAAAGCACCGCCAACAGCGGCACCGAGCGCATGCTCTCCACGAAGGCGGCGCACAGCCAGCGCAGCACCGGCAGCCGCGAGCGGCGCCCGAGCGCCAGGGCGAGGCCGGCCGGCAAGGCGGTGGCAAAGGTCGCGAGTGACGCCACCATCGTCAGCAGCAGCCCGCCCCAGCGCGTCGGCGCGACCGCGGGCAGCGGACCGCCGCCGGCCAGCAGCAGGCAGAACGCCGCGGGGAGCGCGATGAAGCCCAGCAGCACCCGCAGCATGCCGGCCTCGTGCGAGCGCCGCACCACCCAGGTCCAGAACAGCGCGAACGCGACAAAGCAGGCCCAGGGCCGCCACAGCTGGCCGCTCGGATAGTCGCCCACCAGCCACGGTTTCCAGCGCGCGACGATGAAGGCCCAGCAGGCGCCGCCGTCGCCCGCACAGGCATCGCTGTCGCTGCCGCTCCAGTGTGCATTCACGACGGCCCACTGGAAGAAGCGCCAGCCGGCCGCGCTGAAAGCCGCCAGCAGCAGCAGCGACAGCAGGCCCATCGCGGGCGTCGGGAACCAGAGCGCGCGCCAGCGCGCCAGCGCCGGCACTGAAAGCACGGGAACGGGCCGCGGCTCGATCGGATCCTGGCGCACGAATGCCAAGTTACCGCCCTTCGCGCCGCAGCAGGCGGCGGTTCATGAGGTTGATCGCCAGTGCGATGGCCAGGTTGATCGCGGCGTACAGCAGCACCACCAGCGCCATCGCTTCCAGCGCCTGGCTGGTCTGGCTCGACACGGTGCCGCCCACGATCTGCATGATGTCCGGATAGCCGATCGCGGCCGCCAGCGAAGAAGCCTTCGCCAGCGTCTGGTATTGACCGGCGGCCGGCGGCAGCGCCAGCCGCAGCGCCTGCGGCAGCGTGATCAACACGGCCGCGCGCACGCCGCTCAGGCCGACGCTGGCGGCGGCTTCGGCCTGGCCGCGCGGCACCGACAGGATGCCGGCGCGGAAGATCTCGGCGAGAAACGTGCTGTTGTAGATCGCCAGGCCCAGCGTCAACGCGACCAGCTCGGGTAGCAGGGCGATGCCGCCACTGACGTTGAAGCCTTCCACCCGCGGAACGTCGAAACCGAACGGCGCCAGCTGCGGCTGCGGCAGGAACAGTCCGCGATTGTTCAACAGCACTGCGCCCAGCTGCAGGCTGTCGGCCACGCCCGGCAGCAGCGCCATCGCCGAGAAGTACCAGAAGAATATCTGCAGCAGCAGGGGAATGTTGCGAAACACCTCGACGTAGGCCGACGAAGCGCCGCGGATCAGCGGATGCGCCGCCAGCCGTCCGAACGCGATCGCCAGGCCGAGCAGCGTGCTGAACAAGCCCGCCAGCGCGATCACCAGCAGCGTGTTGAGCGTGGCCACGATCACGGCATCCAGGTAGCTCGACGCCGGGCTGAAGGCGATCAGCGACTGCGCGATCTCGAAGCCCGCTTCGGCGCGCAGGAAACCATAGCCGCTGGACACGCCCAGCGCGCGCACGTTACCCAGGAAATTGGCAAAGCCGCGCCAGGCCAGCCAGATCACCAGCACCAGCAGCACGGCTTGCCCGAGATAGCCCGGCAACCGCTCCCTCAGGACGGCCCGGGACAGCTTGGTGCGGGCGAGCCCCATCACGCGACAAGACGAACGTGGTCAAAACAGCGCCAATCTAGGCGCGCGACGACGCCCAGGCTGGACGCCTGGGCTAGGAGCGTAACAACGAGTGGCGCTGTTTTGGCCACGTTCCGTTAGCGGATCGGGATCGCCATCATCAGTCCGCCATTGACGACCAGCGCGTTGCGCCCACGCTCCAGGCGCAGCGGCGTCCTGGGCCCGACGTGGCGGTCCCAGATCTCGCCGTAATTGCCCACCGCCTTGATCGCCTTGTAGGCCCAGTCCACCCCGAGGCCCATCTTCGGGCCGAAGTCGCCGCTGGCGCCCAGCAGACGCTGGACCTCGGGATTTTGCGAGCCGCGCAGCTGCTCCTCGACATTGGCTTGCGTCACCCCCAGCTCTTCGGCGGCGACCAGCGCGTTCAGGGTGAAGCGGACCACGTCCTCCCAGCGCGGCTGGCCCTGCGCCACGATCGGCCCGATCGGTTCGTTGGACACGGTCTCGGCCAGCACCTTGAAGTCATCGCGATTGGGCAGTTTGGCCAGGCGCGCGGCCAGGCCCGAGCGGTCGTTGATCGCCGCGTCGCAGCGCTTGCCCACGAAGGCGTCCCAGGCCTGCTCCTGCGATGCGAAGGTGACGATCTTGTACTTGAGTTTGTGGGCGCGGAAGTAGTCGGCGACGATCAGCTCCGAGGTGCTGCCCTGCGCGGTGCAGATGGTCGCGTTGTTCAGGTCGGCGATCTTGTTGGCTTTGGATTTCCTGGTGACCGCGAAACCCTGGCCGTCGAAGAACATCACCTTGGCGAACTTCAGGCCGCCCACGTCGCGGCTTTGCGTCCACGTGAAGCGGTGCGTGAGCACGTCCACCGCGCCGGCGGGCAGGCCGGCGAAGGCGGTCTTCAGGTCCATCGGCACGAGCTGGATCTTGCTGTCGTCGCCGAGCGTGGCTGCGGCAATCGCCTTGCACAGGTCGACGTCGAAGCCCTCGCGCTTGCCCGAATTGTCCTCGGCCGAAAAGCCGGGCGCCGCCAAGGTCACGCCGCACTTGAGCACGCCATGGGCCTTGACGTCGTCCAGAACGTCGGCGCGCGCAGGAACGAACGCCGCGATCGCGATCAAGCCCAGAACCGTGTTGCGTGCTGTTGAAACTGCGCTTTGGATGCTCATGGAGGTCTCCGGCATGTTTGGGATCGGGCCGCTTGTTGGCCCGGGTTTCGCACGGGCCAACGTCAGCGCCGCTGGCCGCGTAACAGTGTATCGGTCGCCCGCCTCATTCCAACTGTCGAGCTCGAGGCCTGTCAACGGTTGAGCTCGAGCGTTCAACCTGTTGAGCTCCAGCTCGCAGAGACGGCAGCGCGGCGAAAGTGTTGTTTCGATGAGGCGGCAACCAAAAAACTGAGCACTTATCGCGCTTACTCAGCAGAATGATGGCCGCGGCTTGCTGTCGGCTTGATCTTCAGTCCGGCGCTAAATATTGTTCTGCTTTCACGTCTCAACTGGTTAAGAGGTTCACATATGGATTCACGGCCACGGACCGTACCCGCCGCCGAGTTGAGCAAGGTCGAGGAGCGGATGCGTTCCATCGTCGACCACACCGTGGACGGCATCATCAGCATTGTCGAGCACGGCACCATCACCACATTCAACCGCGCCGCCGAGCGCATCTTCGGCTACGCGGCCGACGAAGTCATCGGCCAGAACGTGAAGATGCTGATGCCCGAGCCGGACCAGCACAACCACGACGCCGCCATCGCAAGCTACTTTCGCACCGGACACGCAAAGATCATCGGGGCGGGACGCGAGGTGATGGGACGGCGCAAGGACGGTTCCGTGTTCCCGATGGAGCTGGCGGTCAGCGAATTCCGCCAGGGGGACGAACGGCACTTCACCGGCATCGTGCGCGACATCACGGATCGCAAGACCCTCGAGCACGAGCTGCGCCAGCGGCTGCACGAATCGGGCGAGGCCGACCGGCAGAAGAACGAGTTTCTCGCGATGTTGGGTCACGAACTGCGCAACCCCCTGGGCCCGATGCGCAACGCCCTGCACATCCTCAAGCTGCCCGCGGCGGCCGCCGTGGCCGATCGCGCCCGCGAGGTGCTGGACCGGCAGCTGCAGCACCTGATCCGCCTGGTCGACGACCTCCTCGATGTGTCGCGCATCGCGCGCGGGAAAGTCGAGCTGCAAAAGGAAGTGATCGACTTGCGCGAGGCAGTCCGCCACGCCTGCGAAACGGCCCAGCCGGTGATCGACGCTAACGGCCACCAGCTGAAACTGGAGCTTCCGGCCGAACCGTGCTGGGTCGAGGGCGACGCGGTCCGGCTGTCCCAGGTCGTTGCCAACCTGCTCACCAACGCCGCCAAGTACACCGACCATGCCGACCTCATCTGGCTGAGCCTGAAGCACGAAGGCGAAGCCGCGACGGTGCGGGTGCGTGACAGCGGTGTCGGCATCGCGGCGGAATTGCTGCCGCGGATCTTCGATCTGTTCGTTCAGGGGGACCGCACGCCGGCGCGCTCGCAGGGCGGCCTGGGAGTGGGCCTCACCGTGGTGCGCCGGCTGGTCGAGTTGCACAACGGCAAGGTCAGCGCCGCCAGCGCCGGCCCCGGCAAGGGCAGCGAATTTGCCGTCGTCTTGCCGATTGCCCAGGCAACGTCGCCATTGCGCGAGGGCGCGGAAGGCAAAGCGGAGCCGGCTGGCGCGGCCCGGAAAGTTCTCGTCGTCGATGACAACGTGGACGCCTGCGACAGCATCGCCATGATCCTCACGGCCTGCGGCTACGACGTGCGCTGCCTGTACGACGGACTCTCGGTGCTGCCCACCGCACTGCAATGGCGGCCCGATGCGATCATTCTCGACATCGGCCTGCCGGGCATGAGCGGGCTGGAGATCAGCGCGCAGCTGCGGCAGCTGGCGCAGTTCCAGAGCACCCCGCTGGCGGCGCTGACCGGCTATGGCCAGGACGAAGACCAGTGGCGCTCGCGGCAGGCGGGCTTCGACGTGCACCTGACCAAGCCGGTGGATCCGCAGGAGCTGTGCCAGTGGCTGGCGCGGCAGCTCGACGCCGGTGCGCGCTATTTTCCCGAGCTGATCAAGGTCAGCGGCCACGCCAGCACCGCGCGCCGCCGCTGGCCACCGGCCGACCCGGTTCGCGCGCCGTAGATGCGGGCATGACCGCAGCCCGCAGGCTATGCTTGCAGGCTGCGAGCCACCCGCATGAGCCACATCGGCAAATCCCCTTGCGACGACGGCGCCGTGCTGTACGGCGCCACTACCTCGCCTTGCGCCAAGGCGGCGCAGCGCTGGACCCTGGTGGCCGCCGTGCTCGGATCGAGCATGGCCTTCCTGGACGGCACGGTGGTGAACGTCGCGCTGCCCGCGATCCAGCATGACCTGCAAGCCGCGGCCTCGCAAGCGCAGTGGGTGATCGAATCGTATGCGCTGTTCCTGGCTGCCTTGCTGCTGGTTGGCGGCGCGCTGGGCGACCGGTTCGGCCGTCGGCGCGTCTTCATGGTTGGCGTGGCGCTGTTCACCGTCGCCGCGGCCGGCTGCGCCTTCGCCGGCAGTGCCGCGCAGCTGATCGCGGCGCGCGCCGTGCAGGGCATCGGCGCGGCGCTGCTGGTGCCGGGCAGCCTCGCGCTGATCAGTGCATCTTTTCCGCAGTCGCAGCGCGGCCAGGCGATCGGCACCTGGTCCGCGTTCAGCGGCATCGCCGCCGCCGTGGGCCCCGTGGTGGGCGGCTTCCTGGTCGACCACTACTCGTGGACCTGGGCCTTCCTGATCAACTTGCCGATCGGCGCGATCCTGCTCGCGCTTTGCGCGATCAAGGTGCCGGACCACCGCGCCGCGCAAGCGCAGCAACCGGGCCTGGATTTCTGGGGCGCCACGCTCGCGACCCTGGGGCTCGCGGGCATCGTGTTCGCTTTCATCGAGGCGCCGAACCTGGGCTGGCGGGCGCCGCCGGTCGCCGGTGCGGGACTGGCGGGAATCGTGGCGCTGATGCTGTTCGTCGTGGTGGAGGCGCGCAGCCGCTCCCCCATGCTGCCGCTAGGGTTGCTGCGCATCCGCAATTTCGCCGGCGCCAACCTGCTGACCTTGTTGCTGTACGCGGCGCTGGGCGGCGGCCTGTACTTCTTTCCCTTGAACCTGATCCAGGTGCAGGGCTACAGTGCCGCCGCGGCGGGCGCCGCGCTGCTGCCGTTCATCGTGATCATGTTCCTGCTGTCACGCTGGGCCGGCAAGCTGGTCGACCGCTTCGGCCCGCGGCTGCCGCTGGTCGCCGGCCCGCTGATTGCGGCGGCGGGATTTGCCCTGTTCGCGCTGCCGGCCGTCGGCGGCGCCTACTGGTCGACGTTCTTGCCGGCGGTCAGCGTGCTCGGGCTGGGCATGGCCGTGACCGTCGCGCCGCTGACCACCACGGTGATGAACGCCGTCGGCGCCGACCTGGCGGGCCTCGCATCGGGCGTGAACAATGCCGTTTCGCGCGCCGGTTCCCTGCTGGCGGTCGCGGTGTTCGGCGTCGCGATGAGCGGCGCGTTCAATCCCGCGCTGGAGCGCGGACTTTCGGCGCTGGACCTGCCGCCCGCGGTCCAACGCGGGGTCGAGGACCAGCGCCAGCGGCTGGCCGCGCTCACGGTGCCTGAGTCGGTCGACGCCAGGACGGCCGAGTCGATCAAGCTCGCCGTGGGCGAGGCCTTCGTCGCGGGGTTCCGGCGCGTAATGCTGGCTTGTGCGGCGCTCGCGTTGCTCAGCGCCTTGAGCGCGGCGGTCTGGATCCGCAGTGAATCGCGCAGCGCTGCCCAACGTCGCCCCGCGAAGCCATGAACGACTCGCCCGCCACGACCGCATCCACCAGCGGCCTGTCGGCGCGAACGCACCAGATGCTGCACGCGCCGCTGGTGGCGACGCTGCTGCGGCTGGCCATGCCCAACATCATGGGCTTGTTCGCGATGACCTTGATCATCGGCTACGACGGCTTCATCCTGGGGCGGCTCGGCGCCAACGCGCTGGCCGGCATCGCGCTGGTGCTGCCGCTCGCGATGCTGATGCTGCAGATGTCCAACGGCGGCATGGGCGGTGCGGTCACGGCGGCCGTTGCGCGCGCCCTCGGCGGCGGCCACGGCGACGATGCCGGCCGGCTGGCCCAGCATGCCGTCCTGGTCGCATGCGTTTGCGGCGCCTTGTTCACGCTGGCGCAGATCGGTTTCGGCCGCGCCCTCTACAGCGCGATGGGCGGCCGGGGCGCCGCGCTGGACGCCGCCCTGGACTATTCCAACGTCCTGTTCGGCGGTGCTGTCGTGATCTGGACGACCAATTTGCTGTCGTCGTGCGTGCGCGGATCGGGCAACATGCTGCTGCCATCGCTGACGCTGCTGGGCACCGCGACCGTGCACGTGGCGCTGTGTCCCCTGCTGGTGTTCGGCTGGGGTCCGGTCAAGGGACTGGGTATCGCCGGAGCGGCCGCCAGCATGCTCACGGCCAATGCGCTGGCGGGCACCGTGCTGGCTGCCCACCTGCTGCGCCGCGACGGGACGGTGCAGCTACGCCGCCTGCCGTGGCGGTTTCGAATGGACCTGCTGCGCGACATCCTGCGCGTGGGCCTGCCCTCGTCCCTCAGCCCCGTCATCAGCAATGCATCGATCGCCGCCGCCACGGCGCTCGTGGGCAGCTACGGTGTCGCGGCACTGGCGGGCTATGGCGTGGCGGCACGGCTCGAGTACATCCTGGTGCCCATCGCCTTCGGCTTCGGTACCGCGCTGACGGCGATGGTGGCGACCAACATGGGCGCCGGCCAACCCCAGCGCGCCTTGCGCGTGGCCTGGACCGGTGCGGCCGTGGTCGCGGCCATCACCGGCACGATCGGCGTGGTGGCGGCGCTGGCGCCCGCCCTGTGGATGAACCTGTTCACCGCAGACCCCGCCGTGCGCGGCTTCGGATCGATGTACCTGAACATCGTCGGCGGCTGCTACGGTCTGTTCGGCCTGGGGCTGGCACTGCTGTTCGCCTCGCAGGGCGCGGGCCGCATGGCGTGGCCGCTCACCGCCAATGCGAGCCGCCTGGTGGTCGTGGCCGGCGCCGGCTGGGTCTGCGTGCACCTGCTGCACGCGCCGGCCATGGCCTTCTTCTTCGTCGTCGCCACCAGCTTCGTGGTGTACGCGTCGACCATGGCGGGGGCCATCCGGCTGGGCGGCTGGACCCGATGATCCGGCGATCCGAACAAGGTCGGCTGCGCGGGCGCCGGCTGGTGCCATGAGCCCGCAGGATTCCGCCGATGCCAAGCGCTACCTGCCGTGGGTGGTGGCGATCGTCATGTTCATGGAGACGCTGGACACGACCATCGTCAATACCGCCATTCCGGTGATGGCCACCAGCCTGCGGGTCGAGCCGCTCAGCCTGAAGGCGGTGGTGGCCAGCTACATCCTCAGCCTGGCGGTGTTCATTCCGGTCAGCGGCTGGATGGCCGACCGGTTCGGCACGCGGCGCGTCTTCTTCACTGCGGTGGCCGTGTTCACGACTGCATCGCTGTTGTGCGGACTGTCGCTGAACCCGCCGATGCTGGTGGCCGCCCGGCTCCTGCAGGGCGCAGGCGCGGCGATGATGATGCCGGTGGGGCGGCTGACCATCATCCGCACCTTCAGCAAGGCCGAGCTGTTGCCGGCGATGAACTTCGTGGTCATGCCGGCAATGGTCGGGCCCTTGCTGGGGCCGACGCTGGGCGGGCTGATCGTGCATGTGGTTTCGTGGCGGTTCATCTTCCTGGTGAACCTGCCGGTCGGGCTGGCGGCGCTGGCGATGATCTGGCGCTTCATGCCCGAGTACCGGGCCCAGACGCCGCGCCCGCTGGACGTGGTGGGTTTCGTGCTGTTCGGTTCGGGCGTGGCCTTGCTGTCCTGGCTGCTGGAGATCTTCGGCGAGCACCGGCTGGATGCCACCTCCGAGGGCGTGCTGCTGCTGATCGCCCTGGGGCTGCTGGCCGCTTACGCCCTGCACGCTTCGCGCACGGCTTATCCGCTGCTGCGCCTGTCGCTCTTTCGCGTGCGCACCTTCCGCATCGCGGTGGTGGGCGGCTTCGTCACGCGCATCGGCATGGGCGGCATGCCGTTCCTGCTGCCGCTGCTGTACCAGCTGGGCCTGGGTCTGCCGCCCTGGCAGTCGGGCCTGCTGATGATGCCCTCGGCCGCGGCCGCGATCACCATGAAGTTCGGCACCCGGCAGGTCCTGCAGGCGCTGGGCTACCGGCGCGTGCTCACCGTCAACACGGTGATGATCGGCGTGGCGATCGGCATGTTCTGCCTGGTCGGGCCGGGCACGCACCCCGCCTTGATCGTGCTGCTGGCGCTGTGCCTGGGCTTTTTCAACTCCATGCAGTTTTCTTCCATGAACACGCTGGCTTACGCCGACGTGGAGGGGGCGGACACCAGCATGGCCAGCACGCTGGCCAGCTCGATGCAGCAGCTGTCGATGAGCTTCGGCCTGGCCGCGGGCTCGCTGGTGGCCGGCTGGTTCCTGGCCGGGCTGCCGCAGACCGACCGCGTGCTGGTCAGCGATGCGCTGCACCATGCATTCATCACCCTGGCAGTCATCACGGTACTGTCGTCACTGTCGTTCTGGCGCCTGCAGCCCACGGACGGCGAGGCGATGAGCACCGGGCGAGAGAAACTGGTGGAAGCTTCTCCGTGAGCCTTGTTGGGATCTGCTCCTAGGCCTCGACCACCATGCGGCCATGCATCTGCTCGTGCCCGTCGCCGCAGAAGTTGTCGCACTGAAAATCGTAATCGCCCGGCTTGTCGACGGTGAACTGCAGGCGCGTGACGCGCCCTGGTGGGAGATCGGCCCGCAGCTTCAGGTCCGGCATGTTGAAGCCGTGCACGAAATCCAGCGCCGTGAACTCCAGCACCACCGGACCTGCCTTGACCCGGAATTCACTGGGCGTGTAGTGAAAGCGCTGGGCCACCAGCTTGACCACCTGCGCTTCGTCCGCCTGCGCCAAGGCCCGCCGGCCCGCCAGCGCCAGCACCGGCAATGCGCCCAGCGCCAGCGCCCGTCCGATCCAATCGCGTCGCGTCGATGCCATGTCAGGCCCGCGTCACGCCGAATTCCCGGATTTCGTACTGGCCGAGCGCGGGTTCGGCCTCGACCTCGCGGAAGCCCAGGCCGCGATTGGGCTGGGCCGGGTCCCACGGCAGCGGCGTGCGCAAGGCCTGGCTGCCCGGCGCGGGCAAGGGAAAGATGAGCGACTTGGCCGAGTGATGCGCGATGTGCCCCGTCATCTGGTGGTGTTCCTGGTGGATGTGGCCGTAGAACACGGTCACCTGCGGGTACTGCATCAGGACGTCGATCGCCTGGGCGCCGTCGCGTGTCGCCCAGTCCCATTTCGGCGCCAGATCGAACAGCGGCCGGTGCGTCAGCACCACGATCGGGCTGTCCTTGGGACGCTTGGCCAAATCGGCCTTCATCCAGGCCAGCTGCTCGTCGCCGATCTTGGCGCCGGGGTCGGACACGTTGTCGATCGCGACGAAGTGCACCCCCCGGTGGTCGAACGAATAGAAGGTGTCGCCGAAGAACTCCTTGAAGGCGGCGCCGCGGTCCAGCGATGCATCGTGTTCGCCGGGCATGAAGCGCACCTGCTTCACCTTCAGGCCCGACACGATCTCGCGGAAACCCGCCATGCGCTTGCGGCGCTCGGCCGGGTCGTCGGTGGTGTGGGTGAGGTCGCCGGTGAAGACGATGAACTCGGGCGGCGTCTCGAGCTCATTGACGGTCGCTACCGCCTTGCGCAGGGTGTTGGCGGCATCGGGGTTGGGCGGACCGGAGAAGCCCCAATGCGTGTCCGACAGCTGCACGAAATAGAAGTCGCGATTGGGGGCGCCGGCGCTCGTCGGCGAGGCACCGGCGCTCGTTGGTGCGGCACCGGCGGCACAGCCGGCGAGGCCCGACAGGTAGACGGCGCCGCCGCCCAGGGCGGCGAGTTTCATCAGTTCACGGCGAGTGGTCATCTTGATCTCCAAGGGTTGCGGACAGGTGCTCATGCCGTGGATACCGGCGCTGCCGCGGGAATATTCCTGCCGGAAAAATAAATTGCGGAATTAGCCGGCGGCGGGAATAAAACGGCGCCAGGCCAGGTAAGCGAGCGCGGCTGGCAGGTCCAGCGGCAGGCCCGCGGATGCGGGAAAATGAGCGAATCATGCAAGCCAAGCCGGTGAAGGTTCCGGGCCCGGAGCACCCCATCACGATCGAGCCGAATCCGGCTCGCGTCGTCGTCATGGCCGGTGGCCGCGTGATCGCCGACAGCGTCGATGCCCTGACCTTGCGCGAGGCCGGTTACCCGCCGGTCCAGTACATCCCACGAAGCGACGTCGATATGTCGCTGCTCGAGCGCACCGATCACGCAACTTACTGCCCGTTCAAGGGCGACTGCGCCTACTACAGCATCGCCGGCGGCGGCGAGCGTTCGGTCAATGCGGCGTGGACTTACGAAGCGCCGTATCCGGCCGTTGGGTCAATCCAGGGCCGGCTGGCCTTCTATCCGCGCCGGGTCGATTCGATCGAAGAGCGGCCGCGCGAGTAGCAGCCTGCGCCCCGACGCAGACCCGTTCCTCTGCCGCGCAGGCTCCTTAGAGGCCGAACCAGCGGGCCCACCGGCTCGAGCCGAACAGCACCTTGTCGGCGCGCAGCTCCAGCGATGGCTCGTGATAGGTACCGGTCGGCTTGGGCCCGGAGAAGAAGTCCACGTCGACGCGCCCGATCTGGCCGCCGCCGAACTCGATGTAGCAGGTGCCGGCGCCGTCGTACGCGCCCGACTCCTGGGCGCCGCGCGCCCGCGCGATCAGCGTGGTCGCAACTGCCCGGGCGGTACCCTCGGCGAACACGCCCGCCTTCGGCGTGCCGGTGTTGGCGATGTCGCCGATGGCATAGACGCCGGGGTACTTCGTCTCCAGGGTTCGCGGATTGACCGTCACCCATCCGTTCTCGGTCATCCCGCTGTCGCGCAACACCTGGGGAGGGCAGTGCTTGGGCACGCCCAGGAACAGCTCATAGGGCAGCTCGCTGCCGTCGTCGAGCAAAGCCACGCGCCGGCCCGCATCGAGCGATGCGACACGATGGTTCGGCATGAACTTGATGTTGCGTTGCTCGAAGGCGGCCACCAGGGCGCGCGACGTCTCGGGCGATGGCGGCACCGGGCTGCCCAGCGGCAGCACCATGGTGATCTCGCAGTTGCCGCGCACGCCGCGCTGGCTCAGGAAGTCGTGCAACAGGAGCGCGCATTCGCTCGGTGCCGGCGGGCACTTGTACGGCGCCGCGGCGACCCCGATGATGGCGTGGCCTTTCGAGAATCCGGGCAGCACGCTGCGCAGGCGCTGTGCGCCGGCGACCGAATAGAACTCGTTGCCGCCGTCGGCCAGTCCGGGCGTGGCGTCCATGTCGTAGTCGGCGCCGAGCGCGACCACCAGCACGTCGGCCTCGTAGCTGCCGGCATTGGTGGTGACGCGGCGCCGCTGCGGATCGATCGAGGTGATCGTTTCCTGGCGGAAGCGCACGCCCGGCTTGACGAAATTGCGGTACGGCATCCGCACCGCGTCGAGCGCCTCGTGACCGAACATGACGTCCAGCTTGGAGAAGCCGAACAGGAAGGCATCGCTCTTGTCGATCAGGGTCACATCGGCTTCGCCGCCAAATTCCTCCGACAGCAGAGTGCTGAGCTCGAGGCCACCAAAGCCTGCTCCAAGAACCAGGACGCGCGTCTTCATGAATGCTCCTTGCCTGCGGCCAGGTCGAAGGCGCGACGGTACCCGGCGGGGCACCGGGTGTCAATCCAGCCGAGAGGCTGCCGCAGCGGCGAGTGCCGGGCGGCACGTGTGGGAATGCCGTTTCATATCTAATACGGGGCAAAGCCAACTCAGCCCTGCCCCCCGAACAACTCATGAGCGCATTCAACGAAGAGCAGGTCCTGTCCGTGCATCACTGGACCGACCGCCTGTTCACCTTCAAGACCACACGCGACCAGTCGCTGCGGTTTTCCAACGGCCACTTCACGATGATCGGCCTGCGGGTGAACAACAAGCCGCTGCTGCGCGCCTACAGCATCGTCAGCGCGAACTACGAGGACCACCTGGAATTCCTCAGCATCAAGGTGCCTGAGGGGCCGTTGACCTCGCGGCTGCAGCACATCAAGGTGGGCGACTCAATCATCGTCGGGCGCAAGCCTACCGGCACGCTGCTGATCGACTACCTGCTGCCGGGGAAGCGCTTGTTCCTGCTGTCGACGGGCACCGGCCTGGCGCCGTTCATGAGCATCGTGCGCGACCCCGCCACCTACGAAAAGTTCGAGCAGATCATCCTGGTACACGGGGTGCGGCAGAAGGACGAGCTGGCCTACCACGACCTGCTGGTCGAGCACCTGCCCGCCCACGAGTTCCTGGGCGACATGGTGACGAGCCAGCTGCGCTACTACCCGACCGTCACGCGCGAAGCCTATCGCAACATGGGCCGCGTCACCGACCTCATCCAGACCGGCAAGATGTTCGAGGACCTGGACCTGCCGCCGCTGCAGGCCGCCGAGGACCGCGTGATGATCTGCGGCAGCCCCGGCATGCTGCGCGACTTGAAGCACCTGCTGGAAGGCCAGGGCTTCACCGAAGGCAACACATCGAAGCCCGCCGACTTCGTGATCGAACGGGCCTTTGCCGAACAGTAGGCTCGCCGCTGAGTTTCAGCGCGAAGCGACACCAAGTTTTCGGGTTGAAACCCTCCTGCGGCAAAACACGTCATGCCGAGCCAGGCCCGGCATGACGCCTCCCTCAACTGTCTATTGCGCGAGGATCCACTGGACCAGGTTCTTGACCTGGGCCATGTCCTTGGTGGCGACAGCCTTGTGTTCTTCCTCGCTGCCATCGTCCAGCTTGACCTTCGGGCTCTTGGTCAGGATGTCCACCAGCTTGGCTTCGGCGTCGGCCTTGCCTTTGAACTTGGCGGCGGTCTTGTGATAGGCCGGGCCCTTCTTGTCCTTGTCGACGGAGTGGCACTTCGAGCAGCCGCTTTCCTTCGTCAGTTTGAGGGCGGCGTCGGCATCGACGCCGGCCGCGGCCGGCAGCGAGAACGCGAAAGCGGCAGCGGCAGCGGCCAGCACGAGATTGATTTTCATCTTTCAGCTCCTGTAGAAAAGCGGTTCGTTATTCGGCGTGCGGCTCGGCCGGCCGCCCAGCGATGGCCTTGGCGCCGAACCAGGCCAGCATGCCCAGCCCGACGAAAGGCAGCAGGATGGCGTACAGCAGGCCGATGAAGGGCCCGCAGAGGAACAGCGCCATGTTCTTGAAGGTGTTGGGCTTGGCCGCGGGTTCGGGCTGCGCCTCGACCGGTGCGGCGCTCGCCGGTGCCGGTGGCGGGACGATTTCCACGGAAGCAGCACACAGGGCTTTTTCCGTGCTGTCCTGGATCATTTCGGGCGACAGCGGCTTGTGCAGGAAATCGGAGACGCCGGCCGCGCGGGCGCGTTCCTCGCTCCTCTGGCTGCCGTAGCCGGTGACGATGACCACGGGCGTCCACGGCTGGCGCGCCTTGACGCTCTCGGCCACGTCCAGCCCGGTCATGCCGGGCATGCGCAGATCGGTGAAGACGAGGTCGTACTTGTCGCCCTGCAGCTTGGCCAGCGCCTCGAAGCCGTTTTCGGCGGTGACCACGACGTAGCCCTTGCCGGACAACACGCGGTTGAAACTCATGCCGACCACCGGATCGTCGTCGACCACCAATACCTTGCGCAGTGCGCTCATGATGCTGCCCCTCCAGGAGATGGGTTCCGCCCGGAAATCGGGCGGGAATCTCCCGGAGAAAAGCATCGGCCGTGCCAGGGCCCTTACCGAATGGAATTGCGCAGTGGAATCAACGACTTAGCGCATTCGCGCGGCGCCGCAGCGGCAGCGCGGCGCGCACCCGAAGTACATTTTCCTTGTGCAGTGAAACCGACCCCTGCTGAAAATTGCGTTGCAATTCAACAGCTTGCGCCTGCAAGCCGGGACGGATTTTCTATACACCGGCGAAAGTCCTCACAAGGACCGACGCGCGTCAGCGCTGCAGCGTCGCTTCCTCGACGATCGCCTTGTAGGAATAGCCCGCGCCGAAATCCTTGTCGGTGCGCACCACGCCCTTGACCGTGATGACATCGCCGACTTTGGCTTCTTCCTTGCTCGTGACGATCAGGTCGTTGGTGTTGTCGGCCGCGGAGCCGGTGCCGTCTCGCAGGTGGATCCAGTTCTTGCCCATGATGCCGCCGTTGTACTTGACGACTTTGCCGCGGACCACGACCGGCTTGTCCTTCACGGCGGCGGGTTTGCCCAGAACATCGGCAACGGTATAAGCGTTGGCGCCGCTCGCCTTGGCCACCTTGACGTCGGCCGTCTCCGCCGGTTTGCCGGCGCCCGCGTGGGCTGCCGCCACTTCCTTGTTGGTTTGCGGGGTGCTGCCGGCGGCGCCTGCGAGCGTACCGAACACCACCTTGTCGAACGTCTTGTTCAGCGCCTTGCTTTGGAAGTTGGTCATCACCGTCGTGTTTTCGACGGTGACCTTGGCGCCCTTGGCGACCTTCGCCGTGGGCACGGCGGCCCAGGTTTCGCCCTGCGCGGTCTTCAGGCGCAGATAGGTGTAGCTTTCGACGTCGCGGATCTCCAGGACCTCGCCCGTCACAGCGCCGACGCCGGGGGGTTGGGCCACCGACCGGTTGTCCGCCGCCCACAAGAAGGGAGCTGCGACCAGCATGCAGATCACCAGCAAGAATTTCATGTTCAGTCACTCCTAAGACAACCATTGAGCATAGCAGCAACGCGAGCGCGAACCTTGCGTTTTGCTGCATCCCGGCAGTGTCTTCCCCGGTCTTGCCTTCCATGCAAGCGTCATGTCGTCCTACGGCTGCGACCCGGGCTCGCGAGAAATACTCCCTCGGCAGTACGAGCTTCTTGCCGCTGAGCTCGTGGGCCACGGCCTGATGACCAAGCGGGATTTTTCGGAGTTAGGGCGGTGCAACTGGATGGTTCCATGCAGCAGGGCGAAACCCAAACTCAGGGCGTCGTCGATCCGAAGGACGCTGCGCAATCGGCCGGACTGAGTTACGTCTCCGACGGCCAGCGCGGCATCCAGCGCACTGCGGCGGGCGAAGGTTTCAGCTACTGCAAGCCCAATGGCGAGCCGGTGCGCGACGAGGCCACGCTGGAGCGCATTCGCAAGCTCGCCATCCCGCCCGCCTGGACCGGCGTGTGGATCTGTCCCAAGGCCAACGGGCATATCCAGGCGACCGGGCGCGACGCCCGGGGCCGCAAGCAATACAAGTATCACCCGCAGTTCCGCGAAGTGCGCGAAGGCACGAAGTACGAGCACATGCTGGAGTTCGCGCGCGCGCTGCCCGCGATCCGCGCCCGGCTCGCCGAGCACATGGCGCTGCGCGGCCTGCCGCGCGAAAAAGTGCTGGCCACCGTCGTGCACCTGCTGGAATCGACACTGATCCGGGTGGGCAACGACGACTACGCCAGGACCAACAAGAGCTACGGCCTCACCACGCTGCGCAATCCGCACGTCAAGGTCGAGGGCGCGCAGCTGCGCTTCCAGTTCAAGGGCAAGAGCGGCAAGACCTGGCGGCTGCAGGTCAAGGACCGGCGCGTCGCGAAGATCGTCAAGGCCTGCCAGGAGTTGCCCGGCCAGGAGCTGTTCCAGTACGTCGATGAAAACGGCGAGCTCAAGGATGTGACCTCGGCCGACGTCAACGCGTACCTGCGCGAGATCACGGGCCGCGACATCACGGCCAAGGACTTCCGCACCTGGGCCGGCACGGTATTGGCCGCCCTGGCGCTGCAGGAGTTCCAGGCCTTCGACAGCCAGGCCGGCGCCAAGAAGAATCTGCGCGCCGCGATCGAGCGGGTCGCCGCGCGCCTGGGCAACACGCCCACCATTTGCCGCAAGTGCTATATCCATCCGGAAGTGCTGTCCGCCTACACCGAAGGCGCGCTGCTGCTGGAAGTGCGCGACCAGGTCGAGGAGCAGTTGCGCGGCGACCTGGCCTCGCTCAAGCCGGAGGAAGCCGCCGTGCTGGGCCTGCTGGAAGCGCGCCTCAATCGCACGCTCGCCGGCACGCTGCAGGACAGCCTGGCGGCCATCGCGAAGCGGCCGGCCGAGCGAGCGCGCGGCTGACATCGGGCGGCGATCAGGCCTGCCGGTCCTGCAGGCAGTGATAATCGGATCGGTCAGGGCCTGAACAGGCCCTAGTCCGATTGGGCGAACGATGCGAAAAACCTGGGTCTGGATCCTCGGCGTCATTGTCTTGGGTGCGGCTGCCGGCTTGCTTTGGTGGCGCGAAGGGCCTCCAGCGGTGAACGTCGCGAGCCCGACCCGCGGTCCGGCCATCGATGCGATCTACGCGACCGGCACGGTGGAACCCACGGTGATGTTGCCCATTGCTCCGCGCGTGGCCGGCCGGGTGGTGGAGCTCAACGTCGACGAAGGAAGCCGCGTTCGCAAGGGCCAGGTGCTCGCACGCCTGGACGATGCCGATCTCACCAGCACGGTCGAGGAGCTCGAGGCGCGGGCCCGCTACGCCCAATCGCAGCACGAGCGCATCGAGAACCTGGTGCGCCAGGGCTTCATGGCCAAGGCGGAATCCGACCGCACGCGCGCCGACATGGACGCGGCATTCGCCGCGGTCAAGCGCGCCCGGTCGCAGCGCGACTACATGGCCCTCACCGCGCCGGCCGATGGCCTGATCATCCGGCGTGACGGCGAGCGGGGCCAGTACATCCCGGCGGGGCAGGCCGTGTTCTATCTTTCGTGCTGCGCCCCGCTTCGCGTGACCGCCGAAGTGGACGAGGAAGACATCGCCCGCGTGCATGTGGGACAGAAGGTGGTGCTGCGTGCCGATGCGTTGCCGGGCGAGGTTCTCGACGGCTCCGTCACCGAAGTCACTCCGAAGGGCGACCCGGTCGCGCGCAGCTACCGCGTGCGTGTCGCGCTCGCCGAACCGGGCCGCTTCCAGGTGGGCATGACCGTCGATGCGAACCTGATCGTGGCCGAGCGGGCGAACGCGCTGCTGGTGCCGGCCACCGCCGTGCAGGGCAACGCGGTGTGGTTGGTGAACGATGGGCGCCTGCATCGGCAGGCGGTCCGGGTCGGCGTCACCGGCGCCGGCCGTACCGAAATCCTCGAAGGCCTTGCGCCGGATGCGCGCCTGGTCGACTCACCCGCGGCCGATTTGCGGGACGGTCACAGGGTCCGGATTCGCCCGCCGGCCAAGAGCGAGAAGAAGTAATGCTCGCGCTCGATATCGCGCTGGGGCACCTGACCAGCCGCAAGCGCCAGACCCTGGTATCGCTTTCGGGCGTGGTGCTCGGCGTCGCTTTCTTCCTCGCGGTGTCGTCATTGATGCGCGGCTCCGAAAAGGACTTCCTCAAGCGCCTGGTCGACAACAGCCCGCACATCACGGTGTCCGATGAGTACCGGCTGCCGCGCGTGCAGCCCGCGGCGCTTCGCTGGAGCGGCGGTGCCATCGGGATCAGCAACGTGAAGCCGCAGACCGAAACGCGCGGCATTCGCGGTTACCGGCAGAAGCTCGAGTTCGTGGAATCGCTGCCCGGCGTGCGGGTCGCCCCGGTGCTGGCCGGCTCGGCGGTGCTGACGTTCGCCGGCCGCCAGGAAGGGGTGACGCTCTCGGGCATCGTCCCGGCCTCGATCAAGGGCGTGTCGACGATCGACCAGAAGATCATCGCCGGCTCGATCGACGCGCTCGCCGGCGATCCGAACGGCATCGTGGTCGGCAAAGGCCTCGCCGACAAGTTCAACCTGGGCATCGGCCGGACGCTGGGCGTGTCGGCGCCGAACAGCACCACGCGGCCGATGCGGGTCGTAGGCATTTTCCGCACCGGTATGGCGAACTACGACGAAACCCAGACGTTCGTGCTGCTCAAGCGCGCGCAGGTCATGCTCGACCGGCCCAACCGCATCAATCGCTTCATCATCCAGCTCGACGACGCCTACGCGGCTCGCGATGTGGCCCGTCACATCGAGGAGACGGTCGGCTACAAATCCGTGTCCTGGCAGGAGGCGTCCGAGGACATCGTCAGCGTGCTGTTGATCCGCAACATCATCATGTACAGCGTGGTGTCCGCGATCCTGGTGGTGGCCTCGTTCGGCATCTACAACACCCTTTCGACGATCGTGATGGAGAAGACACGCGACATCGCCATCCTGAAGTCGATGGGCTTTCATGCGCGCGACGTGCGCGCGATCTTCGTGCTCGAGGGCTTGATCGTCGGCTCCGTGGGAAGCCTGTTCGGGCTGGCTTTCGGCGTCGTGCTGATGAAGGGCCTGTCCGAAGTCACCTTGCGGGTGCCGGGCGCCACGGACGCGGTGAATCTGCCGGTGTGGTGGGGGCCCGACCAGTACGCGCTCGCCGCTGCGTTCGCGCTGGCCTCGTGCCTGGTGGCGGCCTGGCTGCCCGCGCGCCGCGCCGGCCGGGTGCATCCCGTCGATATTCTTAGGGGCGCGACATGAGCGCGAAGGGCGAGGCAGCGCCGGAACGTTGCGCCTCGGCACGTGCGCAGTGGAGGCGCTGCACTGATTCGGCTGCACGGAGCAGCTGCGCAGGCTCTGCCGCTCCGCCGAATCCCCGCTTGCGGGGATCGACCAGCGCGAATGGCGCAAGCGGCCGACCCAACGTGCGTCTGAACTGCAACTTCTCGGAGGCCGCCACATGACCACCGTGCTGCGGGCCGAGAACGTCGTGCGGACACTCGAAGGCGAAGTGCCGGTCAAGCTGGTCGACGGCGTCAGCCTCGAGATCGAGCGCGGCCAGTTCATCGCGATCATGGGCCCATCGGGCTCGGGCAAGTCGTCCCTGCTCTACCTGCTGGGCCTGCTCGATGTGCCGACGCAAGGGCGCGTGTGGCTCGATGGCGAGGACACCTCGGCCTATGACGAGGACGACCTCGCCAACCGCAGGTTGCGCAAGCTCGGTTTCGTCTTCCAGTTCCATTTCCTGCTCGCCGAATTTTCAGTACTCGACAATGTCACGCTGCCGATGCGGCGGCTGGGCGACCTCGACGAAAAAGGCGCGAATGCACGCGGCATGGAGTTGCTGCAGCGCCTCGGCGTAGCCGATCAGGCCGCCAAGCGCCCCCACCAGCTTTCCGGCGGCCAGCGCCAGCGCGTCGCCATCGCACGCGCGCTTGCCAACGATCCGCTGATCATCCTGGCCGACGAACCGACCGGAAACCTCGACTCGGTATCGAGCGCGAACGTGCAGCAGATCCTGCGCAACCTCGCCCACGAGAGCGGCAAGACCGTGGTGGCAGTCACGCACGACGGCAGCTTCGCGTCCGCCGCCGACCAGCGCATCGGTCTCGTCGACGGGAAGATCAATACCGGGTGGCGGCCGGCGTGAGGCGCCGGCACGCGGAGCCTGCGCGGCAGAGAAACGGGCCTGCGCCGGGGCTTGGAATCGCGCCAGGCTAGGCGCAGCCGACGCGGTGTGGTCGATTCACACAAGGAGGCTGTAACAACGCATGGCGCGATTCCAAGCCCCGGCCCGAAGGGTTGGGCCTGCAAGGGGGCGCATGCGTTGTTACGGGCAGGGGTCAAGCCGGCCAGGCTTGACCCGTGCCCGCGCCTAGCCTGCGCCCCCTTGCAGACCCAACGCAGACCCGTTTCTCTGCCGCGCAGGCTCCTGGCCGCGTGGCTATTCGCGAAGCATGTCGGCCGGCAGCGCCCGCCGCACGATCTCGCGCAGCGCAAAGCTGGATTGAATCCGCGCGATGTGCGGCAGCCTGGACAGCTGCGTCTTGTGCACGCGTTCGAAGTCCGGCAGATCGCGCACCAGCAGCGTGAGCACATAGTCGTCGGTTCCGGACATCAGGAAGCACTGCAGCACGCTGTCGCAGTTACGCACCGCCTGCTCGAACTGCGCGAGGTCGGTTTCGCTTTGGCTCTTGAGCGAAATCTGGACCACCACTGTGGTGCGCAATCCGAAGGCGGCCGCGTTGATGTCGGCGCAGTAGCCGCGGATCACGCCGGAGTCCTCGAGCGCTCGCTGGCGCCGCGCAACCGCCGTGGGCGACAGGTGAATGGCCTCGGCCAGCTCGACGCTGGAGGCCCGGCCGCGACGGCTCAATACGGCCAGCAAGTGATGATCCAGGCGGTCGATCGAGGCCGGCTGCTCGAATACTGCGCTGGTTGCCTGTTTTCTGGTTGTTTTCACCATTTTTGCCATGTACTCCATCATACATCGAAGGAAAACAAACCGCCGGCGCCACTAAACTGCAAGGCACCTAACACCCATGGAGATGAAGATGAAAGTTGGCGTTCCGCGCGAAATCAAACCCCAGGAATACCGTGTCGGCCTGACGCCGATGGCGGTGCGCGAATACGTGTCCGCTAGGCACGAAGTCATCGTTCAAGCCGGTGCCGGCGAAGGCATCGGCGCGGCGGACGCTGCCTACGTTGCAGCCGGGGCCAGGATCGTCGACACGGCAAACAAGGTGTTCCAGACGGCCGACATGATCGTGAAGGTGAAGGAGCCCCAGCCGGCCGAATGGAAGATGCTGCGCGAAGGCCAGATCCTCTTCACGTACCTGCATCTCGCACCCGACCGCGAGCAGGCGCTCGGGCTGCTGGCCTCCGGATGCATTGGGGTCGCGTATGAAACCGTCACCGACGACGCCGGCGGGCTGCCGCTGCTCGCGCCCATGAGCGAAGTCGCCGGCCGCCTGGCGATCGAGGCTGCGGCCTTCTCGCTGCGCAAGCCGGCCGGCGGCAAAGGCCTGCTGCTGGGCGGCGTGCCCGGCGTGCCACCGGCGCGCGTCGTGGTCATCGGCGGCGGGGTGGTCGGCACCCAGGCGGCGCGGATGGCGATCGGCCTGGGCGCGGAAGTGACGATCCTCGACCGCTCGCTGCCGCGACTGCGCCAGCTCGACGACCTGCTGATGGGCCGGGTTCGCACGCGCTATTCGACCGCTGCCAACATCGAAGAGGAACTGGTTGCGGCCGACGTGGTGGTCGGTGCCGTATTGATCCCGGGAGCCAGCGCGCCCAAGGTCATCACGCGCAAGATGCTCGCGCACATGCGCCCGCGCAGCGTGCTGGTTGACGTTTCGATCGACCAGGGCGGCTGCTTCGAAACTTCGCGCGCGACCACGCACGAGGAACCGACCTACGAAGTCGACAACATCATCCATTACTGCGTGGCGAACATGCCGGGCGCCGTGCCGGCCACATCGAGCCATGCGCTGAACCACGCCACGCTTCCGTTCGGCCTGGCGCTGGCAGCCGAAGGCGAGCTGGCCCTGGTGCGCAATGCGCATCTGCGCCGCGGCCTGAACATCTACCGCGGCAAGGTGACGTGCGCTCCGGTGGCGCGCGCGCTCGGGCTCGAAGCGGTGACGGCGGAGTCGGTATTGCGGATGTGAAAACCGGCCGGCCTCATCCGAGGCCGGCCGGCTTGGCTTGCGTGGTTGGCTTGCTCGACTAGCGCGCGACCACCATGGGAGCGCCCTCGGCGTTGATCCGGATCGTGGGCCCGGGGGGCGAGGCCAGTTGCACGCGGTGCTCGATGCCGCGGTGGAAATAGGTCACGTCCCAGTATTCCGGCTTGGCGTTGCTCACGGTCTGGCAACGCTGCACATCGCGATCGACATAGGCGACACCGCCTTCGGCGCGGTTGACATTCGCGCCGATGGCCGCGCCGGCGATGACGCCGCCGGCCGTGGCCACGTCCTTGCCGCTGCCGCCGCCGATCTGGTGGCCCAGCAGGCCGCCAACGATCCCGCCCAGGACGGCGCCGCCGACATTGGGCTCGCCGCGCCGCTGCTGCGCGACCTGCTCGCGCTCGATCCAGCAGCGCTGGCTCGGCGGACCGACCACGGCCCGCACGGAAGTCACCGGAACATCGAAGAACGCGGGGCGCGGCGGCTCGTAAACGGGCGCGGGCGCGACCGCGACCGGCGGCGGCACAACCATGACCGGGCGCGGCTGCTCGCGCGGAGCGATCATCACGATCTGGGGCGGCGCACCCTCGTGGCCGTGGTCGCGTCCGTGCTGCATGGGCCGTGCCGATGAAATCCTGTTGTTCAAACCGAACTCGCGCAGCGACGCGTAGCTGCCGTGCCGAAGGATGACGCAGCGCCCCTCGAATCGGGCGCGGTCGCACACCTCCCACGGGCCGCGCTCCACGACGACGGAAGAGGCCCGGTCGTTGAAGCCGATCCGGTCGAAGTTCCAGATGCGGTCGGCGGTCGAGAACCCGCGGCCGGTGAAGCCCTCGCCCTCGTAGAAAGTGATCTGGGCCGCGGCGTGTGTTGCCACGGCGATTCCGAATGCGGCGACCAGGACCTGAAGTTTCAGTTTCATTGCGTCTTCCTCTTGAATGCGACACCCGCAGAATGCTGTGCTTGTCTATTTGCAACGCTGAGCCATGTCAAACAGACGACCTTTGCGGGGTAACGACGAGGTTAAGAACTGTGAAGCTCGGCAGCCGAATGTAAGCACCGTGCCGTATGCCCGGGGCCTGTGCTTGGAGCACAACTCTGTCAGCGCCGCCTCGTCGCGCAACTGCATCGGTTCCTACAGCCGCTGGTGGCGCAGGCTCACTCGGCCGAACGCAGCGCGGCCTATGCTGCTCTTATCGATGACCAACATCTCATTGAAAGGATGATGCGATGAGCACGATCAAGACTTTGACTGCAAGCGTCCTGGCCGCGGTAGCCTTGGTGAGCCTGAGTGCCTGCTCGGATATGTCCAGGCGCGAACGCGATACCGCTATCGGCGCCGGTGTGGGCGCGGTGGCCGGCTCGGCCTTGACGGGCGGCAGCGCCCTGGGCACGCTGGGCGGCGCCGCAGCCGGCGGCATTATCGGCAACGAAGCGGGCAAGCCCAAGTACTAAGTTCAGCATCCCGGACGCGCAGCTAGCGCGTCCGGGCCCCTGACGGCCCGCCGTTCGTGAAGCGGCTAGCGGTTCTTGCGCAGGCCGCGGTGCTGATCGCACTGATGTCCGTCTGCGCGGGCGCCGCGCCGCAGGAAAGCAAGCCCGCGGGCACCCTGCCGTCCGTGACGGCGACGGCGACCCGTGACCCCGTCGAGAAGTCCTACCGCAAGATGATCAGCGGGATGGACCTGTTCGAGCGCCTGCACGGCATGGCGCCGAATGCAACTCTGCGCTTCAAGCTCTTGCCGCGCCGGCCCAACACCGACGTCGACCACATCGTCCTCGAGATCGTCGGAACCACGTTCTCCGAGCGCGTGCCGGTCGCGCCGGACCATACCTTCACGCTGGAACGCAACCGCAAGGCGTTCGACGAAGACGCCGCCGTCACGACCAACCGCAGGAAGCTGAGCATGACGTGGCGGGCGGAGATCCGCACGCCGGGCCTGCCGAGCGGCACCCGTCGGCTCGGAGACCTGCGCCTGGAATGCCGGGTCGGCCTGCAGGCGGACCTGGTGTCCAACACCAATCCTATCTTCGCGCGCATTGCCAACCTGTTCGTCGGCACCGAGGGCTACTGCGAACGCAAGGACCCGCGCTACCTGTTCTTCGCCGACCGCCCGGTGTTCAGCGTCACGCTGGTGGCCGGCGCGCGCCGCGAAATCCTGCCGGTCGACAAGCTCTATGCCGAGGCCAGCGACGACCCCGGCCTGAAGTACGACCTGCCCTATTGCGACTGCGAGGTCCTGGTGGACCGCACCTACTTCCTGCCGCTGGGCGACCGCAGCTGGCCGGACAACACGCTGGTCGAATACGAATACATGGACGACGACAAATGAAGACCGGCAGCTGTCATTGCGGCCGCCGTTTCGCCCTGCTGGCTGCGGGCTGCGCCTGCTGCGCGTTGATCGCCGGCTGCGCCCAGACCGGCGGGCGGGCCCTGGTCGAAGGCGGACCGGGGGTGATGCAACCGCAAGGCATCGCGCCAGCGGCCGCGCAGTCCTCGATCGTCGCCGGCAAGAGCACCAAGGCCGACGTCATGGCCACCCTCGGCCAGCCTACGAAGATCCCGTTCGACAGCGGCTACGAGGTGTGGCTCTACCGCTGGCCCGGCGCGCAGAAAACCCATCGCGCCGCCACCGAACTGGTGGTCCTGTTCGAGCCGGCCGGTATCGTGAAGAAGACGCGCGTGCGCCCGGGGTACGCGCCGCAGCCGCAGTGATGTGACGCGCCGTCAGGCGCCCACGCCCTGGTTCGGGTTGATCAGGTACTTGGTGCCAGTGGAGCGCTGCCCGTACACCGCGATCTCCTGCGGCTGCAGCGCCTGCGCCAGCGAAATCTCCTTCGAGTAGTGGCTGGCGAAGGTCGTCTTCAGTTCCGCCACGACGCGCTGGCGCAGGGCTTGCGCGGCGGGCGGGCCGATGCGCTGCAGGAAGTTAAACAGCAGCCAGCCGCCCATGCCCCAGGCCATGCCGAAGCTGCGGTTGAACTCGGTCGGCCCGGTATCCAGGCCGCCATAGATGTAGACCTGCTTGTGCGTCGCCGATCCGTAGCGGCTGTATTCCTTGGCCGTGCGGTTCAGGGCGGCCTCCATGCACGTGAGGATCTGCCCGGCCAGCTTGCCGCCGCCGGTGGCGTCGAACGCCAGGGTGGCGCCGGTGGCGGCCAGCGCCTGCGTCAGGTCTTCCATGAAGCTGGGCGAAGACGTCACGCAGACGTGCGCCGCGCCCTGGGACTCGAGAAGCTGCGCTTGCTCCGGCTTGCGCACGACGTTGACCAGGCCGACCCCGTCCTTGATGCAGATCCTGTTGAGCATCTGGCCGAGGTTGGACGCGGCGGCCGTGTGCGCCAGTGCCTTGTGCCCTTCGCGCCGCATCGTCTCCACCATGCCCAGCGCGGTGAGCGGGTTGACGAAGCAGGAGGCGCCTTCGGCCGGCCGGGTGCCGTCCGGCAGCAGCAGGCATTGCTCCACCTTCATGCTGCGGTACTGAGCGTACATCGCGCCGCCGAGGATGGCCACCGTCTTGCCCAGCAGGATCTGGGCGGCTTCCGAATCGCCGGCCGCAACCACGACACCCGCGCCCTCGTTGCCCACCGGCATCGGCTGGCCGACACGGCCCGCCATGCCCTTCATCGCCGCCGGCGGGATCTGCATCGTGACGACCGGATGCGTGCCAGTACCGGAGAGCCTGGCCGTGGTGATATCGGCCGCGCCGAACAGCAGGCCGATATCGGAAGGGTTGAGCGGCGAGGCCTCGATGCGCACTACCACTTCATCGGCCGCGGGTTGCGGCGTGGGCAGGGTGACCAGGGAAATTTCCAGCTGGCCTTCGGGCTTGACGAGGGAGCGCAGCTGCAGGCCTGCGGGAATGCTTGTGCTCATGGCGGTCTCCTGAAGGCGAATGCCTTCTCGAGCGGCGATTATGGGCGCGCTGCTTCGGGCGCGCTAAGGCTTGGCCCGTGCCGCGGCGACGGCTGGCGCCGCCGCCGGCGCCGCTTCGCGCGGAAGCTCGAACAGCAGGAACGGCGGACGGTCCGGCCGGCTGCGCAGCAGCAGCGGCCTGGCCACGTTGTAGACCGGCACGCCGCTGATGGTCCTGGCTTCCAGCGTGCCGCGGTGCGCATGGCCGTGGAAGACCGCGTCCACGGGATAGCGCAGCAGCGGCTCCTCCAGACGGCTCGATCCCAGGAAGGCATAGATGTCCAGCGGCTCGCCCTCCACCGTGCCGGCAATGGGCGAGTAGTGCAGCAGGGCGATGCGCCGCGGCGTTCGCAGTTTGGCCAGCGCCGACTCCAGTTTCATCGCCTCGTTCAGCGCCTCCTGCACGAACAACTTGATCGCCGGTTCGCCCCAGGCCCCGAGCGAGCCGCGCCCGAAGCCGCCGGCAAAGCCCTTGACGCCCGCGATGCCCACGCCCTCGATTTCGCAAGCTTCACCGTCGAGCACGCGAACGCCGGCGTGCATCAGGGTTTCGCGCACGATCTCGGGCGTGCCGGACTGGTAGTCGTGGTTGCCCAACACGGCGACGATGGGCACGGAAACGGCGCCCAGCTCTTCGGCCAGCACGTGGGCCTCCTCGGCCGTCCCATAGTCCGTGAGGTCGCCGCACAGCAGCAGCGCATCCGCGGCTTCCGAGGCCTGGGCGAAGAAGCCGCGCAGGCTGCCGGCGGAGTCCTTGGTGACATGGAGATCGCCGACGGCGGCAAAGCGCACCCGGCCGGCAGACGGGAGGGCGGCCAGGCCGGGCAGGCGTTTGACATTGGGCATGAGGCGGCGGTCGGAAAGGAAGTGTTGCCCATCCTGCCGCGCTGCGCCGACGCCGGCCATCGTCCTTTCCCGTCGCAGCCTGTAGGCAAATGCTGACGCCCGATGAGGCTTCTCGTCCATGGCGTGGGC
Source organism: Ramlibacter sp. (assembly GCA_035571795.1). GTDB lineage: Bacteria > Pseudomonadota > Gammaproteobacteria > Burkholderiales > Burkholderiaceae_C > Ramlibacter. The sequence continues at coordinate 30,605 of DATNBX010000152.1, forward strand.
TTGCCCCGCGCGCTTACCCTCATCCAATGCTTTTTTCTGGAAGGGCTGGAATCGCATGTCGTGCGCGCCCCTCGCACCGTCCCTCGAAGACGAAGTCCCGTCCCGGACCGCCGCGTTTTTCCGGCGCGCGCTGCGGGCGCTGGTCGATGCGCAAGTGCCTTTCCTCGTCGGCGGCGCCTTCGCGCATGCATGCTTTACCGGCATCCGCCGCACGACCAAGGACCTCGACCTGTTCATCCATCGCAAGGATTACCAGCGCGTGGCCGCGCTGATGGAAGCGCAGGGCTGGCGCGCCGAATTGACCTACCCGCACTGGCTGGCGAAGGTCTACGCCGGCGCGGATTTCATCGACCTCATCTTCAACTCTGGCAACGGCCTCACGCCGGTGAACGAGCACTGGTTCCGCAACAACGCGCAGGCGCGCGTGCTGGGCGTCACGGTGCTGATCGTCAACCTGGAGGACGCGATCCTGTCCAAGTCCTTCATCATGGAGCGCGAGCGCTATGACGGCGCCGACATCGCCCACCTGCTGCAGGCCAATGCCGAGCAATTGGACTGGGCCGGGCTGCTGGAGCGGTTCGGACCGCACTGGCGCGTGCTGCTGGCGCACCTGACCCTGTTCGGCTACATCTACCCGGGCGAGCGGCATCGCTTGCCGCGCTGGCTCATGGACAAGCTGATAGCCCGGCTCGCCGCTCAGTCCCGCAAGGCTCCCGCGAGCGATCCGCATATCTGTGCCGGCACGCTGCTCTCGCGCGAGCAGTACCTGCACGACGTGGAGCAACTCGGTTATCTGGATGGCCGCCTCACGACCGCCAGCACCATGACGCCCGAGGACGTGGCGGTCTGGAGCGAGGCGATCCCGCGTGAACGGCTATAGCCTGCGCCAGGAGTCAGACCATGCGCCGCTGCCCCTCAACTTGGCCGCAGCGCCGCCGTTCAGCAACGGAATGACCGACAAACCGCTGAATAGCAGCAGCCAGTCCTGCGGTACCTGAAGCAGGACAGCGGCACTGCCGCCGATGACGGACCAGACCACCGGTATCACGAGCAGCCAGCCCCATACGGGCGCCGACGCGAGGAGGAATACCCCGAAAGTGAAAAGAGTGAGCGGGCAGGGTGTGATGCCGAACATCGGCATTTCAGGGTAAGGGTGCCCGGCCCACGCGCCCGCCAGCGGGTAAAACACGGATGCATAAAGGATCAGGGCCCATCCCATCCAGGCAGTTGGCGCCCGCGTCGCGCCGAACTGCAGCTTGCGGGCGAATCCCGCGCGCAACAGCAGCAGCGCCTGCACCGCAAAGAGAGCTGCGAACAGGAACGCGGCTTTGTTGATCTCGGCAAAGTGCAAGGCGTGATAGGCAATGCCGGTCCAAAGCCACATCGCCGCCAGTCCCGCGGCGACCCAGCGGCCGGTGTAGGCCGAAGGTCGCAAAATGGCCAGCACCAGAGCAATGGCCAGGAGATACGCCAGCACCTGGGCTGGCCACACATTCGCGTTGTACCGGGCGAACAACTCCATGAATTGAACCTGCGTGAAGGGCAACATGTAGCGCTCCTTGCTAGCAGTCTGCGCCCCCTTGCAGGCCCAACGCAGGCCCGTTTCTCTGCCGTGCAGACTCCTGATTCATGTTTAGCCGGGGCCGGGCGCTCCGGCTTTGACCCGCATCAAAATCAGTGGCGATACGGGTTGGCAGGGGCGCGGTCGAAGCGATTCGGTACGCCGTCGCGGTCGTAGTCGCCGTAAGGCCCGTACCGGCGCGCATGATGGTGCTCTTCCCGCCAGCCATGCCTGCGCCAGTCGTCATAGCGGTATTCGATCTGCGGCGCCACATACACCGGGTGCGATCCGACATAGCCGGGATTGACGTAGACCGGGTTGTTAGGCTGCACGTAGACGCGGGCAGGCTCCACGTACACGGGCGCCTGCACGCCGAGGGAAAAGAACACGTCGCTGCCGGCGTGCGCGGCCGAAGCCACGCCGAGGGAACCGAGCAACAGCGCTGCGACAGAGATGAACTTGACGGAACGGGCTTTCATGCGTTTCTCCTTTGGGTTGGCATGGAAAGCATGTTGCGCCCGGCTGCATGAACGCAGCCTGAACAAAGACAAGTCATGCGCCGGGCAAGGCAATGTCCACCCGAGCGCCGCCCAGGTCGGAGCGGGCGAGCTGCAATTCGCCCTGGTGGCTGGCCACCAGTTCGTTCACCACGGCGAGCCCGACGCCATGGCCCGGCACGCGTTCGTCGCCGCGCACATGAAGCTGCAGCACCGATTGCGTATCGCTGAACCCCGGCCCGTCATCGTCGACCCGGATCCTCAGCCGGTCCGCCTCGCGCCAGATACGCACGGCCACCTGGCGAGCGGCCCACTTGGCCGCGTTGTCCATCACGTTGCCCAGCAACTCGAAGGCGTCGCCTTCATCGATGCGCCAGCTCAGATCCGCCGGACATTCGATCGAGAAAGCCAGGCCTTTTCCGGCATGGATCTTTGCCAGCGAATCACGGATCCGGTGCACGACCGGTCCCAGCGCCAACAAGGGCACGAAGCGCGCCGAGCCGCTGGCCGCTGCCCGGCCGAGCTGGTGCTGCACTATGTCATCCATTCGCGCAACCTGCTGCGCCACGCTGGCGGGCAGCTGGGCCGGCTCGCCGTGCAGCGCAGTGCGCAGCACCGCCAGCGGCGTCTTGAGGCTGTGGGCCAGGAAGCTGAGCGCTTCCTTGTAGCGGGTCTGGCGCACGCGCTCCTGCGCGATCAGCGCGTTCAGGTTGCCGGTCAGCGCCGAGATCTCGCTGGGATAGCGGCCCTGCACCTGGGCCTGCTCGCCGCTCTCCACCCGCCGGATCTCGCGCGCCACACGCTGCAGCGGCGCCAGCCCCCACTGCAGCAGCAGCGTCTGCGACAGCACCAGCAACGCTCCGGCCGCGCCCAGCCACTCCCACAAGGTGCGTTTGAAAGCGCCGACCTCGCGATCGAAGGCCGTCTTGTCCTCGGCTACCGACAGCACCAGCGGCGTATCGCCGCCGGGCCGCGACCACTTGACGCCGTAGGCGGCGACGAGGTACGCGCCGGCCGGGCCGCTCACCGTGTCGTAGCGCCACTGGCCGGCCGCGGCGCTGCGCTGGAACGGCGGCGTCACGCCGACGGTCGATGGCGATTGCCATTCCTCGCGCCGGTTCACATTGACGATGTTCGCGTACAAGCCCGAGCCCGGCACCGACAGGCGCGGCTCCGGCGAGCCGGCAGGCATGGCGAGCACGCCCGCAGCGTCGACTTCGGCGTCCGCGAGCAGCACGTAGATCGTGCTCTGCAAGCGGGCAAAATGGGCCGCCCGCACGCTGTCCTCGTGGGCATCCTGCACCGCCAGCCCCGCCACGGCCATGAAGGCCGCCAGCACGAGCGTCGCCCCGAGAATCAGCCGGGCGCGGATCGAGTCGAACCTCATTCGAGGGTGAAGCGGTAGCCCCGTCCCCGCACCGTTTCGATCGGCGCCAGCGTGCCCTGCGGGTCCAGCTTGCGGCGCAGGCGGCCGACCAGCACTTCGAGCACATTGCTGTCGCGATCTTCGTCGTGCGGGTACAGGTAATCGGACAGCTCCTGCTTGGTGACCACCCGGGGGCGGGCACGCACCAGGTATTCCAGCACGCGGTATTCGAAAGTCGTCAGGTCCAGCGCCGCATCATCGAGATGCGCGCGCTGGGCCGGGAAATCGATCGTGACCGGCCCGAGCTTGATCACGTCGGACGTGGCCTTCATCGAGCGGCGCAGCAAGGCCTTCACCCGCGCCGCGAGCTCCGGGTAGTCGAAGGGCTTGACCAGGTAGTCGTCGGCGCCCGCCTCCAGCCCGGCCACCTTGTCCTGCCAGCTGCCGCGTGCGGTGAGGATCAGGATCGGCATCGTGCTGCCGTCTTGCCGCAAGCGCTGCACGATCGCCAGGCCATTCAGCTTGGGCAGGCCCAGGTCGACGATCGCCAGGTCGACCGGATACTCCTGCGCCTGGAACAGGCCATCCGCGCCGTCGGCCGACTGGTCGACCCGGTACCCGTCCGCCTCGAGCTGGCGCGCAAGCCCTGCGCGAAGCGCGGCGTCGTCCTCGATGAGCAGCAGTCGCATGCTTTCAGAGCGAGCGGGGGCCCTACATGGGCTGTCCGCTGGCCGCGTCGATCAGGATCACCTTGACTTCACCTTGCGCGGTGACCACCTTGACCCGCCACACCGGCCGGCGGGCGGACTCGGACTTCTCCACCGACAGCACCCGCCCGCCGCCGAGCCGTTGGGCGGCCGCGGCGGCTGCGTCGCGGCTGACATCGGCCCAGGCCGCGACGGCCGAGGCCGCGAGGACGGCGCAGCAGATGCAATGGGCAAGCAGTTTCATGGTGTCCGGTTTCCAGTGGCGATGCTACTACCGCAGCACCGGATCGACCGAAACGCGCACCTGCAGCTGGGCGCCGGGGTTCTCGGTCATGAATGTCGTGAGAAGCTGCCCGCGGTACTCGTAGCCGACGCGGTAGCCCGTCAGGCGCGTCTGCACGTCGTTGACCGTGCGGCAGCTGGTCACTTCCCGCGGAACCTCCTGATACTGCTCGATCCGGTCGCGATTCGAAATGTGGTCGCCTGCGAAGGCTCCGACCACGGCCCCCAAGGCGGTGGCGGCCTCCCGGCCGTGGCCCGCGCCTACCTGGTTGCCGACCAGCGCACCGGCCACACCGCCGAGCACCGCTCCCCCGTAGTCGCGCTCGCCGCCGGTGCGCCGTACCTCGCTCACCAGATGGCTCGTGCACTCGTTGCGAGGCACCGCGACGCTCTCGTACTGCGGCTCGACACTGCGCACGCGGGCATTGTCGACAAAGGTTTCCGCGTGAGCCGCGCCGAATCCGGCGGCAACAAATGCGATCAGGGCGAGATGTTTCATGGAGCACTCCTGTACGTTGGTATGCCTGCATCTTGCCCGCCGCTGCATGAACGCGAGCTGAACGGGGCCGGACACCGCGATGTGGCCGGAATCTTCGATCTTCGCCCCCGCACCGCGCCGCCATTCGCCGCGTGTAGGACGCCTGCGGGCGACGCTGTCGGTGCGGGATGGCCAGCCATTGCCCGTGGTCGTGGCTGTAGGCGAGGCCTTGCGGCACCTCCCGGCGCAGGCTGATCCCCGTGCAACGCCGGCCGCGCAAACTGAAAGGTGCATCCGCGCATATTGAGCGCGGGCAAGGAGTTACTCATGAAAGCGTATTACCTACTTGCTCCATTGTGCGTCGCATTGCTAGGCGGCTGCGCCGTCTATTCGACGACGCCGGCCACGGTGGCGTATGTGCAGCCGGCGCCGGCAGCAGTGGCGTATGTTTCGCCGACCTACATCGCTGCGCCCACTTCCTACAGAGTCATAGCGCCGTAAGAACGCGCGATCGCCCATCTGAAGGGGGAGGGGCCGAGGGCGAGCTGACCCGATGCCGCCAGCCATGGATAGATAGGGTGCGGCCAGAGCTCGATCGCCAATCGGCAGGAGCGGATGCACAATGCGGCCCAACAGTTGCGGAGGCTTTTCCATGTTGACTCGCCGCGAACTCATGGCTGCCGGCGCAGCGCTGGCTGGTGCCGCTGCCGCGCCGCATGCGATGGCGCAAGCCTTCCCCTCGAAGCCGATCAAGGTCGTCATCCCCTTTCCGCCCGGCGGCACTGCGGACATCCAGGGCCGGCTGATGGCGCCGCACATGACGCAAAGCCTGGGGCAGCCGATCGTGATCGAGAACAAGCCGGGCGGCGGCACCGTGATCGGCAGCGCCTTCGTTGCCAAGTCGCCGGCGGACGGCCACACGGTCCTGCTGATGTCGAACAGCTTCGTGATCAACGCCAAGCTGCACGGCAGCCTGCCCTACGACGGCATCAAGGCGTTCGAGCCGGTCGCGTGCATGACCAATTCGCCCCAGGTGCTCGCGGTGAACCAGGCGAGCCCCTATCAGACTTTCAAGGACTGGCTGGACGCCGCACGCGCCAAGCCGGGCAGCGTGTCGTATGCGACGGTCGGCCCCGCCACGACACAGCACATCGCGGGCGAGATGCTGCAGCGCGCGGCCGGCATCCGCCTGATCTACACGCCGTTCACCGGGGGCGCTCCGGCCGTCAATGCGGTTCTGGCCGGGCACGTGGACACGGTGCTGGCGAACGTGTCCGAGATGTCCAGCTTCCTCGAGGCGGGCAAGATGCGTGCCCTGGCGGTCACGACGCCGCAGCGGCTGGATGCGCTCAGGCAAGTTCCCACCGTGGCCGAATCGGGCTACCCCGGCTACGAAGCCGCGGCATGGTTCGGCCTGGTGGCGCCGGCCGGAACCCCCGCCAATGTCGTCGCGAAAATGGCCGAAGCCGCCAACGCCGCGGTGGCGGACGCGGAGATCAACAAGAAATTGATCGCGGTCGGGTTGCAGCCCTACTCGATGGGACCCGCGCAGTTCAAGGCCCACCTCGCGCAGCAGTACGAGCGCTATTCGCGCGTGATCGACGAGGCGGGGATCAAGTTGACCTGACGCAGGGACAGCCGCCGCCTTTCAGCCGAGCGCGCGTTTATTGCGCGAGGATGAACTGGACCAGGTTCTTGGCGGCGGCAGCATCCGTGACCGCTTTGTGCTCTTCCTCGGTGCCATCTGCGGTCTTGACCTTCGGGCCGGTGGCAAGAAACTTCGTCAACACGGCTTCGGCGTCGGCCTTGCCTTTGTACTTGGCAGCCGTCTTCTTGAACGAGGGACCCTTCTTGTCCTTGTCGACCGAATGGCACTTGGTGCAACCATTGTCCTTCAGGGCTTTGTTGGCGGCATCGGCGTCAACGGCGGCACCGGCAGGCAGTACAAACGCAAGAGCGGCAGCTGCTGCGGCCAGAAGCGCAATCGATTTCATGGAGTTACTTTCTGTACAAAGGTTTTATGAATCGGCTTACGGGGAAGCCGTCGATTGAATAACGGGTGAGTGTGTCGTCACGTTGACCCACCGGCTAGCTCGCCCGCCCATAGCGCTCCCGCAACTCCCGCTTCAACAACTTCCCTGATGGGTTCTTCGGCAGGCTGTCCGCGAATACCACGCTCTTCGGGGCCTTGAAGCTCGCCATGTGCTGGTTGCAGTGGTCCAGCACTTCCTGTTCGGTCAATTGCTGTCCCGCTTTCACGACGATCACCGCGGCGACGGCTTCGACCCACTTCGGGTGCGGCACGCCAATCACGGCGACTTCGCTCACCGCCGGCAGCCGGTAGATCATTTCCTCCACCTCGCGGCTGGCCACGTTCTCGCCGCCGGACTTGATCATGTCCTTCTTGCGGTCCACCACCGTGATGAAGCCTTCCTCGTCGATGGTGGCCAGGTCGCCCGAATGGAACCAGCCGCCCTGGAACGCGGCCTTCGTTCTTTCGTCGTCGTGGAAGTAGCCCAGCATCAGGTGCGGCGAGCGATGCACGATCTCGCCGACCTCCCCGGGTTTCACGTCGCGCATGTCATCGTCGACGACGCGCGTCTCCACATTGAGGACGGCGCGGCCACAGGAGCCGGGTTTGCGCAGCTGGTCCTGAGGGCCCAGCATGGTCGCCAGCGGCGCGATCTCGGTCTGGCCGTACAGGTTCCAGAAGCCGACGTTGGGCAGCCGGCGCGCCAGTTCCTTGAGCACCTCCACCGGCATGATCGAGGCGCCGTAATAGCCCTTGCGCAAGCTGCTCAAGTCGGTGCTGTCGAACAGCGGCGAGCGCAACAGCGATATCCATACCGTGGGCGGCGCGAAGAAGCTCGTGATCTTGTGCCTGGCGATCAGCGGCAGCAGGTTGTCCGGCGTGGGCTTGGCGGTGACGATGCTGGTGGCGCCGACATAAATGGCCGGGCCCAGGAACACGTCGAGTTGAGCGCAGTGGTACAGCGGCAGCGCGTGCAGCATCACGTCGCCGCTGGCGATGCTGGCGTCCACCGCGCAGCTCGCGTACTGCCACAGCACCGCGTCGTGCGTCAGCATCGCGCCTTTGGGGCTGGACTCGGTGCCGCTGGTGTAGACGATCTGCGCCAGGTCGGTGCCGGCCAGATCGAGAGCGGGCGGTGTGCCGTCGGTGCGCGAGAGAGCGTCGAAAGAGGTCATGCCGCTCACCGGCTGCGACGGCTCTTCCGACGGCAGACACACGAACTGCTTCACGGCCGTGCCCAGCGCCGCGGCGGCGCGCGCCGTGTCGGCCAGGCCCGAGTCGGTGGCGAGCATTTGCGCAC
>DATNBX010000153.1:0-12960 GCA_035571795.1 Ramlibacter sp.
ACTGCCAGGGCCAATGTACCGCCTGCGCCCTTTACACCTCCCCGAGCAAACGCCTGTCCGAAAAGGTGGACCACGTCGTGGGCGTCAGCAGGTTCACGCTCGAACGTCATTTGACGTCCGGCTACTTCCCGAAAGCCCGCCAGGCGCGCGTGATCCACAACGGGCTCCCCGGCGTACCCGGGTCCGAGCTATGGCAGGAGCACATCGGGCGGCCACTGCAGTTGGGCTACGTGGGGCGACTCACGCCGACGAAAGGCATACGGGAACTGGTCCGGCAGATGAGCGCATGGCAGTCCGGCCAATGCGAGCTGCTGGTCGCCGGGAAGGGCGCCGCTGCTTTCGAAGACATGCTTCGTGCCGAAGCGCCGGCGAACGTGCGCTTCCTGGGGTTCGTCAACCCCGACCAGGTATACCGCGCGATCGATCTGCTGGTGGTGCCATCCCTTTGGGAGGAGCCCCTCGGCATGATCGTGCCGGAGGCCTACATGCACGGAGTTCCGGTAATCGTTTCGAGAAGGGGCGGGCTGCCTGAAATGGTCGAGGAAGGTCGAACGGGGCTTGTCTACGAGCCGCTTGAAACTGCGGCGTTGCACGAAGCAGTTACCGTGTTCTTGCAGGATCGGCTGGTCTTGCACGACATGCGCCTTGCTGCGCTGGAAAAGGCGAACCATTTCCTGCAGGGCAGGATGCAGGCGCAGTACCTCGACCTCATGGCACAGGCCAAAGAGGCGCTCGGGATGGATGAAGCCGCCGCCCAAACCGGATAGGAGGACACGCCGGTCAATGCTCGTTCAGGACGACACCGGCGACAAAGGACGGGCCCATGTTCAACTGAGACAAGAGCCGCCGCAGCAGAGCAACGCGGCTGTGCCCCTTCCGGCCCACAAGAAGAGCGGCGCCCGCGCGCGCGGCGATCAGGCGGGCGTCAGGCCCCACATCGTTCGAAGGAGTGTCCACGAAGATGTAATCGAAGGTGTCCACCATTTGCTCGAGAAGTATGCTGAAGCGCGGTCCCTGAAGCAGTTCCACTGGATCGGCCACGGCCGATCCAGCCCCGAGGAAATGCAGCCCCTCCAGGCCGTCCACCGGCACCACAGCGCCCTGGATCTCACCTGCAAGCAGGTTGCTCAAGCCCACGTCGCTTTTCGTTCCCAGAACGCGGTGGAGCGCGGGCCGTCGCAAATTGGCGTCGATCAGCAGTGTCTGGCCGGCAAACTGACTGAAACTGACGGCCAGGTTGGAAACCATGTAAGTCTTGCCGACGCCTTCCTCCGCGCTGAGGACCGCCAGGGCTCGTTTGCCGGCACCGGAGAACACTGTGGAGAGGAGTCCGCCGCGCAATGACCGGAACTCCTCCGCCCGGTCCGAGAAGGGTTCCCTCGCGGCAACAAGCTCCTCGCCAAAGCTTTGTACGGCCGTGCCGTAAACGTTGAAGGGGTAGTGGAACTGCTGCGAGCGCAGTTCGGCTGCCACCTCCCCAACGCGCAGATTGTGCTCGTGCCGGTAGGCGACGATTTGCTCCGGCTCTTCCTTCGCCAACTCACCTCGCCGGCGAACCAGCTGGCGCGCGTCGGCCGGGGCTCGGTCGGACTCCCGATCTTCCCCGTGATGGTTGAAATCGTTCACCCCGCTCGCCTTCAGCGGCTGGACAGCCGCAGGGGTGCCGCAATGTTCTTGCCGGCCGATACGACACCAAGCAGCGGCTGCTCGAGCATGTCGTAGACGTCCTGGTCCAGCCGCAGCCGGCGGTCACGCGACTCGCGCCAGAATGCGGCGGCAACGGCGGCCAGCAAGCCCATCACGATTGCCGCGGGGATGTTGACCTGCGGCCGTGGAAAGGTCGGCTTGGCGGGGACTGTCGCCGCCTTGACCACCGACACGTTGCCACGCGAAGAGCCGCTGTCGAGTACCGTGTCGTTCTCGCGGATCACTGCCGCGTCATACGCCCTGCGGGCAAGTTCCAGGTCGAGTTGCAGGCGCCGGGCCTGGTCACGCTTGGACTTCACCTCCATGACCTTCGCCCTTTGTGCATTGAGTGCAGCTTGTACCGACGCGGCCCTTCCCGCCGCGACTTTGTTTTCGACGCCTACCGTCGAAGATGCGCGCCGGGTGGCGGCAGCCACACGTGACTTCAGTTCATCCAGGACGTTGCGTTGCTCGGCAATCGATGGGTGCTGATCCCCTACCCTCGACCGAAGCTCGGCGAGCCGTCCTTCCTGCCTCGCCAGGTCCAGGCTCAGGGATGAAACCAAGGGGTCTCTAACAACTTCCTCCATGCCCGACTCGTTGAGGGCCGCCTGCCTCTGCCGCCCGGCCGCATTTGCGGCGGCGGATTGCAGGGTGACAAGCTGTGCATTGAGTTCCGACAACCGCAGGTTTTCGACGTCGAGCCGTTCATCCGTGAAGGCTACTCCGTTTTCGGTCTCGAAGCTGGCCAGCCTTTGTTCGGCTTGGTCGAGCGCCGCCTTGAGGCGCTTTGTCCTGCCGCCGAAGGTATCGGACGACTGTACCGCGGTTTCCTCGCGCAGTTCGCGCGCTATATCGATGTATGCCTTGACGAAGGCATTCGCGGTTTTCGCCGCGACGACCGGATCGGGCGAGCTATACGACACGGTGATGACGTTTGACTCACGGGAAGGCTTGACGTCGAGCTTTTTCAGCAACTGCTCCGCCATCCAGGATTCGAAATCGCCACGACCGCCGGTCTGGTCTTTCCATTTGTTCAACATCGCCGGGTCGTTCTGAAGGCCCAGCAGCCGCAGCGCAGCGATCGACACGCGCTCGCTCTCCAAGAGGTCAGCTTCGGTCGCAACACGACTCGCGATTGTCGGTTGCGCCGGCGAGGACGATGCCCTGCCCTCGACGATCACCTGCGCTTTGGCTGCGTATCGCGGCGGCACAAGATAGGTGCCGAGCAGCACCAGCGAAACAACACAACACAGCGCGGTGAGGAAAGCCACGCGCCTGCCAACGATCACCGAGCTAAATCTGGAGAAGGACATCTTTCATAACCGCTGGACAGCTGCTGGTGCTGTGCTGACCGGCTTGCGCAACGGGTTGCCTCACTGCTGAAGACCTTAACATTGGCTGCATCCCGATTTCAATGGTCGAAATGTCCCTTTCCATGTGGGACATAGCCTAAGGAGGGGGCCGCCGCACTCGGCAATGCGGGCCGTGTCAAACGACCCGGACGAACATGGCCACCGACGGCGTACCGCTCGAATCCAGAACGAACAACATGTAATACCCCGACGGGACGATCGCCGCCGAACCAGGTATGGTCGCGGTCAAGCCGTTGCTGCGCAGCTGCACCGGCAAGCGAATTGCCCGCTGGTGCATGTCGTTGCCATGCGTCGTGGCGCCGGGCGCCATCAGCACGGCGGAAGCCACATTGCGATCGGTCCCGACATCGAAGCTCTGCCCATGGCCTACGCTCGCCGGCGCGGTATTGATTGTGGGCCGGGGGCCCTGGAACAGGTAAGGCGGCGAGTAGATCTGCGCCTTGTGCTGTGCTGCCGCTGCCGCCGAATGGTCCATGTCATCCTGCGACAGCAGCACCGTCGCGTCCGGCAGCAATACCGCGCTGGAGTGGTAGGCCGCCTGGATGGCAGGAGCGGCCATCCTCTGCCACTTGCCGCTGGTGATGGTGGCGTCGGTCGAATACATTTCGGCCTCGAGCAACGGATTGTCGTAAGTCGTCGTGGCGCGGTTCCCGCCAACCGTGAGCAATTTTCCGTCGGGCAGGATCACCGTATTGCTGTTGTGCCGCGGCTGCAGCCATTGGGGGAAAGGCCGCCAACCCGCGGCAGGGGAATTTCCGTCGAGCCATTCATTGGCAGTGACGGACTGCGATGTGTTGGTTCCACCGGCCACCATGACCACCTGCCGGGTCGCTCCGCCCGAAAGATCGGTGTAGATGATCCCATTATCGTAGCCCCAGTGAGAACTCAGCATCGCGGGCATTTGGGTCCACTGGTTTGCGGCAGGGTTGAACACATAGCTCGAAGAGGGCGCTGGGCCGGCCTCCAGCACGGAGCCGCCGGATAGCAGGAACTGCTGCGGATAAAGGCCGGACGAATTGTGGGTGCCCGCCAGCGCGATGCTCCCCATGCCTGCAGGGTCCGCGCTGGGCGTGAAGATCTCGACGTAATTGTTGATCGTGTCGCTCCCGGTCTGGTCGTAGCCACTGGTGATGACCACGCGATTGTCGGCAAGCCCGGTCGTCGTCGGGTACCACCGACCTCGCAGCATGTCCGGCTGTTTCACGAACGATTCGGTTGCCGGGATGAAGGTGTAGCTCGTCAATGTTCCTTCCCAGCTTTGGGCGCCGGCGGTCGCGTTCGGGTCCGGGTAGCGAAGGTTTCCTCCTGCGACGAAAACCCTGCCGTCCGCGATCACGGTCTGCCCGCCGCACCAGATGTTCTCGGGAGGTGCAATCGAGTGCCCGGTCCGCGTGGCCGGATCCCAGATGTACGCCACGCCAGTGTTCGAGCTCGCCGGGTTTCCCCAGGTGGCCGGGTCGTAGGACCAGAACAGCACCTTGCCGGTGTGCAGCACGACAGCGGTGACGCCGACTACCGGAATAATGAAGGGGTCACTCCAGCGACCCTGGGAGCCGCTGGTCTTGGCGCTGCGCGCTGAAGCCGCGGATACCGACATCTGGCTTCCCGCTGCAATCTGGTTCGCGGTCGCCACCGCGGCGGTGTCCTCCTGCAGCGTCGCCGGCCCCAACCTGGCAGCACCCTGGGCCGGCACCGGGCGCAGCCCGCGCTCGACCTCGCACTGCTGCGCCCGCATACGCGCGTGGTCCTCGGCATGCGCAGGTCCCAACACACTGGTTTCGCGCGCCAGCACGGCAGCTTCGACCGAAGGCGCCTGGCACGCCGTGCCCGGTACAAAGAGATTCGCAGGAGGCCCGGCAGTCGCCGGGCCGACCGAAGGTTGCCCGAGCACGGGGGAGAAGAATTGCAGCGAAAGCAGGGCCGCGAGCCCCGCACGGGTGGAGATTCGACTCGGGAACATGGCGTCTTCAGAACTGTGAAGTTCGAGGTCCGGGCAAACTTAATTTCGCGGCGACGAAAACGCAAGCTGAACCTCTTGCGATTTTTCGGCCAATCGATTCCGCACGTGGCAACCGTTACCTCATTGCACACTTTGGGGATGGCCCCGCACGGGCCGCCTGGCTCGACGGGAACCGTCAGCGTTCGTCGTAGCTCACGACCACGCGATCGGTGAGCGGCCGCGACTGGCAGGTCAGCACGAAGCCCTTGGCGATTTCCCAGTCCTCGAGCGTGAAGTTTTTCTCCATCTGCACTTTGCCCTCCAGCACGCGGGCACGGCAGGTGCAGCAGACACCGCTCTTGCATGAATAGGGCAGGTCCAGGCCGGCTTCCAGCGCTGTGTCGAGCACCCGGTCGTCGTCGCCCATCGCGAGCTGGTGGGTCTTGCCGTCGAGCACAACTTCCAGCCGGTGCCGGGCGGGCGGCTCGCCCGCTGCCGAGGCGGACACAGGGCGCGGCGCGGCTTTGGTCGTAGTGGTTGGCGCCGCCGGGATGAAGCGCTCGAAATGGATGCGTTCGGCCGGCACGCCGCCCGCCAGCAAGGCGCGCTGCGTCTCCTCGATCATGCCCTCGGGACCGCAGATGAACGCCTCGTCGATGTCGCGGGCCGGCAGGATGCCGCGCAGCAGCTCGCCGATCTTGGCTGCATCGATGCGGCCATTGAGCAGATCCAGCTCCTGCGGCTGGCGCGACAGCAGGTGGATCAGCGAGACGCGGGCCGGGTAGCGATCCTTCAGGTCCTGCAAGACCTCGCTGAACATGATGGTGCTGATGCGCTGGTTGCCATAGACCAGCGTGAAGCGGGACTGCGGTTCGGCCGCCAGCGTACTGGCCATGATCGACAGCACCGGCGTGACGCCGGAGCCGGCCGCGAAGCCGACCCGGTGCCGGGCACCGGCAATCCGCGGGGTGAAGCGGCCATCCGGCGGCAGCACCTCGATCGCATCGCCCGCGCGCAGCTGCGCCAGCGCCCAGCGCGAGAACGTCCCGCCTTCGACCGGCTTGACGCCGATGTCGATTTCTCCTGTCTGCAGATAGCGCTGGCGTGGACTGCAGATCGAGTAGCTGCGCCGGGTGTCCTGGCCATCGATGGTGGCGCGCAGCGTCAGGAACTGGCCGGGCCGGAAATCGAAGCCATCGCGCAGCGCCGCGGGCACCTGCAACGTGATCGCGGCCGAGCCGGCCGCGTCGGGCGTGATGCGCTTGACCGCGAGCGTGTGGAAATGCGCAGCCATCTATGCAGCGATCAAAACGGCTTGAAGTAGTCGAAGGGCTCGCGGCAATCGAGGCACTTGTACAGCGCCTTGCACGCCGTCGAGCTGAAGTGCGAGGTCTCGGTGGTGTTGGCCGAGCCGCAGTGCGGGCAGGCCACGGCCATTGCGACGTTCGCCGCCGCTCGCGCGAACCACACGACGCTCACCTCGGGGGCCGCATGAGGTGGCGAGATGCCGAAGGTCCGCAGTTTCTGTTTTGCCTCGTCGGTGATCCAGTCGGTGGTCCAGGCCGGCGCCAGCCGCGTCACCACGGCGGCCCGCAGGTCATTGGCGGCCAGCGCGGCGCGCACGTCGTCTTCGATCTGTCCCATGGCCGGGCAGCCGCTGTAGGTGGGCGTGATCACCACTTCCAGCTCGCCGTCGCGTTCGTTGATTTCGCGCAGGATGCCCAGCTCCCGGATGGACACGACGGGGATCTCGGGGTCGGGGATTGTCTCGAGCAAGTCCCACGCACGCTGCACCGCACTCACCATAGGGCACCCGGATGTTGGCGCGCAAGACCCTGCATTTCAGCCAGCAGATAGCTCAGGTGCTCCGAGTGAAGTCCTTCCTTGCCGCGCGGGACATAGCCGCCAGGCCGCGGCCGCTGCAAGGTGGCCTCGGCCAGCGCGGCGTCGACTTCGGCCTCCCAGGCCTCGCGCAATAGCCGGGTGTCTACACCGGTGCCGCCCGACATGGCCTCGGCTTCGGGCGGCGACGGCGTCCAGAACTCCTGCGTATACGGCATCAGGTGATCCAGCGCCGCCTGCATGCGCGCGTGCGATTCGGGGGTGCCGTCGCCCAGGCGCACCAGCCAGTCGCGGGCATGCCGCAGGTGATAGCGCGTTTCTTTCAATGACTTCGCCGCGATCGCGGCGAGTTGCGGGTCCTTCGATTCCTGCAGCGATTCCCAGACGAGCAGCATCAGCGCGCTGTACAGGAAATTGCGGGCGATCGTGGTCGCGTAGTCGCGATCCGCCGCGGCGGTGCCGGCCAGCGGGCCATGGTGCGGCAGTTCCAGCAGCATGTAATTGCGGAACTGGCCGGTGTCACGGAAATACGCCAGGCTGTCCTCGGTCGTGCCGGAGCCCGTCAGCGCGGCCGCGTGCTGGTACAGCAGGCGAGCCTGGCCGATCAGGTCCAGGCTCATGTTGGCCATGGCGATGTCTTCTTCCAGCACCGGGCCGTGCCCACACCATTCGGCGTTGCGCTGCCCCAGCACCATGGCGTTGTCCGCCAGGTGCAAAAGGTAATCGATCGGCGCCGCCGCCGGTCCGTCTAGCCTCGCGCGGTCCATCACATGTGGCCCACTTCGTCGGGAATGTCGTAGAAGCTGGGATGCCGGTAAATCTTGTCGCCGGCGGGCTCGAAGAACTCCGCCTTGTCATCGGGTTCGCTGGCGGTGATCAGCGTGGAGGGCACCACCCAGATGCTCACGCCTTCCTGCCGGCGGGTATAGACATCGCGCGCCATCTGCAGTGCCTGCCTGGCGTCGGCCGCATGCAGGCTGCCGCAGTGCTTGTGTTCCAGCCCTTGTTTCGAGCGAATGAACACTTCCCAGAGTGGCCATTCGCGTCCTGCGGACGCGCCGGCCAAGGGCCCAAGCTGGCTCGACCCCTCCCCATCCCTCCCCTCACCAGGGGAGGGCAACTGCTTTGCGGAAATATCTGCTGTCACGCTGCCTCCTTCATCGCCCGCGCTTCTTTCTTGCGCGCATGCGCGAGCGCGGCGTCACGCACCCACTGGCCGTCGGCGTGCGCCTTCACGCGCGTCGCCAGGCGTTCCTTGTTGCACGGGCCATTGCCGTTGACGACGGCCCAGAACTCATCCCAGTCGATGGCGCCGTAGTCGTAGTGCTGCCGCTCCTCGTTCCATTCGAGTTGGGGATCGGGCAGTGTCACGCCGAGGATGCCGGCCTGCGGGACCGTGGCGTCGACGAACTTCTGGCGCAGATCGTCATTGCTGATTCGCTTGATGCCCCAGCGCATTCCGAGCGCGCTGTTCGGGCTGTCCGTGTCGGGCGGGCCGAACATCGCCAGCACCGGCCACCACCAGCGGTTCACGGCGTCCTGCACCATCTGGCGTTGCGCCGGCGTGCCTTTCATCAGCGCCATCAGGCTGTCGAAGCCCTGGCGCTGGTGGAAGCTTTCTTCCTTGCAGATGCGGATCATCGCCCGCGCGTACGGCCCATAGGAGCAGCGGCAGATCGGCACCTGGTTCATGATGGCCGCGCCGTCGACCAGCCAGCCGATGGTGCCCACGTCGGCCCAGGTCAGGGTCGGATAGTTGAAGATCGAGCTGTACTTGGCTTTGCCGCTGTGCAGGGCATCCACCATCGCATCGCGGCTCACCCCCAGCGTTTCCGCCGCCGAGTAGAGATACAGGCCATGGCCGCCTTCGTCCTGCACCTTGGCCAGCAGGATCGCCTTGCGCTTCAACGATGGCGCGCGCGAAATCCAGTTGCCCTCGGGCAGCATGCCGACGATCTCGCTGTGGGCGTGCTGGCTGATCTGGCGCACCAGGGTCTTGCGATACGCCTCGGGCATCCAGTCCTGCGGCTCGATCCGGCGATCGGTGTCGATCTTGGCGTCGAAGGCGACTTGGCGCGCATCGTCGGCGGGCGCCGGCACGGACTTCAGTCCGGCCCGCTCCGGGTCGGGCAGATCGAGGGCTTGCGTGTACATCGGGGGAGTATAGTAATTAACCGACCGATCGGTCGGTTAATGAAAATACCCCTATTGCTCGGCTTCGCGGATCACCCGCCGGATTCGAGCAGCTGGCCTTGCCCGCGGCCGCGGCCGAGCACCTCCAGCAGCTGTGGCAGCGCCGCCTGCAGCCCAGCCTTGAGCGTGTGGGGCGGATTGATGACGAACATGCCGCTGGCCGTCAGGCCCTGGCCGCGCACGGGCTCACCCGGCACGTTGCGCTCTTCGGCCTGGCCGATGGCAAGCGTCGCGTGCAACCATGGCTTGCCGGCCTGGGCGGCCAGGGTCTTGAGTCGCCGCGGCAACTCGTGGGCTTCAGCCCGAGGAATGATGGGATACCAGACCGCGTAAGTGCCGGTTGCGAAGCGCTTCAGGCTGTCCTGTATGCACGCGCTTACTTTCTGGTAATCGCTCTTGATCTCGTAGCTCGGGTCGATCAGCACCAGCGCCCGGCGTGACGGCGGCGGCAGGAACGCCTTCAGGCCCTCGAAGCCGTCCTGGCGCGCCACGGCCACCTGGCGTCCGGCCTTGAGTTGCGCAATGTTGCCGGCCAGCGCCTTGATGTCGGTCGGGTGCAGCTCGAACAGTTTGAGCTTGTCGCGCGCCTCTTCGCGCAGCAGCCGCTGGGCGATGAAAGGCGATCCGGGATAGACCTTCAACTGGCCCGGCGCATTGAATGCCGCGACGATCTCCATGTAGTCCTGCAATAGCGGCGCTACGTTCTTGATGGCGGCGCGGGACGGGTCGGCGGGTGAGAGGGCAGCGAACAGCTTGACCACACCGTCTGCCGCTTCGCCCGAAGTGCCCGCGTAGTCGCCGTCGAGCCGGTACAAGCCCGCACCGGCATGGGTGTCGACGACGGTCAGCGCCGCGTCCTTCTGCGTCAGGTGCCGCAGCATGGCGATCAGCATCGCGTGCTTGAGCACATCGGCGTGACTGCCTGCATGGAAGGCGTGGCGGTAACTGAACATGCGGGCGATGGTAACCGGCGCATTGCCGCGGGAACGTCAGATCATCGCTTCGATCAGGAACGGCCCTTCGCGCGACAGCGCGGACTTCAGCGCATTGCAGAACTCTTCCGCTGTGGTTGTGCGCGCCGCTTCCATACCCATCCCGGCGGCCAGCTTGGTCCATTGCAGCGCGGGCTGGTCGAGGTCGAGCATGCGCCTGGCATTGACTCCGGGCTCGCCGGCGCCGACATCGCGCAACTCGCCGCGGAGAATGGCGTAGGAACGGTTGGCGAAAACGATCGTGACCACATCGAGGGCCTCTCGTGCCTGCGTCCACAACGCCTGCAGGGTATACATGCCGCTGCCGTCAGCCTCGAGGCAGATCACTTTTCGATCGGGGCACGCGATCGCCGCACCGGTGGCCATCGGCAGGCCCGCTCCGATCGCGCCGCCGGTGAGCTGCAAATAATCGTGCTGCGGCACGGTGCGCGTGAACTGGAACAGGTTGCGCCCGGACGAGACCGATTCGTCGCAGACGATGGCGTTCTCGGGCATGAACGCGGCCAGCGCTGTGGCAACTGCGCTGGCTGTGAGCGCGCCGGTGGGCAGCTCCGGCCTTTTCAGCTCCGGCACATCGGGTGTCACACCGCGCCCCACACCGAGTTCGTCAGCCAGCCATTGCAACGCATCCAGCAGGTCGTCAGCGGGGTCGGCGAGGGTCATGATCGAGCAGTGCTCGGGCGTCATCACGCTGGGCTTGCCGGGGTACGCGAAGAAAGCCACCGGCGCTTTCGCACCGACCAGGATCAACTGCTCGACGTCCTTGAGGGCCGCGAGCGCCTGGTCGACCGGATACGGAACGCGTTCGACGGCGACCCGGCCGGCGCCGCGTTCCATCCGGGAGTTCGATTGTTGCGCCAGCAGGCGCACGCCGGTCGCCTTGGCGATGCGCCCGGCGGTTTCCAGCGCATTGGCCCGCAAGCCCACGCCCGACAGCATCAGCGTCGTGCGTTTGCCCGAGCGGATCGCCGCTGCGGCGTCCCGGATCTGCTGCTGCGGAACCCGGACCCGTGCGGCCGGGTCGGTCACCGGGCTCGACGGTGCCTGCGTCTGCGTCCAGGCTGCATCAGCCGGCAGGATGAGCGTCGCGATCCGCCCGGGCGCGGTTCTCGCCTCCCGGATTGCCTGGGCGGCGGCGCGGGAGACATCGTCTGCGCTCTCGACCCGGCCGACCCAGTGCGACATCGGGCGGGCGAGGCTCTCGATGTCGGTGGTCAGGGGTGCGTCGTGTTTCAGGTGATAGCTCGCGTGATCCCCGACGATGTTGACCACCGGCGAGCGGCCGCGTTTCGCGTTGTGCAGGTTTGCCAGGCCATTGGCCAGCCCCGGCCCGAGGTGCAACAACGTCGCGGCCGGTTTGTCGGCCATGCGTGCATAGCCATCCGCCGCACCGGTCACCACCCCCTCGAACAGCCCCAGCACGCAGCGCATGCGCGGCTTTCGGTCCAGTGCCGCCACGAAGTGCATCTCGGAGGTGCCCGGATTGGCAAAGCAGGTGTCTACCCCGCCGGCCAGCAAGGTATCGCAGAGAGCGTCGGCGCCGTTCATGTGAAGTCCCTCGAAGCAAGGAGTCGATTTTCGCCTTGGCGCTCGCGCGGCTCCGGTCGCCCAGGCGCGCCTTGTACCAAGGTATTGGTTTTTCGTATAATGGCAGGCTCCGCAGCGCATTGTGGCCCCGCGACGGAGCTTGCACCCCACCTAAGAGATTCCCGCCAGAGGAACACCGACCGTGGAAAAGGGCCCGCCAAACCTTTGTCGAAAGATACTCATGACTACGTTCAGCGCGAAACCCGCTGACGTGACGCACGAGTGGTTTGTGATTGACGCCACCGATAAGGTGCTCGGACGAGTAGCCAGCGAAGTTGCTCTCCGTTTGCGCGGCAAACACAAGGCCATTTACACGCCTCACGTCGATACCGGTGACTTCATCGTCATCATCAATGCTGCCCAGCTCCGTGTGACGGGCACGAAAAACCAGGACAAGGTGTACTACCGCCACTCGGGCTATCCGGGCGGCATCACCGCGACCAACTTCCGCGACATGCAAGCCAAGCATCCCGGCCGCGCGCTGGAAAAGGCCGTCAAGGGCATGCTGCCCAAGGGGCCGCTGGGCTACGCGATGATCAAGAAACTCAAGGTGTACGGCGGCGCCGAGCATCCCCACACCGCCCAGCAGCCCAAGCTGCTGGAAATCTAAGGAGCCTTGAGAATGATTGGTGAATGGAACAATGGAACCGGCCGCCGCAAGTCCAGCGTCGCGCGCGTGTTCCTGAAAAAAGGCTCGGGCAAGATCACGGTCAACGGCAGGGACATCCAGGAGTTCTTCGGCCGCCAGACCTCGATCATGATCGTCAAGCAACCCCTGTTCTTGACCAACCACGTCGAGACGTTTGACATCCAGGTCAACGTGCACGGCGGCGGCGAGTCCGGCCAGGCCGGCGCCACGCGCCACGGTATCACCCGCGCGCTGATCGACTATGACGCGACGCTCAAGCCGGCGCTGTCGCAAGCCGGCTTCGTGACGCGCGATGCGCGCGAAGTCGAACGCAAGAAGGTCGGCCTGCACTCCGCACGCCGCCGCAAGCAGTTCTCCAAGCGCTAGAGTTTTTCGCGCTATTCAGACAAAGCCGCACAAGTTTGCTTGCTGCGGCTTTTTTCTGCCTGTATTGTTGAGCAAGGACACAAGGAGACAACGCCGAGATGCGCTTCCGACTGCTGCGCCGCCGCCTGACGATCAGCGCCCCGCGCATGGCCGTGCGCAGTGCCATGCCCTGGCCGCTGCGCTGGGTTGCCGCGGCGATCGTATTGGGCTTTTGTGCCGCCATCGGGTTGTGGGCGTTCGAGTTCGGCAAGAGCATCGCGGGCCTGGACACGGGCGCCAAGGAAGAGCTCGTGCAACTGCGCGCGGACGTCGTGAAGCTGCGCGAGGAGC
>DATNBX010000154.1:0-48655 GCA_035571795.1 Ramlibacter sp.
TCTCTTCGATCAGCGGCAGGCCGCCGATGCCCGAGCCCATCAGGCAGCCGATGCGCTCGGCCTGGTCTTCGCTCAGCGCATCGTTGGTCGGCAAGCCCGCGTCGCGCACCGCCTGGATCGAAGCCGCCACCCCGTAGTGGATGAAGGTGTCCATGTGGCGAGCTTCTTTCGCCGGCATGTAGTCTTCGACATTGAAACCCTTCACCTCGCCGGCGAACTTGCAGGCGAAATTGCTCGCATCGAACAGCGTGATGAAGTCGATGCCGGGCTTGCCGGCGAGCAGGTTGGACCAGGACTCGGCCACCGTGTTTCCCACGGGGCTGACGCATCCCAGGCCGGTGACGACAACTCGGCGTCTGGTCATGGGGCCAAACCTTTCAAACTGCCGCGGCCTTCAGGCCTTCTGGTGGGCGTTGGCGTAGTCGATGGCGTTCTGCACCGTCGTGATCTTCTCGGCGTCCTCGTCCGGGATCTCGATGCCGAACTCGTCCTCGAGCGCCATCACCAGTTCCACCGTGTCGAGCGAATCGGCACCGAGGTCGGCCACGAATGCTTTTTCGCTGGTGACCTGGGACTCCTCCACGCCGAGTTGTTCTGCGATGATTTTTTTGACACGTGCTTCGATATCGCTCATGGTTCCCTCAAAGGGTTGTGAATGAATCCGCGATTCTAGCGGTCGGCGGGGAGCCTTCCCCCGAGACCGCCACCGGGCGGATGAACCGGCTTGGCCCGCCCATCACATGTACATGCCGCCGTTCACGTGGATCTCCTGCCCCGTGACGTAGCCGGCCCGCGGCGAAGCGAGAAAGGCCACCGCATGCGCCACGTCGGCCGGCTGGCCCAGGTGGCCCAGCGGAATCTGCCCGAGCAAGGCTTTGCGCTGTTCTTCCGGCAAGCGCGACGTCATGTCGGTGTCGATGAATCCGGGCGCGACGCAATTGACGGTGATCGCCCGGCTTCCCAGCTCGCGCGCCAGGGCGCGAGTCATCCCGGCGACACCCGCTTTCGCCGCCGCATAGTTGGCCTGGCCCGGATTGCCCGAAGCCCCGACCATCGAAGTGATATTGATGATGCGGCCTTAGCGCTGTTTCATCATGGTGCGCATCACCGCGCGGCTCATGCGAAACACGGCCTTGAGGTTGGTATCCAGCACCGCGTCCCAGTCCTCGTCCTTCAGCCGCATCGCCAGCGTGTCGCGCGTGATGCCTGCGTTATTGACCAGCACTTGCAAGCCGCCGTGCTCCTTGACGATAGTGTCGACGAGCGCCTCGGCGGCGGCCGCATCGTTCACGTCGAGCCGGGCGCCCCGGCACCCGGCGTGCGCCGCCAGGGCCCGGCCGATCGCGGCCGCGCCATCGTCGCTGGTCGCAGTGCCGATGACCTTCAGTCCGCCTTGCGCCAGCTCCAGCGCAATGGCGGCGCCGATCCCCCGCGAAGCGCCTGTGACCAGGGCCACTTGGCCGTCGAAGCCGGATTTCATGCGAGCAGTCCTTTCACCTCGGCCAGCGTGGCGGGGTCAAACAGCGCGGCGCCGGTCAGTTCGGCATCGATGCGCCGGCACAGCCCGGCCAGCACCTTGCCCGGCCCGCATTCGACGATCGTGGTGATGCCGCGCGCCTTGATCGCCTGCACGCAATCGACCCAGCGTACCGGCCCGAACGCCTGCTCGTAGAGCGCGGCGCGAATCCGGTCGGGATCGGTTTCGACCTTGGCCTCGATATTGTTGACGACCGGAATCTGCGGGGCCGCGAAAGGGGTCGCGGCGAGCTTTTCGCGGAGCTTTTCGGCGGCCGGCTTCATCAGGCTCGAATGGAATGGCGCCGAGACCGGCAGCGGCAGCGCGCGCTTCGCCCCGTTGGCCTTGAGAATTTCGCAGGCTTTCTCGACGGCAGCCCTGCTGCCTGCGATCACCGTTTGCGCCGGATCATTGAAATTGGCCGCCTCCACCGTCTCGCCGGAGTTGATCCCGAAGCTGCGCACGGCTTCCGAGCAGCCTTCGATCACCTTGCGAGCGTCCATCCCGAGGATCGCCGCCATCGCCCCGGCACCCACGGGCACCGCATCCTGCATCGCCTGCGCGCGAAAGCGCACCAGCGGCGCGGCCTGAGCCAGCGTGAGCACGCCGGCAGCCACCAGCGCCGAGTACTCGCCCAGCGAATGACCCGCCGCGACGGCCGGCGCCGCCCCGCCCTCGGCGCGCCAGACCCGGTAAGCCGCAACACCGGCCACCAGCATCACGGGCTGCGTATTGGTAGTCAGCGCCAGGGCTTCCTTGGGCCCTTCCCTGACCAGCTTGGCGACGTCTTCGCCCAGCGCGTCGGACGCTTCCTGCAACGCCTGCGCCACGGCCGGGTGGCGGCCCCAGCCATCGAGCATGCCGACGGCTTGGGAGCCCTGGCCCGGAAAGACGAATGCGAACGGTTTCATGCACTTTCCCAAGAAAGAAATGACGTGCGGCGCAACGCCGCAGCGGCCCGTGACCTAGAAATCCAGCAGGACCGCGCCCCAGGTGAAGCCCCCGCCCACGCCTTCCAGCATCAGCGTGTCGCCCTTCTTCACCTTGCCGCTGCGCACGGCGGAGTCAAGGGCGAGAGGTATCGATGCAGCGGAGGTATTGCCGTGCTCGTCCACGGTCACGATCACCTTGTCCAGCGGCACCTTCAGCTTCCTGGCCGTGCCCTGCATGATGCGGATGTTCGCCTGGTGAGGAATCAGCCAGTCGATATCGGCGGCGGTTTTGTCCGCCTTGGCCAGCGCGGCCCGGGCCGCGTCTTCCAGCACTCCCACCGCCAGCTTGAACACCGCCTGGCCGTCCATCTTGAGCAGGGGATCGCCCAGCACCTTGCCGCCGGAGACGGTACCCGGCACGCAGAGGATGCCCACGTGTTTGCCGTCGGCATGCAGATCGCTCGCCAGGATGCCGGGCGTGTCGGATGCTTCCAGCACCACTGCGCCGGCGCCGTCGCCGAATAGTACGCAGGTCGTCCGGTCGTTGAAGTCGAGAATGCGCGAGAACACCTCCGCCCCGATCACCAGGGCCTTGTTCGCCGCGCCGGTCTTGATCATGGAATCGGCGATTGCAAGCCCGTAGACGAAGCCGCTGCAGACGGCCTGCACGTCAAACGCCGGGCAGCCGGCGATGCCCAGCTTGTTCTGCAGGATGCAGGCCGCGGACGGGAAAACCATGTCCGGCGTGGACGTGGCCAGGATGATCAGGTCGATTTCCTCGGGCGCGATGCCCGCAGCCTCGATCGCCTGGCGTGCGGCGCGCGCGCCGAGATCGCTCGTGTTGACGCCGGGCGCCGCGAAGTGGCGGGCGTGGATTCCCGTGCGCTCGACGATCCATTGATCCGAGGTTTCCACGCCCTTGTCGGCGAGTTCGGCCGCCAGGTCGGCATTGGTCAGGCGGCGTGGGGGCAGATAGCTGCCGGTGCCGCTGATGCGGGAATATCTTGGCATTAGTTTGTAGTGGCGGTTTCCAGGGGCAGCGCACAGCCTTCACTGCCCAGCAGCAGAGGCCTGGCGTGGGCGATGCGAGCCTTTACACGGTCGAGCAGGTTGTTTCGGGCCGCATCATACGCCCGGTTCAGGCACTGCTCGAAAGCGAACGCGTCAGCCCTACCATGACTCTTGAACACCAGGCCGCGCAGGCCCAGCAACGCGGCGCCGTTGTAGCGGCGGTAGTCGAGACGGCCCTTGAAGGCGGACAGGATGGGAAAGACGGCCAACGCAGCCAATTTCGTCAGGATATTCCTGGAAAATTCCTCTTTGAGAAATTCCGCGACCATCGATGCCAGGCCTTCGCCGGTCTTCAGGGCGACGTTGCCGACGAAGCCGTCGCAGACCACGATATCGGTCGTCCCCTTGAAGATGTCGTTGCCCTCCACGTTGCCATAGAAGTTCAGGTCGCCGGAGCTGGCCGCCGCACGCAGCAGCTCACCGGCCTTCTTGATGACGTCGCTGCCCTTGATGATCTCTTCCCCGATGTTCAACAGGCCGACCGAGGGCGACTCCACATGGTTCAGCGCCGAAACCAGGGCCGAACCCATCACGGCGAATTGAAGCAGGTGCTGTTCGGTGCAATCCACGTTGGCGCCGAGGTCGAGAACGGTCGTGGCACCGCCCGTCGCGTTGGGCAAATGGGAAGCGATGGCGGGACGGTCGATGCCATCCACGGTCTTCAGAAGATAGCGCGCCAGCGCCATCAGGGCACCGGTATTGCCCGCAGACACGGCGGCCTGCGCCTGGCCGTGCTTGACCTGCTCGATGGCAACCCGCATCGAGGAGTCCTTCTTCTTGCGCAGCGCCACTTCGACGGCGTCGTGCATGGCCACCACCTCCGACGCCGGCACGACGCGGGCGCGCGGGTGGTTGAAGTCGCCCAGGCTGTCCGGCACTCCCACCAGCAGCAGCCGCGCATCGGGATGGCGTTCCAGAAAATTCCTGCAGGCAGCGAGCGTGACATGGGGACCGTGGTCACCCCCCATGCAGTCGACGGCCAGAGTAGTCATGGCCTCAAATGTAGAACGAATTTCGGTCATTCAACGCCGCGGCAGCGCGCGCGGACTGACAAAAAACAAAGGGCCCGCACTGCGCCTGCGCAGCCGGGCCCACGAGGGCGGGAAACCAGGTCAGGCTTCGTTCTTGGTCTTGAGCACCTTGCGGCCGCGGTAAAAGCCAGTCGGGCTGATGTGGTGGCGCAGGTGGGTTTCGCCGGTAGTGGGCTCCACGGCGATGCCCGGTGTGACGAGCGCATTGTGCGACCGATGCATGCCGCGCTTGGACGGCGATTTCTTGTTCTGCTGGACGGCCATGAGGGGGCTCCTGAATTCGTAAACGCCTTGCGCGCGCGCAAGGCCGGTGGATTTGGTGGATTAGCGTCCGAACGGTTGCAATGCCGGGGGCGCGAAGCCCATGATTATAGCCCAACTGGTTGATTTGGCTGGGAAATTACCTGGGCTTGCCCGGCTTGAACTTCTCCAGGACCGCAAACGGGTTCTCCTGCTGCGCCGCGGCGGCATCGAATCGCTCGTCCACCACCGTCAATTTCACCGGTACCGGGCACCGTTCGTGGCGCGGCGCCAATGGCAGCTCCATCAGCAGTTCATCCTCGACCAGTTCGACCAGATCGAAACTGCGGCTCAGGGCGAGGACATCTTCTTCCGATTGCTCGTCCTGCGCCGCCGCCATGTCCTCGTCTGCGGCAAAGCGGAAGGAACGTTCCACTGAAATCGGCACATCGACGGGAGTGAGGCAGCGCTGGCACGTCAACGCCAGCACGACTTGGGCTTTCAGATGCAGCCAGATCTCCGGAAACAGATGGCGCGAGTTGCGCAGTTCGCCGCGCGCCGACCAGGTGACCGGCGATGCGCCGCCGCGCTCCTGGGTTTCGGCCATCAGCCGGTGGTGCTGCTGCACCGGCTCCTGGCCGCTCACCGCTGCGCCTTCCTCGGCGAAGCTCCTCACGTCCAGGCGCCGCGGCTGAAAGTCCTTGATCATCGGGCCAGTGTAAGAGAATCAGGCCATGTCCGAGACCCCGCTTCCTGCCCAATACCGCCCGCTTGTGCTGGGCTCGACCTCGCGCTACCGGCGCGACCTGCTGTCTCGATTGAACCTGCCATTCCAGACTGCCGTCCCCGACGTCGACGAAACTCCGGGAGCGAACGAGCCCCCGGTCGAGCTGGCGCGCCGCCTCGCCTTGGCCAAGGCCCGCGCTGTGGCGGCGCAGTTTCCCGAGGCGGTCGTCATCGGATCGGACCAGGTTGCCGACCTCGCCGGCCAGTCCCTGGGCAAACCGCTCACGCACGAAAAAGCAGTGGCCCAGCTGCGGCGGATGCGCGGCCAGACCGTCGTATTCCAGACCGCCGTGGCGGTCGTGTGCGCGGCTACCGGATTCGAGCAGCTGGATGTGGCGCCGGTAAGGGTGACCTTCCGCGATTTGAGCGACGCTGAAATCGAGTCTTACCTGCTGGCCGAACGGCCGTACGACTGCGCCGGCAGCGCCCGCAGCGAAGGCCTGGGCATCGCCCTGCTCGAAGCGATCGACAGCGACGACCCGACGGCGCTGGTTGGGCTGCCGCTGATTCGCACCTGCCGGATGATCCGGGCCGCGGGCGTGAAGGTGCTGTGATGGCCGCGCCTGCCGGCAGGCTCTTTCTCGTCCCAGCGCCGCTGGACTTCGGTTGTGCAGTGCAAGCACCGCTGACGGACGTGCTGCCTGCCGGCAGCCTGGCGGCCGCGGCGACGCTGACGCATTGGATTTGCGAAAACGCCAAGTCGACGCGCGCCTACCTCAAGCGAATTGGCCAGCTGCATCCGCTTGCCTTGCCGTTGCAGGAGCAGCAAATAGTCGAGCTGCCGCGCGAGGTGCACAAGCGAGGTGACCACGAGGGCGGCTTCGATGCGGCCGGCCTGCTGGCACCTGCGCATGAAGGTCACGACATCGGACTGGTCAGCGAGGCCGGCATGCCGGCCATCGCCGATCCCGGCTCATCGGTGGTGCGAGCCGCCCATGATGCGGGGCTTCAGGTCATACCCCTGGTGGGCCCCATTTCGCTGCTGCTCACATTGGCGGCAAGCGGCCTGAACGGGCAGAACTTCGCGTTCGCGGGCTACCTGCCACAGGATGCGGCGCAACGGACCCAGCGCATACGCGAGCTCGAGTCGCTGGCGCTCAAGAGCGGGCAGGCGCAGCTCTTCATCGAAACGCCCTATCGCAACGCCGCACTGTGGGATGCCCTGGTCAGGACCTTGCAGCCCTCGACGCGCCTCGCGGTGGGCAGCGGCCTCACGCTGCCGGATGCGCTCGCCCGCAGCCAGCTGGTCGGGCGCTGGAGGCAGCTCAGCGCTCCGGTGAAAAGCGATACCCCAGCGGTGTTCGCAATAGGCCGGTAAGTCAGTGCTGTCATGCCGGACTCCGATCCGGCAGGCCTCGGGGACGCATGGACTGCGGATCAACTCCGCCATGACAGTCAGCGTAGCGCCGGCACGGTCTTCAGGGCATGGATCGCGCCTTCGCCCACGGCCGCACCGAATTTCTTGGCCAGTCGTTCGGCCACGTTTTCGCGCCGCGTGTAGTCCACCAGTTCTTCGGCCTTGATGATTTCGCGCGCGACGAAATCCACATTGCCCAACTGGTCCGCCAGCCCCAGCTCGACGGCCTGCTGGCCGGTCCAGAACAAGCCGCTGAACAACTCAGGCACGTCCTTCAGCCGCTTGCCGCGGCCCACCTTCACGGCGTCGATGAACTGCCGGTGCACCTGATCGAGCATCGACTGCGCGAACACGCGCTGCTTTTCGGTTTGCGGACTGAACGGATCCAGGAAGCCCTTGTTTTCGCCGGCCGTCATCAGCCGGCGCTCGACCCCGAGCTTGTCCATCAGCCCGGTGAAACCGAAGCCGTCCATCAGCACGCCAATGCTGCCGACGATGCTCGCCTTGTCGACAAAGATGCGATCCGTTGCGGCCGCTATGTAGTACGCGGCCGAGGCACACGACTCCTCCACCACTGCATAGATCGGCTTCTTGTACTTGGTCCTCAGCCGCTTGATCTCGTCGTTGATGATGCCCGCCTGCACGGGACTGCCGCCGGGCGAGTTGATCAGCAGGACCACGCCCTGGGCACCGCCGTCCTCGAACGCCGATCGCATCGCAGCCACCACCGCTTCCGCGCTGGTGTCTGCGCCCGATGAAATTTCGCCTTTGATTTCGATGACCGCCGTATGCGGCGACGACTTGTCCGTGCTGGGCGTGCCCCGATGCATCAGCGCCCAGAGCAGGAAAACGAAAAAAGCCAGCCAGGCGAGGCGGATGAAACTGCGCCAGCGGCGTGCAGTTCGCTGCTCGTCCAGCGTCGCGAACATCAGTTTTTCGAATGTGGCCCGTTCCCAGCCGGGCGCGGTCCCGATCCGGTCGGCTTCGGCCTGCGCATTGGCCCGCACCGGCTGCGCGTTGGCTGCAGGTGGCTGGGTTTCACCCGGGTATTCCGGTGGTTGGGTTTCGCTCATGTTCTAGAACTCGACAGGTTTGAGGTTGTGGCCAGTATGCCAGCGCACCATGCCGTCCTGCTCGGTCAATCCGATCTTCACCAGCCCACTGCGGCAGGGACCGGCCGCGCACTCGCCGGTGTCCGGACGATAAATCGCGCCATGAGTTCCGCAGATCAGCCATCGGCCAGTTTCGTCGAAGAAGCGGTTGGGCTGCCAATCGAGCTCCATCGCCACGTGAGCGCAGCGGTTGAGATAGGCATGCACCTGCCCGTCGAAACGGATCGCGAAAGCCCGGCAACTGTGGCCGTCGAAAACCACATCGAAAGGCACTGCTTCGCCTCCGTCGACCAGGTCAGCCGAATTGCAAAGAGGGATCGCTTCGGACATCAGCGCATTCACGCGTTTTCCAGCAGCCACGCGTGCAGATCGCGTACCGAGTGCGCCACGAAAAGCGGTTTCAACGCGTCGAAGTCCGCGCTTTCGTGCGCGCCGTAGCTCACGCCCACCGCAGCGCAACCGGCATTCACGGCCATCTGCAGGTCATGCGTCGTGTCGCCGATCATCAGCGTTCGTTC
This sequence comes from Ramlibacter sp., assembly GCA_035571795.1. Classification (GTDB taxonomy): domain Bacteria; phylum Pseudomonadota; class Gammaproteobacteria; order Burkholderiales; family Burkholderiaceae_C; genus Ramlibacter. The sequence continues at coordinate 8,564 of DATNBX010000154.1, forward strand.
GGGGACGGTTCCGAATTCGCGCATCAGTTCCTGGAGCATGAGCGGGTGCGGCTTGCTCGCCGTTTCATCGGCCGTGCGCGAGCCGTCGAACATGCCCTTGAGCTGGACGGTGTCCAGGACGTCGTCCAGGCCGCGCCGGGATTTTCCGGTCGCCACCGCCAGCCAGTGCTGACGAGCCTTGAGTTCACCCAGCAGCGGCAGCACTCCCTCGAACAGGCTCAGCTCGTTCTGCTGCGCGATGTAGTGATGCCGGTAGCGGGCGCCGAGCTCGCGGTACTTCTCCTGCGGCACGTCGGGCGCCGCATGGGCCAGCGCCTGCATCAGGCCCAGGCCGATCACATAGGCCGCGGCCTTGTCCGTGGGCCTGGCGCCGCCGACATCCACCACGGCGCGCTGGATGCAACGCACGATGATCTGCGTCGAATCGAACAGCGTGCCGTCCCAATCGAATGCAATCAGGTCAAACCGGCGGGGTCCCCGGGAAATCGCGGAGCTATTTTCCGGGGTGCTCTGGCGGGGGCGCGGCGGGGGCATGGTCGGCGAACTTCTTCAATTCCGGCGGCAGCGCGGCCATCAATTCGATGCGCTCGCCAGTCGCGGGATGATCGAACTGTAACCGCCACGCGTGCAGGTACATGCGCTTGAGGCCCTGTCTGTGCAGTGCCTTGTTGAGCTCGAAGTCGCCATACTTGTCGTCGCCGGCGATCGGGTGGCCCTGCGATGCCAGGTGAACCCGGATCTGGTGCGTCCTGCCGGTCTTGATGGTGACTTCAAGGAGGGTGAAGGTGCCCTCGCCCCGGCCCTCTCCAAGAGGGAGGGTGAGCAACACCTTCGAGGCTACGTTGACCAGTGTGATCGATCGCATTCCGTCCGGATCGTCCTTGGCGACCACCTTGACCCGGCGCTCGCCGTCGGCCTGCAGGAACTTGTGCAGCGGCACATCGATGACCTTGCGGTTCGCCGGCCAGGCACCCGCCGCCAGTGCCAGGTAGGTCTTGCCCGTTTCGCGCTCGCGGAATTGATCCTGCAGCCGGGTCAGGGCCGAGCGCTTCTTGGCCACCAGCAGGATCCCCGACGTTTCGCGGTCGAGCCGATGCACCAGTTCAAGGAACTTCGCCCCGGGACGCGCCTGCCGCAGCTGTTCGATCACGCCGAAACTGACTCCGCTGCCTCCGTGCACGGCCACGCCAGCCGGTTTGTCGATGGCAATCAGATGCCCGTCCTCGAAGAGGATCGGGAACTCGCGGGGCGGTGCCGGCTTGTCCAGCTTCTGCGCCGCCGTCACCGAGACCCGCACCGGCGGCAGCCGCACCACATCCCCCCTTGCCACTCGTGTGTCGGCCGCCGCCCGGCCCCTGTTCACGCGCACTTCGCCACTGCGAATGATCCGATAGACGTGGGTCTTGGGCACGCCTTTGAGCCGCCGGATCAGAAAGTTATCAAGCCGCTGGCCGGCGGATTCTTCGTCCACCTCGACTTTTTTGACCTGCGCGCTTGCAGGAGATGCCGCGCCCCCTATAATCTGTTTCACTAGCGTAACGCTGTAAGTGGTTGATTTGCCTTGGAGTTTAGTCCACGCACTGCCACCGGCCACGCTGGAAGGTCGATGCCATCGTGATCTTCGCGCGCAGGTTGCCAGCCAGATGCTGGCGATGGCCCGCCAAGGTTTCGGTCAATCCGGCACTTTGAAACACTGATACGGAATACCAGTCCGCGAGCCCAAGCTTGCGGACGGATCAAAGCGAGAACTCCTGTGTTGTTGGCGATCTTCATGACCTGCTGGCGGTGGCTCACAGCCCCGACTGAAGGCATGGCATCGCCGCCGGCCCGCGTTACGCGGGCCGCACACGCTGCGATATTTGCAGCACCTCAGGTCTGCCGTTATGGCGGCCCGTTCTTCGCCCCCATCCACGAGCCCTTGCCACGCCTGCTGAGTTAGTTCTCGGCAGCCGCGTCGCATCCCCGGCAATTCCATCGTTTCGAAGCGTCTGCAGGCATCGTTGGCCCGTCAATGGGTCTGTACGGTGAGAGGTTGTGCATGCAGCCGGATTGCAAGAGCGATCTGATGCCTGCCCGGCCGGACAAGAAAAGAAAAGGGTGACGCGATGAAGCGCATGCTGATCAACGCCACGCAGGCGGAAGAACGCCGGCTGGCGATCGTCGATGGACAAAAACTCCTCGACTACGAAATTGAAATCGAAGGGCGCGAACAGCGCAAGGGCAACATCTACAAGGCGGTGGTGACGCGGGTCGAGCCCTCGCTGGAGGCCTGCTTCGTCGACTACGGCGAGGACCGCCACGGTTTCCTGCCGTTCAAGGAAATCTCCAAGACCTATTTCGCCCAGGGCGTGCCCGTGTCCCAGGCCCGCATCAACGACGCGATCAAGGAAGGGCAGGAGCTGCTGGTCCAGGTCGAAAAGGAAGAACGCGGCAACAAGGGGGCGGCCCTGACGACGTTCGTTTCGCTGGCAGGCCGCTATGTCGTGCTGATGCCCAACAACCCGCGCGGCGGGGGAGTCAGCCGCCGGATAGAGGGTGATGACCGGGCCGATCTGAAGGAGGCGATGGACCAGCTGGAATATCCCAACGGCATGTCCATCATCGCCCGCACCGCCGGCATCGGCCGCAGCGCGCCCGAACTGCAGTGGGACCTGAACTACCTCCTGAAGCTGTGGAACGCGATCGACGGCGCGGCCAAAGGCGGCAAGGGCGCATTCCTGATCTACCAGGAATCGTCGCTGGTGATCCGCGCGATCCGCGACTATTTCAACCACGACATCGGCGACATCCTGATCGACACCGACGACATCTACGAGCAGGCCCAGCAGTTCATGGCCCACGTGATGCCGGAGCACGCGCCGCGCGTCAAACGCTACCGCGACGACGCGCCGTTGTTCTCGCGCTTCCAGATCGAGCACCAGATCGAGTCGGCTTACGCACGCGAAGTCAAGCTGCCGTCCGGCGGCGTGGTCGTGATCGACCACACCGAGGCGCTGGTCTCGATCGACGTCAACTCGGCGCGCGCGATCAAGGGCGGCGACATCGAGGAAACCGCCACCCGCACCAATCTGGAAGCCGCCGACGAGGTCGCGCGCCAGATGCGCCTGCGCGACCTGGGCGGGCTGATCGTGATCGACTTCATCGACATGGAGGAATCGCGCAACCGGCGCGAGGTGGAAAACCGCTTGCGCGACGCGCTGCGGCAGGACCGCGCCCGCGTGCAATTCGGCACGATCAGCAAGTTCGGCCTGATGGAAATGAGCCGCCAGCGCCTGCGTCCGGCCTTGTCCGAAGGCGCGTCCATCCCCTGCCCTCGCTGCGGCGGCCACGGCCACATCCGCGACACGGAGAGCTCGGCGCTGCAGATCCTGCGGATCATCCAGGAAGAATCGATGAAGGACGGCACCGCTGCCGTGCACGTGCAGGTCCCGGTGGAAGTCGCTTCGTTCCTGCTCAATGAAAAGCGTACCGAGATCGCCAAGATCGAACTCAAGCAGCGCCTGAGCGTCATCATGGTTCCCAACAAGACGCTGGAGACCCCCAACTACCGGCTCGAGCGCCTCAAGCATGACGATCCGCGCCTGGACAACCTGCAGGCCAGCTATCACATGGCCGAGGACTTCGAGGATCCGACCACCGTCACGCGCCGCACGCACGAACGCAGCAACAAGCAGGAGCCGGTCATCAAGGGCGTGCTCCCGGATGCGCCGGCGCCGATCGCGGAGCCGAAGCCGGCGCCGGTCAAGCCCGAACCTGTTGCCGCCAGGCAGCCCGCGCGGGCACCAGCCCCGGCGCCTGCGCCGGTGCCGGCCGAACACGGCTTCATGGCCTGGATCAAGGGACTGTTCGGCGTTGCCCCGGCACCGGTGGCAGCGCCGGCACCCGTGATCCAGCCGAGGAAAGAGGAAAAGCGCGAAGGCCGCGCGGACGGGCGCGGTGAAGGCCGCGCCGACGGCCGCCGCGGTGGGCGCGGGCGCGATGGCGAACGCCGTGATGGACGCCGTGGTGAAGGTCGCGGCCGCGACGGCGAGCAGCGCCGCGACCGCGAAGTGCGCGCCGAAGCCGCCGATGGCCAGCAGCGCACCGCCGAAGGTGGGCGCGGGCGTGATGGCGAGCAGCGCGGCGCCGACGGCCGCCAGCGTGATGGCGAAGCGCGCCGCGGCGAACGCCAGGAGCGCGGCGACCGGGAAGGCCGCGGCGAAGGCCGGGGCGAACGTCAGGGCCAGCGGGAACGCCGCGACGGCGAACCGCGCGGCAATGCCGAAGGCGCCATCGCCAACCTGCAAGCCGGCGCGGACGGCGCCGGCGCGGAGCAGCGCCAGGACCGGCCGCCGCGCGGCGAACGCGGTGAACGAGGCGAAGGCCGGCGCGAGCGTGGCGATGGGCGCCGCGGTGAACGCCGCGGCGAACGCGGCCCGCGCGAGGCAGCCGGTACCGCCGGCGAGGACGCCGAAGCCGCGGCACTGGCAGGCGCCGCGACTTCCGTCGGGCTTGTCGCGGACATGGGCGACCAGCATGCGCCGGCTGCCGACGCCGTGCTCGAGTCGCACACGCACCAGGACGCCCGGCCCGACATGCAGGACGGCGAAGAACGGCGCGACCGCCGTTCGCGCGACCGCTACGGCCGGGATCGCCGTGAACGTGGCGAGCGCCAGCCGCGCGAGGAAAGCGCCGGTGCACCCGCGGCGGCGCCGTTCGAAGAGGGAGCACCCGAACCGGTGGAGCGCACGCGCTACCCGACCGGGTTCGTGAAAGAGGAAGCGGAACCGGCACCCGCAGCCGCGGTCGCCGCCCCCGCGGCCCGGCCCGCCGTGCCTGCAGCGCCGGCAAAGCCACCGCTGCCGAAGGTCCAGCCCTTCGAGTTGCCGGTCGATGAACTAGCCCACGTTGCCGAAGGCTCCGGCTTGCAATGGGTCAATTCGGATGCGGAGAAGATCGCGGCCGTGCAGGCGGCTATCGCCGCCGAGCCGAAGCCGGTACGCGTGCCACGCGAGCGGCCGCCGGCCATCGTGATCGACGAGGGTCCGCTGGTGCTGGTGGAGACCCGGCGCGACCTGCGCGAACTGAAGCTGCCGTTCGAGCAGGGCAGCCTGCCGCTGCAATAAGGAAAAGCGCGGCCGGTCTAGTCGCCGGCCGCACTCTTCCAGTACTGGGCCGCGGTTTCGTGGTCGCCGCGTTCCTCGGCCAGCAACGCCAGGGCGCGCCAGGCATTGCGGTGCAGCTTCGCATCCTTCAGCCCGATCGAAGCCTGGCTCATGAGCTGTTGCGCCTTGCCCCATAGCTGTCGCTTCATGCACGCCATGCCGGCCAGGTACTGCAGCGTCGCTTCGCGCGGATTGGCTTTTTGCGCGGCTTCGATGCGCGCCAGCCAGGCGGCGTCGAAGCTGTCGAGGCCGGCTTCCAGCGCACCGACCAGCTTCACCTTCAGGTTGTCGTCCAGTGTCGACTGCCGTTCCCAAACGGGCAGCAGCCATTCGCGCGCGAGCTGCGCGTCGCCGCCGAGCGTCGTGAGCCGCTGCGCCGCGTGAACCGCCAGCTCGGGCATCAAGCGCTCCCCGGGTTCCAGGCAGTTCCAGGCCCGCTGCAGTTGGGCGACATCGTGCGCATCGTTGAGCAGGTCGATCGCCAGGCCGCGCACGATGCTCTCGGCCGCAGTGGTCGAAAAGGCGCGGTGCTTGGACAGCAGGCGTGCCGTCTCCAGTGCCTCGGCGGTCTGCCGGCTCTGGCGCGCCGCCTTCAGCTTCATGCGCAGCGCGATCGTGCGGCGCGCCGCGCCGTGCGGCAGGCCCTTCAGCCAGCTCATCGCGGCTTGCGGCTCGCGATCGTCCAGCGACCAACGAGCCGCGCGCATCAAGGCGCCCTCGTGTGTCTCCTGGGCTTCGCGCGAAGCGGCCTGTTCCAGCGCCAGTTTCAGGTGTTCCTCGCGGCCGGCGCGGTCCTGCAATGCCTGCGCGCTCTCGGCAGCCAGCAAATGGGCGAGCGTGCGCAGCTGCGCCGCATTGGCCGGCCGCTGCCCTCCGGTCGCCAGCGATTTTTCCTGGCCGATCGCCGCCTCGGCCGACTTGCGGGCGCGAATGAAGCGGCCGGCCAGCAGATGCGAGAAGGCATCGAGCAGCGAACCATGCATGGCCCGCTCCTTCTGCTGCGAACGCCAGCGCAATGCCTGGCGCGGCAGGTCGAACAGGGCCGCCAGCGCCCGGAGTGCGGTGTGCAGGAACACGAATGCCCCAAACAGCAGCAGCAGTACCAGGTTCAGCGAAAGGTCGACCCGGTACGGCGGCCAGAACAAGGTGACCGTGCTTTGGTTGTTGCCCGCGAACAGCGCAATCGCGACGGCCACGCCGAACAGGGCCAGGAGCCAGAGGGCGGCGCGCATGCTAGCGGCCCGCCGCCGCTGTCGCCAGGACCGCCAGCGTTTCGTCGATGCGCGGCAATTCGACAGTGCGCAGCTGGCCCTGCACCTGCTGCAGCAGCGCCGCGGCGACTTGGGTCTTGCGGGCAGCCGGATCGAAGTATTTGCGCAGCGCCAGCATCGCCGCGGCGATGTCGGCCCGCGCCGAATCAGTCTGGCGCGCCAGCAGTCCGAGCCGCGCATTGAGCAGCTTGAACTTGAGGTTTTCGCGCAGGAAGAAAGCCTGCTCGGGAGCCAGCAGCACCGCTTCGGGCTCGTCCACCCGGCTGACCCGCACCAGGCCGCGCGCTTCGTCGCGGATATCCGCCAGGATGGCTTCCCACCAGGCAAGCCGCGCCGGAGCACCCTGCTTGCGCGCTGCCACCGGAGCGGCGGCGCCGGCAACCGCATTCGCGAGCGGCAGCTCATCGACCGAGCGCGCCAGCTCGTCCAGCTTGACCAGCAGGCCCGGCACGTCGGTGACGCTGGCGGCGCGGATGCGGTCGATATCCCGCGCCACCGCCACACGCACACGCTGCAGCCGCGGCTGCGCCGCGCGTTCGAGGCGCTTGTCGGCGCTGCGCAGCTCGGCCAGCAACGGCTCGGCGCTGCCGGTCAACTGGGCCTGCTGCTGGGCCAGCCGCAGGGCCGACTCGATATCGACCACGAGGTTCTCATCGCGCGAGCGCGACAGGCTTTGGATCAATTCCTCGACCTGCGTGCGCTGCAAGGCCACTTCGCCCAGGCGCGTGTCGGTCAGCGCCTGGCGCGCCGCGGTCTCGCGCGCCACCTCCTGCGCCTGCCGGGCGAGCGCACGCGCTTCGATCGCATTGCCGCCGGCCTCCTGGCTTTGTCGCGCCAGCTGTTCCTGGATGGTCGAAAGCTTCTGCCACAGCATCGCACTGAGCGCCAGCGCCAGCGCAGTAACGGCCAGAAACAGGTACATCACCCCTCGCGGCAGCAGCACGCCCTGCAGCTGCGGCTGCGGCTGCGGCTGCGCAGGGGCGACATCCAATGCAGGGAGCTGGCTCGTGTCAGGAGGAGGCGGACTCGACGGCTCTGAACTCATCGAAACGATTCTAGGGCCGCCGCAATAGCGTCCAGCGAAGGTCGTGACTCGCAAACAACACCGAACCCCGCCTCACGCGCCGCCTTGGCGATGCGCGGGTGTGTCGCGACGGCGCGGGCTTGTGCCCAAGCCTGTCCCGGCAGCAACCCTTGCAGATGCGCGATTGCCTGCGAGCTGCTGAACAGCCAGACGCAGCCGTTGGCTGCCGCGGCCTGTTTCGCCTGGGCGAGCTGCTCTTCGCTGAGTCGAGGCGGCTGGCGCCGGTACGCAACCACGAATTCCACCTGCACCCCGGCCGCGGCCAATTGATCGGCCAGCCAGTCGCGACCACTACTGGCTCCCTGGGCATCGCCGCCGCGCACGATCAGCACACGATCGCCGGCGGCGACCTGGTTCGCGACCTGCTGCCAGAGCGATTCGGAGTCGGATTGCGCAGCCTCCGGCGGCGCGTCGACCAGACTGGCGTCCACGCCGGCTGCGAGCAACACCTCGCGTGTTCCCGCTCCCGGTGACCAGGCGCGCGTTTGCGCCGGCCAAAGCGCGCTGGGCGGCTTCTGGCCGAAGAAATGCCGTACCGCGTTGCCGCTGACGAACATCGCGGCGCGGAATCGATCCAGCTGCCGCCAGGCCGGCGCGACCGCGCCGTCAACCGGCGCAATCTCGATGAGCGGGAGCGCCCGCGCATCCAGGCCTCGGCGGCGAAGTTGCTCGACCCAGCGCCGCGCCTCGCCTTCGGGCCGCGTGACCAGAACGCGCATGACGCGGCCGGTTCAGTGGGCGCCGCCGGCGCGCAGCCGCGCCGCGACGCCGGTGCCCAGTTCCGCCGCTTGCCCCAGATCGGCCGCCGCGGCGGCCGACTGCGCCCGGACCAAGGCGGTGGCGCCCTCCGGTTCGCCCCAGGCCGCGCGCAATTGAAGGTACTCGCCCGAGAACGTGGCATAGGCGGCCAGCGGCATCGAGCAACTGCCGCCCATGGCGCGGCTGACGGCGCGTTCGGCCGCAACTGCCAGCCAGGTCGCCTGGTGCACGAGGGGTGCCAGTATGTCGAACAGGTCGGTGCGGTGGGCGCGCACCTCGATGCCCAGGGCGCCCTGCCCCGCCGACGGGAGCATCTGCTCCGGCTCGAACACTTGCCGGATGCGGCTGGCCAGGCCCAGGCGCTTGAGCCCCGCGGCAGCCAGCACGATAGCGTCGTAGTGGCCTTCGTCGAGCTTGCGCAGACGGGTGTCGAGGTTGCCACGCAGCGGTTCGATCTTCAGGTCCGGCCGCATCGAACGCAGCAGCACCACGCGGCGCAGGCTCGAGGTGCCGACCACGGCGCCCTGCGGCAGGTCGGCAAACGCGGCGATCCGGCTGGAGACGAAGGCATCGCGCGGATCCTCGCGCTCCATGACGCAGCCCAGGGCAAAACCTTCGGGCAGGTCCATCGGCACGTCCTTGAGGGAATGCACAGCGAGGTCGGCGTGTCCTTCCTCCAGCGCGACTTCCAGCTCCTTGACGAACAGGCCCTTGCCGCCCACCTTGCTCAGGCTGCGGTCCAGGATCTGGTCGCCGCGCGTGGTCATGCCCAGCAGCGAAACCTGGTGGCCGCGCTGCTCGAGCAACGCTTTCACGTGCTCGGCCTGCCACATGGCGAGGCGGCTTTCACGGGTGGCGATGACTAGCTTGCTCAATGTCGTGACCTGTCGGTAATGCGGGGAAGCGACGATGCTAGCATGCAGCTCCCCGAATTCCTGCAGACCTTACCCATGCCGCCAAGCCCGGAATCGCCTTCGCGGCGTGCCAAGGACAATGAACGCCCGCTGGTGGAGGACATCCGCCTGCTGGGCCGGATCCTGGGCGACGTGATCCGCGACCAGGAGGGCGTGGAGGCTTTCGAACTGGTGGAGCGCATCCGCAAGCTGTCGGTGGCATTTCGCCGGGACGCGGACAGCGAGGCCGACAAGGCCTTGAAGATGCTGCTGAAGTCGCTTTCCGGCGCACAGACGGTGAGCGTGATCCGCGCCTTCACTTACTTCAGCCACCTGGCCAACCTGGCCGAGGACCGCCATCACATCCGCCGGCGTGCCATCCACGATCGGGCCGGCGATACGCAGGAAGGCAGCATCGAGGTGGCGCTGGCGCGGCTGCGCTGGGCCGGCATCGGAGCGAAAGCGGTGGCGCAAACATTGGCGCGCAGCTATGTCTCGCCCGTGCTCACCGCCCATCCGACCGAAGTCCAGCGCAAAAGCATCCTCGATGCGGAGCGCGGCATCGCCAACCTGCTGACCCAGCGCGACGAGATCAAGGCCCACGCCCTGCCCAAGGACGCGTTGGCGCCACGTGAGCTCGCAGCGAACGAGGTCAACATTCGTGCGCGCGTGCTGCAGCTCTGGCAGACCCGGCTGCTGCGCTTCACCAAGCTGACGGTGGCCGACGAAATCGAGAACGCGCTGAGCTACTACGAAACCACGTTCCTGCGGGAAATCCCGAAGATCTACGCCGACCTGGAGCACGAGCTGGGCCATCATCCAGTGGCGAGTTTCCTGCGCATGGGCCAGTGGATCGGCGGCGACCGCGACGGCAATCCGAACGTCAGCGCCCAGAGCCTGGAGTACGCGCTGCGGCGGCAGTGCGAAATCGCCCTGCGCCACTACCTCACCGAGGTGCACTACCTGGGCGCCGAACTGTCCCTGTCGGCGCTGCTGGTGGAAGTCACGCCCGCGATGCGGGCGCTGGCCGACAGTTCTCCCGACGTCAACGAGCACCGGCTGGACGAGCCCTATCGGCGCGCGCTGACCGGCATGTACGCCCGGCTGGCCGCCACGCTCAAGGAATTCACCGGCGGCGACGCGGCGCGCCACGCGGTGGCGCCGCAAAACCTTTATCTGCTCGCCGAGGAGTTCCGGGCCGACTTGCGCACGATCGAGGACTCGCTGCTGGCCCACCATGGAGCGGCCCTGGTGCAGCAGCGGCTGCATCCGCTGATCCGCGCCGTGGAAGTGTTTGGTTTCCACCTGGCTACGGTGGACCTGAGGCAAAGTTCCGACCAGCACGAAGCCGTGGTGGCCGAACTGCTGGCGGTAGCGCGGATCGAGCCGCATTACGCCAGGCTGCCGGAGCCGGCGCGGCGCGCGCTCCTGATCAAGCTGCTGTCGGACGCGAGACCGCTGCGCGTGATTGGCGGCCGCTACTCCGAGCACACCCGCGGCGAACTGGCGATCTTCGAGACGGCGCGGCTTATTCGCCAGCGCTTCGGCGCGCAGGCGATCCGCCACTACATCATCAGCCACACGGAAACCGCCAGCGACCTGCTCGAAGTGCTGCTGCTGCAAAAGGAAGTGGGGCTGCTGACGGGAACGCTCGACGATCAGGCAATGGCCGACCTGATCGTCGTGCCGTTGTTCGAAACGATCGAGGACCTGCGCAACGCCGCTCCGATCATGGGCGAGTTCTACGGCCTGCCCGGGATCGCCGCCCTGGTGCAGCGTTCGGGCGCCGAGCAGGACATCATGCTGGGCTACAGCGATAGCAACAAGGACGGCGGCATCTTCACCAGCAACTGGGAGCTGTACCGGGCCGAGATCGCATTGGTCGAGCTGTTCGACCGGCTCGCCAATTCGCACAACATCCAGCTGCGCATGTTCCACGGCCGCGGCGGCACCGTGGGCCGCGGCGGCGGCCCCAGCTACCAGGCGATCCTGGCCCAACCCCCCGGCACGGTGCGCGGCCAGATCCGCCTGACCGAACAAGGCGAGGTGATCGGCTCCAAGTACGCCAACCCGGAGATCGGCCGGCGCAACCTGGAAACGCTGGTCGCGGCCACCCTGGAAGCCACGCTGCTGCAACCGACCAAGACCGCGCCCCGGGATTTCCTGCTAGCGGCGGAAGCACTCTCGCAAGCCAGCATGGCGGCCTACCGCGCGCTGGTCTACGAGACGCCTGGTTTTTCCGACTACTTCTTCGGTTCCACGCCAATCCGCGAGATCGCCGAACTCAACATCGGTTCGCGCCCGGCTTCGCGCAAGGCCGGCATGCGGATCGAGGATCTGCGCGCGATCCCCTGGAGTTTCAGCTGGGGCCAATGCCGCCTCACCTTGCCGGGCTGGTACGGCTTCGGCACCGCGGTCCACCGGTTCCTGAATGACAACCCGCAGCAGCCGCGGCGCGAGGCGCTGGCGCTGCTGCAGAAGATGTATCGCCAGTGGCCGTTCTTCGGCGCTTTGCTGTCCAACATGGACATGGTGCTGGCCAAGAGCGACCTGGCGCTGGCTTCGCGCTATGCGGAGCTGGTGACCGATGCGCGGTTGCGCAAGCGCATCTTCACGACGATCGAGGCCGAGTGGCATCGCACGGTGGAGGCGCTGCAGGCGATCACCGGCGAAAAACAGCGCCTGGCCACCAACCCCGCGCTGCAGCGTTCGATCCGGCACCGCTTTCCGTACATCGACCCGCTGCATCACCTGCAGGTGGAACTGGTGCGCCGCTACCGCGAGGGCAAGATCGACGACCAGGCCAGGCGCGGCATCCATATCTCGATCAACGGCATCGCCGCGGCGCTGCGTAACACCGGTTGACGCTCAGGAGCCGAGCAATTCGCCGACCGGCTTCAGATCGTCGACGCGGTCGCACACCGCCTTGACCACCATCAGGATCGGCACGCCCAGCAGCAGTCCCCAGATACCCCACAGCCAGCCCCAGGCCAGCACGCCGATAAATACCGCCACCGGGTTCATGCTGCTGGCCTTGCTGGTCAGCCAGGGCACGATCAGGTTGCCCATCAACGTGTGGATGGCGAGCGACGCGCCAGCCACGGTCACTGCCATCCTGATCTCGCCGAACTGAACGAAGCCCACCAGGGCGGCCGCGCCCGCCACCACGGCCGAACCGATGTAGGGTATGAGGTTGAGGACCGCGGCGGCAAAACCCCACGCGCCCGCGTTCTTCAGCCCGAGCGCCCAGAATGCGAGCCCGGTTGCCACGCCAACCACGATGCTGGACAGCAATTGCACCATCAGGTAGCGCTGGATCTGCTCCGTGATTTCGTCCAGGGCTTGCACCGTGATCTTCCTGCTGGACAGGCTGGGGCCGGTGATCTTGACCAGCTTGCGGCGGAAGGTGTCGCCCGACAGTAAAAGAAAATAGGTCAGGAAGGTAACCAGGATGGCCTGCCCGGCCAGGCTCACAAGCCCCATCGTGCCGGTCCAGAGATGGTCACGGATATTGAAGCGGGGGCTTTCGACCACCACGCGCTGCACGCCCCGCGCGGGTGGCGTCGCGGCGCTCGCTTCCTCGGCCGCCTGTTCGATCTGCGCCGCGGCCTTCTGCACCGTCCCCAGTGCCGTGTCGGACTGCCCGGGGCGCGTGCGAATCGAATCGCGCAGCTTCTTGGCCGCCGCCGGCAGCGACTCCACCAACTGGCTGGCGTCGTCGCTGAAGGAGTAGATGCCGATGCCCGTGGCGCCCAGTATGCCGGCGATCAACACCGCGGCGCTGATGGCACGGGGAATCCGCAGCCGCTGCAGCGCTTCGACGATGGGCGACAAGGCGTAGCTGAGCATCAAGCCCAGCATCAGGGGAATGAAGAAGTCGCGGGCACCGCGCAGGACCGCCAGCACCGCCAACACGGTGAGCACTACCAGGGCCATGCTGCGCACGTCGACCGGCATGTGCAGCAGTACGCGCGGCTGCTCGTCGGGAATCGGCGCGCCCTGCTGTGCTTCGCCGTTGCGGGACTGTTCCTCGTTCACCGGCTCGGTCTGCTCAGCACTTTGCGCCATCAAGCTTCCTCAGTTGGCTATCGCCTCCCGCACGGCGCTGAGCTGCCGGCGGGATACTGCCAGCACTTCATCGATGCCGTTCAGCCGCACCGCCCAGCCTTCGCCTTCTTCGGGGTCGTAGTGCTTCTCGAGTGCCCGGACCGCGCGCCGGGCCACCAGCGCATTGCGGTGCACGCGCAGGAAGTGCGCTGCGTGGCGGTCTTCCAGCTCGCTCAGCGACGCATCGAGGATATAGCTTTTCGCGGCCGTGCGGACAGTGATGTACTTGAGCTCGGCCTTGAAGTAAAGCACCTCGGCCAACGGCACGCGCTCGGTGCGGCCGCGATCCTGGATCAGCAGGATTTCGGGCGCGGCCGCCGGCGGCGCACCGAGTTTGGCCTGCGCCAGCCGTTCGACCTTCTGCAATGCCGTGCGGAGTCGCTCGATCCGCACCGGCTTGGTGAGGTAATCCACCGCTTCGAGTTCGAACGCCGTCACCGCATGCTCGGCATAAGCCGTGACAAACACGACGGCCGGCGGTTGCGCCAACGACCTGAGCGCCTGCGCCAGCGCCAAGCCATCGGCGCCCGGCATGTGGATATCGAGCAGCACGACATCGAACCGATGCCGTTGCAGCAGGTCCATCGCCTGGGCCGAGTTGGCCGCTTCCGCGGCAACGGCGGCGGTTGGGGACGTGCAGTCGCCCAGCAGGGTGCGCAGGCGCGAACGCGCCAATGCCTCGTCGTCGACCAGCAATACCTGCAAACTCATACCGGCACCTCGATGCGCACCTGGTAGATCCCGTCCTTGAACCCGGTCTGGAACTGGCCCTGGACATCATGCAGCAGCCGCAGCCGGTCGCGCACGTTGTCCTGGGCCACGCCATGGCCGCGCCTTCCCTGACCCGCCGGCACGGTGTTGGTCACCTTGATCACCACGGTGCTGCCGCGGCGTTGCGTGCTGACCTTCACCTGGGCACCGGCGGCGCTTGGCTCCACCCCATGCTTGACAGCATTTTCCACCAACGGCTGCAACAACAGCGCCGGAAGCCGCGCGCCGCCGGCCGCGGCGTCGATCGCCCACTCGACCTGCAGCCGGTCGCCAAAACGCACCTGTTCGATATCCAGGTAACGGCGCGCCAGCGCCACTTCGTCGGCCAGCGACACGGTCTGGCTCGGATCCATCAATGCGTGGCGGAACAGGTCGCTCAAGTCTTCCAGGATCGCCTCGGCGCGCGCCGGATCCTCGCGCACCAGGGCAATCGCGCTGTTGAGGGTATTGAACAGGAAATGGGGGCGTATGCGCGCCTGCAACTCGGACAGGCGTGCCTGGGTGTCCGCCGGCATGCGTCCCTTGGCCCGCAGCACCAGCGCAGCCACCAGAGCCGCCGAGAGCAAGGCGCCCGAAACGGACGAGGCGAACCAGGGCACACGGCTGGCAAATCCTGCCAAGGCGATGAGGGCGCAGCCATACAGACCCGCCAGCGCTCCCAGCGCAATGCCGAACACCTGCTGCGCGGCGCCCGGCAGGCGCGCCAGCACCTTCTTGAGGCTGCAGGCCACGATCAGCCACGCCAAGGTGGCCGGCAAGGCGGCCCCGCTGAGGACCGAGATTCGCAGCAGCCAGTCGGCAATGTCGATCGCGGCGAACAAGGCGCCGGCGGCCATCACCGTCTCGACGAACAGCACGGCGCGCAGGATGACGCCGACATGGCACGCGTCGAACACCAGCACACGCTCGGGCCTGGCCGGCACCTGGGCCTGCAAGTCGGTGAACGCCGATAATATTTGGGAATCTTTCATCAGAACGGTTGCCTTCGCCCCGATTATTGGTGATCCTTGTTGCAACCACCGCCGGAGCAAACCGGCCGCTTCCGCCCATCTTATGAGCCAACTCGACAAAAAATCCCGCGCCTGGTCTGCTTTGTTCTCGGAACCCATGAGCGAGTTGGTCAAGCGCTACACCGCCAGCGTGTTTTTCGACCAGCGGTTGTGGCGATCCGACATCGAGGGCTCGCTGGCGCACGCCGCGATGCTGGCGGCGCAAGGCATCATTTCGCGCGCCGACCTGCAGGCCATCGAGCAAGGCATGGCGCAGATCACGCAGGAAATCGAATCGGGCCGCTTCGAATGGAAGCTGGACCTGGAAGACGTGCACCTGAACATCGAGGCGCGCCTGACCCAGTTTGCCGGCGACGCCGGCAAACGCCTGCACACCGGCCGCAGCCGCAACGACCAGGTCGCCACCGACGTGCGCCTGTGGTTGCGGCGTGAGATCGACCTGATCGCCGCCTTGTTGCTCGATCTGCAAAAGGCGCTGTTGGCGCTGGCTGAGAAGAACGTCGAAACGATCATGCCGGGATTCACCCACCTGCAGGTGGCGCAGCCGGTCAGTTTCGGTCACCACATGCTCGCCTATGTGGAAATGTTCAGTCGCGACGGCGAGCGGATGGCCGAAGTGCGCAAGCGCGTGAACCAGTTGCCCCTCGGTGCGGCGGCGCTGGCCGGTACCAGCTACCCGCTGGACCGCGAACTGGTTGCCCGGACGCTGGGTATGGAGGGCTTGTGCCAGAACTCGCTGGACGCCGTCAGCGACCGGGACTTCGCGATCGAGTTCACCGCCGCCGCCGCGCTGGTGATGGTTCACGCCAGCCGCCTGGCGGAAGAACTGGTGTTGTGGACCAGCCAGAACTTCGGCTTCGTCGAGATCGCCGACCGCTTCACCACCGGTTCGTCGATCATGCCGCAGAAGAAAAATCCCGATGTTCCCGAACTCGCGCGGGGCAAGACCGGCCGGGTGGTCGGGCACCTGATGGGCCTGCTCACGCTGATGAAGGGCCAGCCCCTGGCTTACAACAAGGACAACCAGGAAGACAAGGAACCGCTGTTCGACACGGCCGACACCTTGAAGGACACGCTGCGGATCTTCAGCGAAATGGTGGGGGGCATCACGACCCGGCCGCAAGCCATGGAACAAGCCGCCCTCAAGGGCTACGCCACCGCCACCGACCTGGCCGATTACCTGGTGCGCAAGGGCGTTCCCTTCCGTGACGCGCACGAAACCGTCGCTCAGGCCGTGAAGGCGGCGATTGCCCAACAGGTCGACCTGTCGGAGCTGCCACTGGCGACGCTCAAGCAATTCAGCAGCGCGATCGAGCAGGACGTGTACGGCGTGCTCTCGCTGCGCGGGTCCCTGAACGCGCGCGATGTGCTGGGCGGAACGGCTCCCGCGCAGGTGCGCGCCCAGATCGCCCGGCACCGCCAACGGCTGGGCTAGCTTCCAGCGCTCTTGCCCGAAGGCCTACGGCCGGCAAGGCCGCACCGCCTAGCCAGAGCTGGCGTAAAGGCGCATAGTGACCGGATGGGCCCTGCCAGCCTGAGAACCGCACCGCACCGCAATGGCGCCGCTTCCCTCTGGCGCGCGTTCGTCGCGGCGCTGGCGCTTGGGCTGCTTGGTTTTTGCGCGGCCGCCGCCGCAGCCGCGCCGGTGAGCGTGCTCAGGCTGCACGACGCGATCGGACCGGCAAGCGCCGACTACCTGGTGCGCGGCATCAAGAAGGCCGGCGAAGCGGGCGCGCCACTGGTGGTGATCGAGCTCGACACGCCCGGCGGCCTCGATACCTCGATGCGCCAGATCATCCAGGAGATCCTGGCCGCGCCGCTGCCGGTGGCGGTGTACGTCAGCCCGCAGGGCGCGCGTGCTGCCAGTGCCGGCACCTACATCCTCTATGCCGCGCATGTCGCCGCGATGGCTCCTGCCACGACCTTGGGCGCGGCCACGCCAGTGGCCATCGGGCTGCCGGGCAGCGACCGCAAGCCGGCTGCTCCGGACGAGGCACCCAAAGGTGGCGGCAAGCCGGGCCGGCCGGCCAGTTCGCCGCCCGCCCAGCCGCCAAGCGACGCCATGACAGCCAAGCAGGTTCATGATGCGGCGGCGTTCATTCGTGGGCTGGCGCAACTGCGAGAACGCAACGCCGCCTGGGCTGAGCGCGCGGTGCGCGAGGCGGTCAGCCTCACCGCCGCCGAAGCCTTGCGCGAAAAAGTCGTCGACGTGGTCGCCAAGGATGTGCCCGACCTACTGGCCCAGATCGATGGCCGCAAGGTGCGAGTGCAGGGGCGCGATCTGAAGCTGGCCACCCGGGGCGCGGCGCAGGAAGTGCGGCTGCCGGATTGGCGCCACCAGCTGCTGTCGGCGATCACGCACCCGAGCGTCGCGCTGATCCTGATGATGATCGGCATGTACGGCCTGTTCCTCGAATTCGCAGCTCCCGGCCATGGCGTGTCGGGTGTCACCGGGGCGATTTGCCTGCTGCTGGGCTTGTTCGCCTTGCAGCTGCTGCCGGTGAACTACGCCGCGCTGGCGCTGATCCTGCTCGGCATGGGGTTGCTCGTGGCCGAGGTATTCGCGCCGAGCTTCGGCTTCCTCGGGGCGGGTGGCCTGATCGCCTTCGTCGCCGGCGGAATCCTGCTGTTCGACGAGGAGGTCCCAGGATTTGGCGTTCCGCTGCCACTGATCCTCGGGCTGGCGGTGGCGTCGGCGGCGGTCGTCCTGCTCGGAGGCGGACTGGCGCTGAGGGGCTACCGGCGGCCGGTGGTGAGCGGCCGCGAAAGCCTGCTGGGTGCGACGGGCCGGGTGATGGAAGTCGCCGAGGGTGAAATCTGGGCCCAGGTCGTGGGCGAACGCTGGCGGGTCACCAGCAGCGAGCCGCTGTTGTCCGGCCAGCGCGTTCGCGTGGTCGGCGTGCGCGGGCTGACGCTGGAAGTGCGGCCCGATACCGAAAACAATTCCCTAGGAGCTCCCCCATGAACGTCTTCAACCTCGGCGTGGGCAGTGCGCTGTTCCCGCTCTTGGTGGTGGTGCTGATCGTGTTGGCCAGTGCGATCCGCATCCTGCGCGAGTACGAGCGGGCCGTGGTGTTCCAGCTCGGCCGGTTCTGGAAGGTGAAGGGGCCGGGGCTGGTGCTCCTCATTCCCGGGCTGCAGAAGATGGTGCGGGTCGATCTGCGGATCGTGACCATGGACGTTCCGCCGCAGGACGTGATCTCCCGCGACAACGTTTCGGTCAAGGTCAACGCGGTGGTGTTCTTCCGCGTGATGGATCCGCAGAAAGCCATCATCCAGGTGGAGAACTTCCTGATGGCGACCAGCCAGCTGGCGCAGACCACGCTGCGGGTGGTGCTGGGCAAACATGAACTGGACGAAATGCTCTCCGAGCGCGAACGCCTGAATATCGACATCCAGCGCATCCTCGACTCGCAGACCGACGGCTGGGGCATCAAGGTGACCAATGTCGAAATCAAGCACATCGACTTGAATGAATCCATGATCCGGGCGATCGCCCGCCAGGCCGAGGCCGAGCGCGAGCGCCGCGCCAAGGTGATCCACGCAGAAGGCGAGAAACAGGCGGCGGCGGCACTGCTGGACGCGGCTCGCATGCTGGCGCAGCAGCCCGAGGCGATGCAATTGCGATACCTCCAGACCATGACCCAGGTGGCCGGCGACCGCGCGTCCACGATCGTCTTTCCGCTGCCAATGGACCTGCTGGGGTCGCTTCTGGGCAAACATCGCGAGTGACCGGGTTGGGCGCGGGTCCGGCCGCAGCATGAGCAAATTTGCAGCGCTGCCCAAATTTCTTCAAACGGCCACGGCCTGGAACCGCTAGCATTCGCGGACAACCGAAGAGGAGACCAGCCGTGACCGTGATCACCAATATCGAGGACCTGCGGGTCCTGGCGCAAAAGCGCGTGCCGCGCATGTTCTACGAGTACGCCGATTCCGGTTCCTGGACCGAGAGCACCTATCGCGCCAACGAAGCGGACTTCGACAAGATCCTGTTTCGCCAACGGGTCGCGGTCAACATGGAAAACCGCAGCACCCGCACCACCATGGTGGGCCAGGATGTGGCCATGCCGGTCGCCATCGCCCCGACTGGCCTCACGGGCATGCAGCACGCGGACGGCGAAATCCTGGCCGCGCGCGCGGCGAAAAAATTCGGCATCCCGTTCACGCTGTCCACCATGAGCATCTGCTCGATCGAGGACGTGGCCGCCGGCACCGGCAACCACCCGTTCTGGTTCCAGCTGTACGTGATGCGCGACCGCGATTTCATCGAGCGCCTGATCGACCGGGCCAAGGCCCATTGCTCGGCGCTCATGCTCACGCTCGATCTGCAGATCATCGGCCAGCGCCACAAGGACCTGCGCAACGGCCTGTCGGCGCCGCCCAAGCTCACCGTCGCCAACATGCTGAACATGATGACCAAGCCGCGCTGGGGCCTGGGCATGCTCGGTACTCAACGCCGCCAGTTCGGCAACATCGTGGGCCATGTGAAGGGCATCGAGAACATGGGATCGCTCGCCGAGTGGACCGCCAAGCAGTTCGACCCGGCGCTGTCATGGAACGACGTGGAGTGGATCAAGAAGCGCTGGGGCGGCAAGCTGATCCTCAAGGGCATCCAGGACGCCGAGGACGCGCAGCTCGCCGTCGATTCTGGCGCCGACGCCCTGATCGTTTCCAACCACGGCGGCCGCCAGCTCGACGGCGCGCCATCTTCTATCTCGGCCCTGCCGGAAATCGTCGATGCGGTCGGCCGCAAGATCGAGGTCCACATGGATGGCGGCATCCGCTCGGGCCAGCACGTGCTCAAGGCGATGGCGCTGGGCGCCAGGGGCACCTACATCGGACGCGCCCACCTCTATGGACTCGGCGCCATGGGCGAGGCGGGCGTCACCAAGGCCCTGGAGATCATCCACAAGGAGCTGGACCTGTCGATGGCTTTTTGCGGCCGCACCGACATCAACACGGTGGATCACGGGATCCTGCTGCCGGGCACTTACTAGGGACCAGGGCCGGGGACGTAAATCAGGCCGGGTCGAGCACCAGTTGCGTCTGCGTGACGACGGCGCAAAGCTTGCCTTGCTGCGACCGGATGCTGGTTTGCCAGACGTGGGTGGTCCTGCCTCGGTGCAATGCGACACATTCGCCCACGATGGTGGTGCCGACAGCGGCGCCGCCGATGAACTTGGTGCTCGAGTCGGTGGTCGTCGTCCGCTTGCCTTCCGGCAAGTTGACGAACGTCCCGACCGCGCCCAGGGTATCCGCGAATGCCATGTAGGCGCCGCCATGGAGAATGCTGCCGGTGGTGCAAAGGTCGGCCCGCACGGGCAGCTCCGCCACCACGCGCTCGGGCGTCACCTCGAGCAGCCGCACGCCCATCAGCCCGGGAAACACCGGGTCGAGGATCTTCTGGAGTGATTCGAGCGGCACCATGGCAGCGCAGTTTAGCGCCCGCCTGCCGGTCTTGCCGGCACCGTCTTGAGAAACTCGTACACCGCCTGCGCATCCACATCGCTGAGCTTGGCAAGGGACTCGAACGGCATGACCTTGATCGGCGTGCCGTCGGGCCGCTTGCCGCTGCGCAGCATGGTGGTGAATTGGTCGGCGTTCGGATAGCGGCTCATCGCGCTGCCTTCCCCAGGCGTGATGTTGGCGGCGGGTGGCCAGTCGGGCGGGCCGCCGGGAATCTTGCCCCCGGACAGATGCTCGCCGTGGCAGCCGATGCACATGTTGGCCACGTACGCGCCGTGCTGCGCGTTCACGGCTTGTGCCACGGGCTGTGCCGGTGGCAGCGAATGATCGATCTTCGCGGCCGCATCCTTGATGGCACCGAAGCCGTAGAGCACCCGCACCGGCAGCGGGAACTCGATTACCGCGGCGCCGCCCTGGGCCGGCGGCAGGCTGCGCACATAGGAAACGAGCGCGGACACGTCCTGGTCGGTCCAGCGGTTGTAGTCCTCGCTGGGCATGATCATGAGCGGCTCGCCGCTGGGCTTGACGCCGTGCCGGATGGTGCGCACCCAATCTTCCGGCTGGTAAGCCGCGGTCACGCCCGCTGGGCTGATATTCGGTCCCGCCAGCCGCACGCCTTTGCCGTCGTTGACGAATTCGCGGCCGCCGCCGTTGCCGCCATGGCACTCCGCGCAGCCGCGCGATTCGAACAGGTACTTGCCGCGCTCGATGGCTTGCGGCTCGCTGGAATAGGCCACCGGTTTTACCTGCACGGCGACCTTGCGCGTCATCTTTCGCTCAGCCATCTGGTAGCCAATGGCCGCGGCAGCACCGGCCAGAACCGCAACTGCCGCCACGCCTCCCACTGTCCAGCTCATCCATCGCTTCATACGCCTTCACTCCATGGTTCGGACAAACAGTCGGCGATTCTGAATGGGACCGGCGTCGCGGCCAAGTGATCGATGTCACGCTATGGGCCGGATAAAGCTCCTACGTCAAAATCACGGCTGTGACAGCCTTGCGCCGCATTGCCCACCTCGACATGGACGCGTTCTTCGCGTCCGTCGAGCTGTTGCGCTACCCGCAGCTCAAGGGTTTGCCGATGGTCATTGGCGGCGGCCGGCGCAAGGTCGATGAACTGCTGCACCAGCAGCACGGGGACAGGTCGCCGAGCGAGATCCCGATCGCTGATTTTCCGCTGCTCAAGGACTATGTGGGACGCGGCGTGATCACCACCGCGACCTATCCGGCACGCAAGTTCGGCATCGGTTCGGCCATGGGGATGATGAAGGCCGCCAAGCTGTGCCCGCAAGCGATCGTGCTGCCGGTGGATTTCGAGGAAGTGCGCCGCTATTCGCGGCTGTTCAAGAGCACCATCGCCGAGATCGCACCGGTGATGGAAGACCGCGGCGTGGACGAGGTCTACGTCGATTTCACCGACGTGCCCGGTGGCCAGCGGCAAGGCGGGCGGGCACTGGCGCGGCTGATCCAGCGGGCCATCCTGGAGAAGACCGGCTTGACCTGCTCGATCGGCGTGGCGCCCAACAAGCTGGTCGCGAAAATGGCGAGCGAGTTCAACAAGCCCAACGGCATCTCGATCGTGTACGAGGAAGACGTCCAGACGAAGATCTGGCCGCTGCCGGTGCGCAAGATCAACGGCATCGGGCCGAAGGCGGAACTGCGGCTGCTGAAGTTGCACCTGCACACCATCGGCGACATCGCCGCGCAGGAGCGCGAATGGCTGATCGAAAACTTCGGCAAGTCCTACGGCGCCTGGATGCACGACGCCGCCTGGGGCCGTGACGACCGCCCGGTCGTGACCGAAAGCGAGCCGGTGTCGATGAGCCGCGAAACGACGTTCGATCGCGACTTGCACGCGGTGCGCGACCGCGCCGAGCTGGGTGCGATCTTCACCGACCTATGCGTCAAGGTCGCGGACGACCTGCAGCGCAAGGGCTATGTCGGCCGGACCATCGGCATCAAGCTGCGCTACGACGACTTCAGGATCGCCACGCGCGATCACACCATCGACCACTTCACCGCCGATGCGAAGACGATCCGCCAGACCGCCGGTCAGTGCCTCAAACGGGTCCAACTCGACCGGCGGCTGCGCCTGCTGGGCGTGCGGGTGGGCAAGCTGGTCAAGGCCGATGCGCCCGAAATTCGGACATCACCGGTTGCCGATGGGGTACCGTACTCGGCTCATCGCGTCGCTGAACCGCCGCCGCTGGAAGGGACGCTCGACCTGTTTTGAGCGGTTTGGCCAAGGCCAGCTGTGGAAAGTCCGGGCGCGCCCGCGCCGCCTGCTCGATAGCGGCCATCGCGGCCAAGGCCACGTGCTCACGCCAGGGCCGCGCCACGACCTGCGCACCAACCGGCAAGCCCGCGCTGCCGCGCTCCACCTTCAGCGCTGCTTTCGTGATGACGTCGCGCGAGGCGGCGCGTCCCACCTCTTCTTCGGGCCGCACCCTTGAGACCGGCACCACGCCGGCTGGATAGCCCAGCAGGTTGTAGAGGCAGGCATAAGCACCGACGGTGGCCAGGTCCTTGGTGGCGCCATGAGTCAGGGCCGGCAGCGCGCAGGGCGGACACAGGATGATGTCGAACGGCCCACCGGGATCGTTGTCCAGCGCGGCCGCAAAGCGCTGCGCGTAGTCGTGCTGCGCTTCGACCAGTTCCCAGTAATGCGCGGTGTCGCGGAACCCGAACGGCTCCAACCCCGCGGCAAGTGTCGGCTGGCCGATGCTAGCCAGCAGTGCGCGCAGCGGAGGAACGACGGCACGCGGCAAGGCCGCAAGCGACATGAGCTGCCTGATCGGCGGCATGCGGCGTCCCGCACCCATGCGCTTCTTTAACAGCGCCAGCCCATCGCCGCCGAAGATGCCATACACCAGGTTCATGGCGTGGCGCGCGTCAGGCGGAGTCCAGTTGCTGACCTGGGCGCCCGCGGCCCGCAGCATGTCGGCGGCTTCGCGCACGGCGCGCGCGACGGCCGGTGACGCGGTGAATGTGCCGTCGTCGGTGTAGACGGCAACCCGCAGGCCCGCCACCCGCACGCTACGGAAATCGCCAAGCGGCTGGCCAGGGACTTCGGGCCGCGCGCCCCCATTGATCACCTCCAGGCCCAGCGCCACGTCCTCGACGTGGCGCGCCAGCACCCCGGCCTGGCTGGGAATGGCACGCTGGCCCAGGGGAATGCTGAAGCGCCCGAACTCGTCGCAACGCCCGGAGGTCGGCTTCAGGCTGGCGATTCCGCAAAACGCCGCCGGCACCCGCACGCTGCCGCCGATGTCAGTGCCCAGGCCCAGCGCCGAGGCGCCGGTGGCAATCAGCGCCGCCTCGCCGCCGCTGGAGCCGCCGGGCGTCCGGTCGGCGTTCCAGGGATTGAGTGTGCGCCCGTAGACCGGGTTGTCGCTTTCGTAATAGAACAGCGCCTGCGCGACGTTGCTCTTGGCGATGGGGATGGCCCCGGCAGCGCGCAGCCGCGCCACGTGAGTCTCGTCGGCATCGGCGCGATGGCTAGCGCGCGACGGCAGGCCGAACGTGGAGGCCATCCCCCGCAGGTCCAGGCATTCCTTGACCGTGATCGGTACGCCGTGCAGCGGGCCCAATGCCGCGCCGGTGCGCCGGGCATCGGCCTGCCGCACATCGGCTTGTCGGGCTTCGATACGGGCGGCCTCGAAGCGGTCGGCCGTCATGGCGTTGAGCTGCGGATCGACCTGCAGCAGCCTGGCGATGTGCTGTTCCACTGCTTCGGTCGCAGTGGCTTCTCCGCTCGCAATGTGCGCCGCCAGGCGGGCGGCGCCAAATTCGGTGAGGTAGGTCTGCATGGTGCATCTCCGGGAATGGGTGCTGCAACATTAGGCGCAGCACCGCGCGGGCGCATCGGGCGAATACCCCATCGGAACCGTCCTAGTCGAGCAAACCGTTTTCCACGGCGTACAGCGTCGCTGCCGCACGGGTGGAGACGTCGATCTTCCCGTAGATGTTCTGCACGTGGCGATCCACCGTCTTGACCGCCAGGCCGAGCTCACGCGCCACCATCTTGATAGTGGCGCCGCGCGCCAGATGCGCAAGCACCTCCATCTCGCGCTCGGTCAGCCTTCCCGCACCGGTGACCCGCCGCGGGCGCATCGAATGCCCGGAAACCGCAAGCACGACATCCACGCATTGACGATCGAGCGCTCCACTGCGAGCTTCCTGTGCCAGCAATTCAGCGGCCTGCGCTGCGCCCAGCGCCGGCCGATGCGGCCGCTCCTCCAGCAGCGAGACGTACCGGTGCGACGCGATCAACAAGCGCGCGGGCGGGTCGAGCATGGCCGCCTTCAGTCCCTTCGCGTAACCCGAACCGTCGAGACGTTCGTGGTGGGTAGCCGCGAGCTGGCCGAGCTCGCGCAGCTCTCCCGGCCGGGAAAGAACGCGCTCGGTCAGGTACGGGTGCAGGCGCATCAGCTCCCACTGCCGTTCGCTGAGCGGCCCGGGTAGCGCGCCGACCGAGGCACTCACGCCGCAGCGGCCGATGTCGTGCAGCCAGCCGGCCCGCCGCAGCCGCGTCACATCGGCGTTCGGAAACGAAAGCTGCTGCGCGGCATCGGCAGCCAGCCCGGCCACGCGGCGCGAATGCCCGAGGTGCCACGGCGACCTCAAGTCGGCGAAGTCCGCGATCGCTTCGCAGGCCGCGTCCAGCGCCGCGGCGTCCAGCCACACCGGCTGGCCCGGTTCGAGCGCCAGTATCAGCTCCCACGTCGGTGCGTCCTGCAAACCATCCAACAGCTCGCCGGCCGCGTCCAGCAGCAGCGAACATAGCCTGGGCGAGTGCGCCTTGCCGCTACGCTGCCGCACCATCTTGCGGACCGCCTCGATGCCGCCCGAGCGCAGGAAGGTCACGGCGTCCTGCGCCAGCGACACGACCTGCATTGCCGGCGCGATCTGGTCGCCTTTGAGCGCCGGAACGCCCTTACCGTCCCAGCGCGCATAGAGCTGACCCACAGTCGCGACGAACGCGGGCGCAAATCCCATGCGCTGCGCCAGTCGTGAAGCGACCTCGCAATGGCCGGGAAAGAAACTTGTTTTCACCAGCGCCAACTGGCCCAAGCCCGCCATCACGGCCCGCGCCGCGTGCAGCGGTGAGGAATCCGCGTTGGCGGCGCGCATGGACCGCACCATCAGCGCGAGCGATGCCGCCTGGTCGGCGCCGTCGATGCGCGCGAACTCGCGCCGCAGCGCGATCTCGTCGCCGACGATCGAGGCGAGCCAGGCCACGTCGGCGTTGCAGCCGATGTAGCGCAGCAGCGCTTCATAGTAGGCATCCTGGATTTGCTGCGGCCGAAGCCCGGCGCGCTCGCCCAGCCGCACCGCCAGCACGCAGCTTGCCATCGCGTATTCCATGGGCTGGCCCATGGCCAGGTCGGTGGCCATCGACAGCGCCGCCATCAGCTCGGCGCGCCTTACCCGCGCGTCCGGCGCAATGAGCGCGCTGGCGCTCACGCGAGGATGATCTCCTCGCGGTGATTCGCGATGTGCAGGCTGTGAGCCAGCGCGAAATCCGGTTTGCTGAGCGCGCCATACGCGAAATGCGGCTTGAGCGGTCCGCTATGGCCATTGAAGCGCGTGATGGCCTGGCGCAGCCGCAAAGCGGCGGGCTTCCAGTCGGCTCCAGCACCCAGCGCCGGGGCGCCCGGTATGGGTTCGGCCAGGCCGTGGCTCATGCGGCCTCGCCACTTGAAAAAAGCAAAAGCCGCGCCGCCGGCGGTGCTCTGGAACAGCGCGCCCTTGGACTGCGGAAAGCCGTCCATGCTCATCTCGATGCTCTGCGCCAGGTGCTCCAGCACGGCGCCGGCCGGCCACGCTCCGATGGCGGCCACGCGGGTGGCCTTGTCCAAAGCGTCGAGCCACCGCAAGGACTCATCGAGCGATGGGACCTGGAGCACATCAGCCATGGCGATACCTCCGGCAGACGCCAAAGAAACGATCAGGAACTCGCGCCGCTTCATGGGGCGGATGGTAGCAAGCTCGCCCTTCCGGACGCATTGCCTGAGTTGGACACGTCCTACCGGGTCAGCCCGGCTTTACCTACACCCCAGGCAGCTGCTGGTCCCTAGCGTAGAGGAAGTTCCACTCATTCGAAGGGATGTGACATGAAAGCACAGCTACGCAATCAAGTGGCCGCCCTCTTCCTGCTGGCTCCGGCCGCCCTGACCTTCACCGCCTTGCCCTCGACAGCGGCGGCCCAGGCTGCCACGCCGCAGGTCTTTTCGTTTGAGGTGTCCAGCGACCACGGACTCGATCCGGGCTCGCGCCTGCACTTCAGGGTGGAAGGCACGCCCGACTCGCGCGCCAGCATTCGCATCGCCGGCGCGCGAGATTCAATCCCGCTCGCCGAAACCGCGCGGGGCGTTTACACCGGCCGCTATATGGTGTCGCGAGCCGACCGCATCGATGAGGACAGCGCCATTCGCGCCATCCTGCGACAGGGCAACCTGACGGTGGCGGCCAACTACAACTTCCCGCCGGGCCTGGGCAATGTGGCCGCGGCGGCGCCGCCGCTACGCATCGAGCGTTTCCACGTATCGACGCTCGACCGGATCGAACCCGGCGCGGAACTCAGGTTCACGCTCGAGGGCATACCCGGCGCTGTGGCGTTCGTCGACCTTCCGGGCATCGCCAACGACATTCGTCTGCACGAAACCCGGCCGGGTCATTACGAGGGCAGCTACACGATCAGGCGCACCGACGACCTGAACATGCGCGGCCCGGTGGTCGCCACCCTGCGCGCGGGCGACCGTATCGTGACTTCGACGCTGGACCGTCCGCTGGTAGCAGCCGGACCCGCCGACTTGCCGATTCACATCCTGAGCCATTCCAACAACGCCCAGGTGGACGGCGGGCAAACGCATGTGCGGGGCCGCACGGCACCGTTCGCCTCGGTCAATGTCAAGGTCGACGCAATCCCGCCGGTGGTCGGACAGCTCGGTGTGACGCAGCGGGTGTTTTCCGGCACGCTGCAGGCTGACGCCAACGGCAACTTCGACTTCCGCTTCAGTCCTTCCATCCCGCTGCCGGGCACGCGCTACGACATTTCCATGACGGCGAACAAGGCCGATGTGACGACCGACGCCCGGCTGGTGCTATACCAGCGCCAAGGTTGAGCGCGCCGGCCGCGATTTGACGGCAGCTTACGGCTAACTTACAGTGGAGTTGACTCGAAACTTACAGCCCTGACCCCGTGAGGAGCCGCCATGAAGCTCGCCGAAGTGCAACGCATCAAGCAATGGCACGTCGCCCATCGCGCCGAGCACCCGCTCGAATGCTACCTGTGGGATGCAGTGCTCACGCTCTGGTTGATGGGATGGGTGGGCTGGCTGCCGGCGTTTGCGCTCGAGCAGTTCTGGACCATGCCGCTGTGCGCAGCGGCCATGGCACTGCCCAGCGCGTATGTCGCGTGGCGTATCAAGGCGCACCATGCACGCAAGCTGCGCTGCGACTGGGTCCGCGTCTAGGCCATGCAGTGCTTCGCGCTGACCCGGCAAGATTCCATTGCCCACCTGGTGCTCAATCGCCCCGAGGCGATGAACACCATGCAGCCGCAGTTCTGGCGTGAACTGGACGAGGTGCTGGCGCAGCTGCATCGTGAAGGCCAGGCCCGGGCCCTGGTGATTTCCTCGACCGGCAAGCATTTCAGCGCCGGCATGGCGCTGGAAACCTTCGGCGGCGAGATCGCGATGGACGATCGTACGCCCGAGGGGCGCGCCGCGATCTTCGACCTGCTGACCGACATGCAGGCCACCTTCACCAGGCTGGAGACGCTGCGCATCCCCGTGATCGCGGCGATCCAGGGCGGCTGCATCGGGGGCGCCGTGGACCTGGTGACCGCGTGCTGCATCCGCTATGCGACGGCCGACGCGTTTTTCTGCATCCAGGAAATCAACATCGGCATGGTGGCCGACGTCGGCACCTTGCAGCGGTTGCCCAAACTGGTGCCGCTGGGCGTGGTCAAGGAGCTGGCCTATACCGGCCGGCGGCTGCCGGCCCAAAAGGCGCTGGGCTATGGCCTGGTCAACGAGGTCTTCGAGACCCAGGACGCAGCGGTGGCTGCGGCCTTGCAGTGCGCACGCGAGATTGCCGCCAAATCGCCCTCGGCAATTTGGGGAACCAAGCAGGTGCTGCACTACGCGCGCGACCATTCCGTGGACGACTCGCTCAGGCAGATGGGCTGGATCCAGGGCGCGATCTGGAGCAACGCCCATGTGCGCGAGGCCGTGATGGCGATGAAGGAAAAACGCGCGGCCGAATTTCCCGCGCTGCCGCCGCTGCGCTCGTTCCGCGATCTCTGAAAGCCCGCGGTCCTACTGCCGCGCCATCCTGATGTTGGCGGGCGGTGCCATCGGATGGCTGGTGCGGAAAGGGTTGATGTCCAGTCCGCCGCGCCGGGTAAAGCGCGCGTACACCGTCAGTTTGATCGGCTTGCAACGCTTCCACAGGTCCATGAAGATCCGCTCGACGCACGGCTCGTGAAATTCGTTGTGGTTGCGAAAACTCACCAGGTACCGCAGCAACGCGCCCTGGTCGATCTGCGGGCCGATGTAGTGGATCTGGATGCTGCCCCAGTCCGGCTGGCCGGTGACCAGGCAGTTGCTCTTGAGGAGATTGCTCGTCAGCACTTCCTCCACCGGCTGCTCGGCGAACGCGGCCGTGAGCAGCTCGGGAGCGGGCGTGTATTGGTTGCATTCGATGTCCAGCCGGTCCAGGCTCAGGCCATCGAGTTCCTGCACTGCTTCCCGATCGAACACGTCCGGCAGCATGATGCGCACACCCACCGAAGCCTGGCTGGGGGCGCCGCGCCATACTGCCTCGCTCACGTCGGCGCGGATGCGGTCGCGCACCTCCTCGGCCGATGCAAAAGCCGTGTTGTTGAAACTGTTGAGATAGAGCTTGAAGGACTTGCTTTCGATGATGTTCGGCGTTTCGCAGGGAACGGTGACCTGGGCGATGGCCACTTGCGGCTTGCCGCGCGGGGTCAGCCAGCTCAGCTCGAACGCCGTCCACAGATCGGCGCCGAAAAACGGCGCGGCGCCATGCAGTCCCAGCTCGGCCCGCTTGGGCAGACGTGAAAGCGGAAAAAGCAGCGATGCGTCATAGCGGTCCACATAGAGCGCCGGCTTGCCGAGCTGCGACTGGTCGGGTCGGTTCGTCATGAATCAAGTTGCAGGTGCGGCACCAACGGCTGCAGCAGCCGTTCTACCACTCCCGGCGGAAGATCATGGCCCATCCCTTCGATGCCCACGAATCGCGCGCCGCGAATACGGCGTGCCGTATCTTCGCCGCAGGCAAAGGGAACCAACGGGTCGTCTTTCCCGTGCAGCACCAGCGTAGGGATCGTGATTCGCGGCAGCTCGTCGGCACGACGCGCGTCGGCGGCGATCGCCGTCATCTGCCTGACCGAGCCGGCGGGATGATAGCTGCGGCGCGTCGCGGTCAGCACGCGCTCGCGCAGCGCCGCCTCGTCGAGAGGGAAGGCCGGACTGCCGATGGCACGGAACAGCTTGATGTAGTAGTCCACGATCGCCTGCTCGTCGGTGCCTTGCGGCCGGCTGAACAACACCCGCATCACCTTGGGTTTCGGCCCCGGCAGATAGCGCGCACCGCTGGAGCCCATGATGCTGCTCAGGCTCAGCACCCGGCCCGGCGCCGTCAACGCGACGCGTTGGGCGATCATTGCGCCCATGCTCACGCCGACCACATGCGCTCGCCCGATGCCCAGCGCGTCCAGCACGCCCAAAGCGTCCGCCGCCATGTCGTGCACGCGGTAAGGCGCGTTCACCCCCAAACCCACCCGGTACCTGAGGCTCTCCCACAGCAGGTTGGGCACACCCAGGTGATCGAAATGCTGGGACAGGCCGATGTCGCGGTTGTCGAAGCGCACGACCCGGAAACCCCGCTCCACCAAACCCTGCACGAATGCCGGCGGCCAGGCAACCAGCTGCATGCCCAGGCCCATGATCAGCAATACCACCGGCCGGCCGGCCTGGCTGCCGTCTGCCCCCGTGTCCTCGACCTCGATGAAAATGCCGTTGGCCTTGACCTGCACGCCGGCGCTCACAGAAAGGGGCGCTCGCGCAGCCACTTGGTGGCGATCCACTTCTCGCCTTCCAGCACCGGCGCGCCGCCGTGGAGGGTCCGGGTGGATGGATGTGGACGCTCGTAGCTGAAAAATACGCCGTTGCCGCGCTTGGGCGCGATCTCCAGGTGGACGTCCGGAAAGGTCGTGCCCCCGCCTTTGTCCGGCTCCGCGAGGTACATCAACAGCGTGCCGACACGTTGGCCGCCGCGCTTGAGGATCGTGGGCGTGCCCGGCTCCTTCGGGTCGAAATAATCGTAGTGCGGCTTGTATTCGGTACCCGGCCGGTAATGCAGCACTTGCAAGCCTTCGCCGTTTTCCTCGGGCCAATTGAGCAGCCGCGCAATGCGGGCTTCGATCCGGCGCACCAGCTCGTTTTCGCCGCGCTGGAAAAACATGCCACTGCTGGTGCGGTCCACATTGATCTCTTCGCCGCCAGTCTTGGTCTCCACGGTGAGCGATCGCGCCAGCCGCGGCTTGGCCAGCTCGATCAGTCCCTGGCACTCCTCATCGGACAACAGGCCGCCGAAAACCACCACACGCGGGCTGTACATCGACTGCAGAACGCAGACCTGGCGGTCGCCCGCATCCAGGTACAAAGGCGAATCGTCGAGCTCCGGGTCGGGCACGGGAATAGCGGGCGGCAGGCCCTGCTGGACGGCTTGACGCTCCAGGTGGTCGCGCAAGGTGGCCTCCATCGCTTCGATGGCGACGTCCTCGTTCCACCCTGACGCAAGCATCGACTTGAGCACTGCCTCGGCGCTATGGCCGGCCTGTGCCTGCTCGACGATCCAGCGCCGAAGTTCCGGAGTGATCTGCTGAGTTTGCGCCGTGCTCATGTTTCGATTTTGTGTCTGAATGCGAAGACCGAGGAGAGCAGGAAAACCATGGCAATTATTACTTGCCTTGCAGGTCAGATCACAAGTGGGAGACCTTGGGGTCAGATCACAATTCAGGGCAGTAGCACCGACGGAGCGGCGATTTCTCCAACGAAATTGTGCTCTGACCCCAACAAATCAAGACGGGGCGCTTGTGACCTGACTGACTAGCGCCGCCAAGCCCTGCTGCAGGCCCATTGGCAGCTCGCCACCGCCAGCACCAGGGCCGCATAGGTCGCCATCTTGCCGTCGACGCCGAAATGCCACAGGCCGGCTGCCGATACCGCCACGCCCGCTATTGTATTAATAGCAGCCTGGGCCCACCAGGAATAGAAACCGGGGGTGCGTGGGGTGACCAGCGGAGCCGCCAAGGCGACCAGCAGGGCAACCGCCAAGGCCGGCGCCACGAAGCCCAGCAGGTGCAGGATAAGGTCAGCAGGAGCCATCCGGAGGGACTTGATAAATCGCAAGTGCTTGATAAGCCGGCAAATTTTATAATCCCGCCCATGGCAGTCTGGGCTCTGGGCATCAACCACACGACCGCGCCGCTGGACCTGCGCGGCCGCTTTGCCTATGCAATCGACCAGGTCGGCCCCACCCTGAAGGCTTTGCGCGAATCATTGTCGCGCCGGCCCGAAGCAGCGATCCTGTCGACCTGCAACCGTACGGAAATCTACTGCGCGGGCGAACACGGCGACATCGACAGCACGCTGGACTGGCTGGCTCATTCGGGCGGCGTCTCGCCGGTACTGCTGCGCTCGCACTCTTACACGCTGCACGACGGGCTGGCGGCGCGCCATGCTTTCCGCGTCGCCAGCGGCCTGGACTCCATGGTCCTGGGCGAGCCCCAGATCCTCGGCCAGATGAAGGACGCCGTGCGCGCCGCCGATCAGGCCGGCGCGCTGGGCACGACGCTCAACCAGCTGTTCCAGCGCTCTTTCGCAGTGGCCAAGGAAGTGCGCACGTCGACCGAGATCGGTGCCCATTCCATCAGCATGGCGGCCGCGGCGGTGCGGCTGGCCGGACAGTTGTTCGAGGACATGGGCAAGATCCGTGTCCTGTTTGTCGGCGCCGGCGAAATGGTCGAGTTGGCGGCGACGCACTTCGCCGCGCGCAATCCCAAGGGCATCGCGATCGCCAATCGAACGTTGGAGCGCGGCGAACGGCTGGCTTCGCGCTTCGGCGGCGAGGTGATGCGCCTGGCCGACCTGCCGGCGCGCCTGCACGAATTCGACGCCGTCATCAGCTGCACCGCCAGCACCTTGCCGATCATCGGCCTGGGCGCGGTGGAGCGCGCGCTCAAGGCGCGCAAGCACCGGCCGATGTTCATGGTCGATCTGGCCGTGCCACGCGACATCGAACCCGAGGTCAAGGATCTCGAGGATATCTATCTGTACACGGTGGACGACCTGGCGAACGTGGTGCAAACCGGGCAGGCCAACCGGCAAGCCGCGGTGGCCCAGGCCGAGGCCATCATCGACGCCGGCGTGCAGAGCTTTCTGCACTGGATGGACCAGCGCCGCAGCGTGCCGCTCATCCTGCAGCTCAATGCGCAGGCCGACGAATGGCGCGCGGCGGAACTTGCGCGGGCCCGCAAGATGCTGGCCAAGGGCGAGAACGTCGATGCGGTGCTGGATGCCCTGTCCAAGGGCCTGACCCAGAAACTGCTGCACGGCGCCATGGCCGAGCTTCATGCCGGCGACGCCGAGGCACGCCAGCGCGCCAGCTCCGCGATCCAGCACTTCTTCCTGCGCAAAGAGCGTTAGCTGCGCTGCAGCGCTGCCCCAGGCTGTCATGCCGGACCGATCCGGCATCCACGGCACCCCGCCCGCGACCCTCGATTGCGGGTCAAGCCCGCAATGACAACCCGCCCATGAAACAGTTCCTCCGACAGCAACTTGAACGCTACCCGGTCCGCTTGAAGGAACTGGACTTCTTCCTGTCGCAGCCGGACGTGGTCGGCAACATGGAGCGCTTCCGCGCCCTGACGCGCGAGCACGCCGAAGTCAGCACCGTCGCCGCGCTGTATGAACGCTTCCGGGAACGCGAAGCCGGCCTGGCACAGGCGCAGGAAATGCTGGCAGACCCGGAGATGGCCGAGATGGCGGGCGATGAGATCGCAGCGATCGAAGCGGAACTGCCCGAGCTGGAAGACGAGTTGCAGCGCATGCTGCTGCCCAAGGACCCGGACGACGCGCGCAACACCTTCATCGAAATCCGGGCCGGCACCGGCGGCGACGAGTCGGCGCTGTTCGCGGGCGACCTGCTGCGCATGTACATCCGCTACGCCGAGCGACAGGGCTGGCGCACCGAGATCGTGAGCGAGAGCGGCGGCGAAGTCGGCGGCTACAAGGAAGTGGTAATCCGCATCGTTGGCGAAGGCGCCTACGGCAAGCTCAAGTTCGAGTCGGGCGGGCATCGGGTGCAGCGCGTCCCGGCCACGGAAACGCAAGGGCGCATCCATACCAGCGCCTGCACGGTGGCCGCGCTGCCCGAACCGGATGAAGCGCAGGCGGTGCAGATCAATCCCGCCGACCTGCGCATCGACACCTACCGCGCCAGTGGCGCCGGCGGCCAGCACGTGAACAAGACCGACTCGGCCGTTCGCATCACCCACCTTCCCACCGGCATCGTGGCCGAATGCCAGGACGACCGGTCGCAGCACCGCAACAAGGCCAAGGCGATGCAGGTGCTGGCGGCGCGCATCAAGGAAAAGGAGCGCTCCGAACGCGCCGCCAAAGAGGCGGCCACGCGCAAGGGCCTGATCGGCAGCGGCGACCGCAGCGACCGCATCCGCACCTACAACTTCCCGCAGGGGCGCCTGACCGACCACCGCATCAACCTGACGCTGTACAAGCTGCAATTCATCATGGAAGGCGACCTGGACGAGGTGATCGACGCGCTGCTGCTGGCCCGCAAGGCCGAGCAGCTGGAGGAACTCGAATTCAGCCAGGGGGCCGGCCGTTGACGCTGGCGGACGCAATCGCTGCCGCCGCCGCGCGCGGACTCGATCGGCTCGATGCGCAACTGTTGCTGCTGCACTTGCTAGGGCGTGCGTACACTGACCGGGCCTGGCTGCTGGCGCACGACACCGAATTGCTCGCCGCCTCCGCTCAGGCGGCGTTTCTGGAACTGTGCGAGCGGCGCGCCCGGCAAGAGCCGCTGGCCTACATCGTCGGCCACAAGGAATTTTTCGGCCTTGACCTGCACGTCGACAAGCGCGTGCTGGTGCCGCGGCCGGAAACCGAAATCGTCGTGGAATGGGCGCTGGAACTGATCCCGGATGACGGCCACTCTCTTCGGGTGGTCGACCTTGGCTGCGGCAGCGGCGCCATCGCCCTGGCCATCAAACGGGCACGGCCGCATGTGCCCGTGGACGCCGTCGATTGCAGCGAGGGCGCGCTGGAGGTCGCAACTGCCAACGCCCGCCGCCTGTCGCTGGAAGTGAACTTTGCGCAGGCTTGCTGGCTGGCGGCAAGCGACCGGCGCTACGACCTGATCGTTGCCAACCCGCCCTACGTGGCCGAGGCCGACCCTCATCTGGCGGCGCTGCGGCACGAACCGCTGCTTGCCCTGGCCGCCGGCCGCGACGGCCTTCGCGAAATCCGCG
The DNA here is from genome assembly GCA_035571795.1 of Ramlibacter sp. Taxonomy (GTDB): domain Bacteria; phylum Pseudomonadota; class Gammaproteobacteria; order Burkholderiales; family Burkholderiaceae_C; genus Ramlibacter. Next base: position 43,653 of record DATNBX010000154.1, read on the forward strand.
CCATCAGCGGGCAGGCGGCGGCGCATCTTCGACCCGGCGGGTGGCTGCTGCTGGAGCACGGCTGGGATCAGGCCGAGTCGGTGCGGGGGCTGCTGGCCGCCGCCGGCCTGCAGCACGTGGCAACCCGGCGCGATCTTGCGGGCATTGAGCGCTGCTCGGGCGGCAAGTCGCCTGAACTGGGATAATCAGCGTTGACATTTACGAGGCTACGGCCGGCAAGGAGTTTTTCAATGAGCGACGTTCAGCAGCGCATCGAGCAGCTCGTCAAGAACAGCGACGTGGTGCTGTTCATGAAGGGCGACGCCAATTTCCCGCAATGCGGCTTCTCCGGGCGTGCGGTGCAGATCCTCAAGGCCTGCGGCGTGGACCCGAAAGGCCTGAAGACCGTGAACGTGCTGGAGGACGACGAGATCCGCCAGGGCATCAAGGAATACAGCAACTGGCCGACCATTCCCCAGCTCTATGTGAAGGGCGAATTCGTCGGCGGCTCGGACATCATGATGGAGATGTACCAGAGCGGCGAGCTGCAGCAGGTCCTGGGCTCCCAGCAAACCTGAAAACCACAAGGACGCGCCGTCCTCCGGCGGCGCGTTTCGCTCAGGAGCGCAGCGGTAAAGGAGTGGTCGATGGAATCACGCAGTCTCGTTCCTCATCAGTCTTCCTCGTTGAAGCTGCCGATCGCCAACCTGCGCAACGTGTTTCGTCCGCACGACGTCCAGCGCAAGCTGGCGAATCTTCCGGACAGGGACCATGAAAATCTCCGCACGACCTACGAGCGCATGCTCGAACGCGGCCCCGAGCGCTTCCAGGTCAAGCCCAGCGGAGTGCCGGACATGACCGCTCTCTACGACCAGCTGCCCAACTTCACCGATGCGCTGGACGACGTCAGGCGGCATGTCGCGCTGTCGCAAGATTGCGGCGACGGGCTGGAGGTCACTCCCATGCTCTTGCTCGGCCCGCCCGGGATCGGCAAGACCTATTTCGCGCGCAAGCTGGCCGAGCTGCTGGGCACCGGCATGAGCCTGGCTCCGATGAGTTCGATGACCGCAGGCTGGCTGCTCTCGGGCGCCTCCTCGCAATGGAAGGGAGCCAAGCCCGGCAAGGTATTCGACGCAATTGTGGAGGGCCAATACGCGAATCCGCTCATCGTGGTAGACGAAATCGACAAGGCCAGCGCAGACGCGCAGTACGACCCGCTGGGCGCGCTGTACAGCCTGCTGGAACACGATACCGCGGCGGTCTTCATGGACGAGTTCGCGGAAGTCGCGATCGACGCCAGCCAGGTCATCTGGATCATGACCGCCAATGACGGCCGCTCGATTCCTGAACCCATCCTCAACCGCCTGAACGTGTTCGAGATCGAGACGCCATCGCCCGCCGAGGCCCGGCGCATTGCCCGGAATCTGTACCTGTCCATTCGCGCCGAACACGGTTGGGGCGAGCGCTTCGAAGCCGAGCCATCGGCCGACTTGCTCGACCAGTTGGCGCAGCTGGCGCCGCGCGACATGCGGCGTGCCCTGATGACCGGGTTCGGCAATGCGCGGCTCGACCAGCGCGGCGAAATCCAGGTGGACGACCTGCCGAAAGCGGCAGCCGCGAAGGGCAAGATCGGTTTCGTCCAGTAGCTGCCCGCCAAGACGGATCGCGGACCACGAGTCCGCAATGACCGCTAGCTGGCCCCGCCGATCGCCTTCTCGAACCGCCCTGTGGCGTCCGACGTCCTCTCGGTTGGCGGCACGTCATGGAACTCCCAGAACTTGCCCGCGCCGAATACGGCGTTGGGGTACTGGGGTTGGCCGCGGCTGCCGTTATAGCGGCCCAGGGCCATGAACAGGTCGCCGCGTTCGCGCTCGATGTAATGGCGCAGGATCACACAGCCGAAGCGCAGGTTGGTCTGCATGTGGAACAGCTTGCTCGCATCGCCGTCGCCGATCACACGGGTCCAGAACGGCATCACCTGCATATAGCCCCGCGCTCCCGCCCCGCTGACGGCGAACTTGCGAAAATTGCTCTCTACCTGGATGAGGCCCAGCACCAGGCCGGGGTCGAGGCCGGCTCGCCTGCTCTCATACCAGACGGTCTGCAGGAATTCCTTGCGCTCCAGCCACTCGGTGGTGCGGCGTCTCAGCCGGCTGCTCATGGCGCCCAGCCAGCGCAGGTAGGCGAGACGCTTTTCCAAATCTGGAAATTCGGGGATCGGCGGCGCGGATTTGGCGACAGCGGAACTGAGGGCAGTGCGTACCGAGTCAGCCAGCGGCTCCTCGATCTGGGCGCCGGCGCGGGCGCTACGGCCCAGCAATGTCAATGCCAAGCCCGCCAATGCGCCGCACGCGCGGCGCCGGCCCTCATCCCAGCCTTGCACCGGCGCGGGGACCAGCCAACGCACGATCACGCGGCGAGACGGCTCTGGACGAAGTTGAAGACTTCGCCGGCCGGCACCTTGGTTGCCGCCGCGTCGCGGCGGTGCTGGTACTCGAGCTGGCCGGATTGCAGGCCGCGGTCCGAGATCACCACGCGGTGCGGCACCCCGATCAGTTCCCAGTCCGCGAACATCGCGCCCGGACGCTCCCCGCGGTCGTCCAGGATGACGTCGATGCCGCTGGCGTGCAACTCATCGTGGAGTCTTTCAGCCGCCGCCTTGACCGGCGCGCTGCGGTCCATGCCGATCGGACAAATGACGACGGTAAAAGGGGCGATCGCATCGGGCCAGATGATCCCGCGCTCGTCGTGGTTCTGTTCGATCGCGGCCGCCGGCAGCCGCGTGATGCCGATCCCGTAGCAACCCATCTGCATGAGCTGCGGCTTGCCGCTCTCATCCAGGAAAGTGGCGTTCATCGGCGCGCTGTATTTCGTGCCCAAATAGAACACATGGCCGATCTCGATGCCGCGCTCGACCGCAAGCGGACCCTTGCCGTCCGGCGAGGGATCGCCTTCCACGATGTTGCGCAGGTCCGCCACGACTTCCGGCTCGGGCAAGTCGCGGCCCCAGTTGACGCCGGTGAAGTGGAAGTCCTCCTCGTTGGCGCCGCAGATCCAGTCGGCCATCACGGCGACTTCGCGATCGGCAACGATCCTGACCGGCTTGCGCGGTCCGATCGGCCCCAGGTAACCCGGCTTGGCGCCGAAGTGATCGACGATCTCCGCGACCGTGGCGAAGCGATAGCCGCCCTCCAGCCCCGGCACCTTGCCGACCTTGATCTCGTTCATGTCGTGATCGCCGCGAAGCAGCAGGAGCCACACCTGCGTCTGCGCGATTTCACCCTGTTCATCGAGTTGATCGGTGGCCAGCACCAGTGACTTGACGGTCGTGGCCAGCGGCACCTTCAGCAATTGAGCGACCTCGGGACATGTGCTGCGCTCTGGCGTCGGCGTCTTGACCAGCGGCTGAATGCCGGCGGGGCGTGGGCCTTGCGGCGCCAATGCCTCGGCCTTCTCCATGTTGGCGGCGTAGTCGCTGGCCGGGCAATAGACGATCGCATCCTCGCCGGTGTCCGCGATCACCTGGAATTCCTCGCTCAAGTCGCCGCCGATCGCGCCGCTATCCGCCGCTACAGCGCGGTAAGTCAGCCCGAAGCGATCGAAAATCCGGCGATAAGCCTGCGCCATTTTCTGGTAGCTGGCTTTGGCTGCTGCCGCGTCGCGATCGAAACTGTAGGCGTCCTTCATGATGAACTCGCGGCTGCGCATGACGCCGAAGCGAGGCCGCCGTTCGTCGCGGAACTTCGTCTGGATGTGGTACAGATTCCGCGGCAACTGTTTGTAGCTGCGCAATTCCTGCCGGGCGATGTCGGTGATCACCTCCTCGCTCGTGGGCTGGATGATGAAGTCGCGTTCGTGCCGGTCCTTGATTCGCAGCAACTCCGGTCCATAAGCCTGGAAGCGCCCGCTTTCCTGCCACAGCTCTGCCGGCTGCACGACAGGCATCAGCAGCTCCACCGCACCGGCCCGGTTCATCTCCTCGCGCACGATGGCCTCGACCTTGCGGATCACGCGCAGGCCAAGGGGCAGGTAACTGTAGATGCCGGCGCCCAGCTTCTTGATCATGCCGGCGCGTGTCATGAGCTGGTGGCTGACGACTTCGGCGTCGGCCGGTGCTTCCTTGAGGGTGGATATGAAGAACTGGGTGGCTTTCATCGAGTCGGTGTGGCGCGGACGCCGTTGAGCCCTTTGCCTGCGCGCATGGCGCCGTGCATAATGAACTCAGTTTAAAAATTGGGGTTTGATTATGCTTGACCGGGACGGCTTTCGGCCCAACGTCGGCATCATCCTGCTCAACCAGAAGAACCAGGTATTCTGGGGCAAGCGCATACGCACCCACAGCTGGCAGTTTCCGCAAGGAGGCATCGACCGGGGCGAAACCCCCGAGCAGGCGATGTACCGCGAACTGCATGAGGAAGTGGGTCTGAAGCCCGAGCATGTGCGCATCATCGCCCGTACCCGCGACTGGTTGCGCTATGAGGTGCCGGACCGGTACATCCGCCGGGATGCGCGCGGGCACTACAAGGGTCAGAAACAGATCTGGTACCTCCTGCAGCTCATGGGCCAGGACTGGGACCTGAACCTGCGCGCGACCAACCACCCCGAGTTCGACGCCTGGCGCTGGAACGACTACTGGGTGCCGCTCGACGTCGTGATCGAGTTCAAGCGCGGCGTCTACCAGCTGGCGCTGACCGAGCTCGCGCGCTTCCTGCCCAAGACCAACTACCACAACCGCTACCTGCGCGGCGGCCCGCGGGGCCCGCGCGAGGAGCGGGCGGGCGACCTGCCGCCGGACGCCGTCGATCCGCGGCCCGTCGGCCTGGACGCACGCACGCCGCCGGGCGACGACCTGCTGGCGAACTGACTCGGGTCGGGCCTTCGGGCTGACCGAGCGTCGGCCCTCGGCGCCCTTCGTTCGCAGGGGGAGGCCGGGAGAGCGAGGGGACCGGCCTCCGGCCTGTCCCCGTATTCCTGCGGGGCGACCGTGCCGGACACGAGGCCAGTCCCCCGGGCAGCGCCCCGCG
>DATNBX010000155.1:0-3034 GCA_035571795.1 Ramlibacter sp.
CGGTGGCGCAGTACCCCTCGGTCGCGCCGCCTTCGATCCTCGTCACCGCGACTTATCCCGGCACTTCGGCGCAGACGCTGGAAGACAGCGTGCTGGGCGTGATCGAGCAGGAAATGAACGGCTCGCCCGGGCTGATCTATATGGAATCGGTCGCGCAGGCCAATGGGCTGGGCCAGATCACGCTGACCTTCGAATCGGGGACCAATCCCGACCTGGCGCAGGTGGACGTGCAAAACCGCCTGGGCCGCGCCGCGCCGCGACTGCCTGCTGCCGTGACGCAGCAGGGCGTGCGCGTCGAGAAGGCGCGCAGCAATTTCCTGCTGTTCACGATCCTGTCTTCCGACGATCCGGCGTTCACGCCGGTTGCGTTGGGCGACTACGCCTCGCGCACCGTGCTGCCGGAAATCCAGCGCATTCCCGGCGTCGGTCAGGCCCAGTTGTTCGGCACGGAGCGGGCGATGCGGATCTGGGTCGATCCGGCCAAATTGGTCAACTACAACCTGTCGGCAGCCGAGGTGACCGCGGCGATCCGCGGGCAGAACGCGCAGGTGTCCGCGGGCTCGATTGGCGACCTTCCCAACATCACGGGACAGGGGACCGCCGCCACGGTCGTGGTGAACGGACAGCTCAGTTCGGTCGACCAGTTCGGCGACATCGTGCTGCGCGCCAATACCGACGGTTCGACGGTGCGGCTGCGCGACATTGCCCGGTTGGAGCTCGGCGCGCAAACCTACGCGGTTTCGGCGCGGCTGAACGGCCGGCCTTCGACCGGCATCGGGGTGCAGCTATCGCCCACCGGCAATGCCCTGGGCACGGCCCAGGCGATCCGCACGCGCATGGAGGAGCTCTCGAAATTCTTCCCACCCGGCGTCAAGTGGTCCATTCCCTACGACAGCTCGCGCTTCGTCAACATCTCGATCCGGCAGGTGGTGGAAACGCTGGTCGCGGCGAACGTGCTGGTGTTCCTGGTGATGTACCTGTTCCTGCAGAACCTGCGCTACACGATCATTCCCGCGATCGTGGTGCCGGTGGCGTTGCTGGGCACTTTCGCCGTGTTGCTGGCGCTGGGCTTTTCGATCAACGTGCTGACCATGTTCGGCATGATCCTGGTGATCGGGATCGTGGTCGACGACGCCATCGTGGTGGTGGAAAACGTCGAGCGCATCATGAGCCAGGAGGGATTGCCGCCGCACGAAGCCACGGTGAAGGCGATGGACCAGATCCAGGGCGCGATCGTCGGCATCACGGTGGTGCTGGTGTCGGTGTTCGTGCCGCTGGCCTTCTTCGGCGGCGCGGTGGGCAACATCTACAAGCAGTTCTCCGCCGTGATGCTGGCCTCGATCTCGATCTCGGCCTTCATGGCGCTGTCGCTCACGCCGGCCTTGTGCGCCACCCTGCTCAAGCCGATGCAGGCCGGCCATCACCTGGAGAAGGGCGGCTTCTTCGGCCGCTTCAACCGCGGCTTCGTGCGCACCGCCAAGGGCTACGAAGGCTTCGTCGCGCGCATCCTGCGCCGCACCGGCCGCTCCCTGGTGGTGTACGTCGCGATCGTCGCTGCGGTCGCGCTGATGTTCCTGCGCCTACCCACTTCGTTCCTGCCGAACGAAGACCAGGGCTACCTGATCGTCAATGTGCAACTGCCGCCGGGCGCGACAGCCGAGCGCACCACACGCGTGATGGAGCAGGTGGAGAACTTCATCCTGAAGCAGCCCGAGGTGCAGAGCATGGTGGGCGTGCTGGGTTTCAGCTTCTCGGGCCAGGGCCAGAACGCGGGCCTGGCCTTCGTGACCTTGAAGGACTGGAGCGATCGCAAGGGCGACGAGCACGCGGCGGCGTCGATCGCGGGCCGGGCCTTCGGGGCCTTGATGGGCGTGCGCGATGCGTTCATCTTTCCGCTCAGTCCGCCGGCGATTCCCGAACTGGGCACGGCCACGGGCTTCAACTTCCGCTTGCAGGATCGCGGCGGCAACGGTCACGCGGCGCTGGTGGCGGCGCGCAATCAATTGCTGGGCATGGCCGCCCAAAGCAAGATCGTCACCGGCGTGCGTCCCGACGGCCTGGAGGATGCGCCGCAATTGCAGGTGGACATCGACCGCGACAAGGCCAGCGCGCTGGGCGTGAGCTTCGATTCGATCAATGCGGTGCTGTCGACCGCGCTGGGGTCGAACTACGTCAACGATTTTCCCAATCGTGGGCGGCTGCAGCGCGTGGTGGTGCAGGCCGATGCGCCCAGCCGCATGCAGCCCGAGGACCTGCTGCACCTGTCGGCGCCGAACCGCGCGGGAGTGGCGGTGCCGCTGTCGGCTTTCTCCACCACCCGCTGGATCAACGGGCCGATGCAGACCATCCGCTACAACGGTTACCCGGCCATGCGGATCGCGGGCGATGCGGCGCCCGGCCGCAGCACCGGCGAAGCGATGGACGAGATGGAGCGGCTGGCGGCGCAGCTGCCGGCCGGTTTCGCCTACGAGTGGACCGGCGTATCGCGCGAGGAAAAACTGTCCGGCGCGCAGGCGAGCATCCTGCTGGGCTTCTCGCTGCTGGCGGTGTTCCTGTGCCTGGCCGCGCTGTACGAAAGCTGGTCGATTCCGATGTCGGTCATTCTGGTGGTCCCGTTGGGCATCATCGGAGCGTTGCTGGGCGCCAGCTTGCGGGGCTTTCCCAACGACGTGTACTTCAAGGTCGGCCTGATCACGATCATGGGCCTCTCGGCCAAGAACGCCGTGCTGATCATCGAGTACGCGAAAGACCTGCATGCGCAAGGCAAGAGCCTGGTGGAAGCAGCGCTGGAGGCCTGCCACCTGCGCTTCCGCCCGATCATCATGACTTCGATGGCGTTCATCCTGGGCGTGCTGCCGCTGACGGTAGCCACCGGCGCCGGCTCGGCCGGCCAGCGCGCGATCGGCACCGGCGTGATGGGCGGCATGATCACGGCGACCAGCCTGGCCGTGCTGATGGTGCCGGTGTTCTTCGTCGTCGTGCGCAGGTTCTTCAAGGGCAGCGAACGGCAGCGCCGCATGTATTCGCACGAGCA
>DATNBX010000156.1:0-4011 GCA_035571795.1 Ramlibacter sp.
GGGATTTCGATGGCCTGCACCAGCGCGCTGCCGATCAGGCTGCCGCCCTGCGCCGGGGGCGGCGCGGAAACTGGCGCCGCCGGTGGAGGGGCTGGTTTTTTCCTGAAGAAACTGAACATTGCTGCGCTTTTTAGAATCACACGATTCTATGAAACGACCCAAGCACAGCATCTTCTGGAGAATTTCGCTGCTCTGGCCCCTCTGGTTTGTGCAGCCTGGCCTCGCGCAAACCGCGCAGCGGGTCGAGCAATTCAAACTCGACAACGGGCTCACGTTGATCGTGAAGCAGGACCACCGCGCGCCGACGGCGGTGCACATGCTTTGGGTGCGGGTTGGCGGTATGGATGAGGTCGACGGCACCAGCGGCGTCGCTCACGCACTCGAACACATGATGTTCAGGGGAACGCGCGACGTGAAGCCGGGCGAATTCTCGCGCCGGGTCGCCGCGCTGGGAGGGCGGGAAAACGCATTCACCAACCGCGACAACACCGGCTATTTCCAGCAGATCCCGGCCGGCAAGCTCGAGGAGGTCATCAAGCTCGAAGCCGACCGCTTCGCCCACAACCAGTGGCCGGACGACGAATTCCGGCGCGAAATCGAGGTGGTGAAGGAGGAGCGGCGACTGCGTACCGAAGACTCGCCACGCGGCCTGCTCTGGGAAGCCTTGAACGCCGTGGTGTTCGAGGCATCGCCTTACCGGCGCCCCGTGGTGGGCTGGATGAGCGACATCGAAGCCATGACGCCGCAGGACGTGCGCGAGTTCTATCGGCACTGGTACGTCCCGGCCAATGCCGCTGTGGTGGTGGCTGGCGACGTGGAACCGGCACAGGTGCGGCGGCTGGTCGAAAAATACTACGGCAGCATTCCGGCGCGAGCCGTGCCGGTGCGCAAGCCGCGCAGCGAGCCGCCGCAGGTGGGCGTGCGCCGGATCGAATACAAGGCGCCGGCCGAGCAGTCGTACGTAGCGCTTGCCTTCAAGGTGCCGCGGCTCACGTCGTTCGAGCCCGGCGCGGACAACGATGACGCACTGGCCTTGACAGTGCTGGCGGCGGTGCTCGATGGCTACAGCGGCGCCCGCCTCGATCGCGCGTTGACGCAAGGCAGCGACCGGTTGGCCGACAGCGCCAGCGCCAGCAACGGCCTGTGGGGCCGCGGCCCCCAGCTGTTCACGCTCGACGGCGTGCCGGCTCCAGGCAAGACGACCGAACAGCTGGAAGCCGCGCTGCGTGCCGAAGTGGCGAAGGTGGCGCGCGAGGGCGTCAGCGAAGCCGAACTCAATCGGGTGAAGACCCAATGGGTGGCGTCCGAGGTCTACAAGCTCGATTCCGTCATGAACCAGGCGCGCGAACTCGGCGGTGACTGGGTCCAGGGACTGCCGCTGGATGCGGCCGAGCGCCTGATCCAGCGGCTGCGCGGCATAACGGCCGATCAGGTCAAGGCGGTCGCAGCCAAGTACTTCGGCGATGACCAGCTCACGGTTGGCACCCTGCGGCCCCAACCAGTCGATCCCAATCGCAAACCCCGCACGCCTTTGCCGGGCATGCGACACTGACAAGGGCTTGCAAGCCATGGTTCTGGACAACAACATCTTCCGTACCGCGCTCGCCAGGGCGGCGGCCGCACTGCTGCTGTGCGGCGGCCAGGCGATGGCGGCCATTCCTATCCAGCACTGGACCCAGGCCAGCGGTGCGGGTGTCTTCCTGGTCGAGAGTCCCAGCATCCCGATGGTGGATGTCCAGATCGATTTCGATGCGGGCAGCCGGCGCGATCCGTCTGACAAGGCAGGGCTGGCGCAGGTGACCGCGGGCATGTCCTCCAAGGGCATCCACGCTGCAAACCCCGCGGGTGGCGGCCCTTATGACGCCGCAATGGACGAAAACCAGGTCAGCGAGGCCTGGGCCGACCTGGGAGCCGGCTTCGGTGCGGGCGCCAGTTCCGACCGCATGAGCTTTTCGCTGCGCTCGCTGACGTATCCCGACCTGTTGCCCAAGGCGACGCAGCTGGCGGCCCGGCAACTGGCCGACCCGGCATTCCCGGACGCTGTGTGGCAGCGCGAGCGCCAGCGCCTGGCCGCGTCGATTCGCGAGGCGAACACGCGGCCGGCGACCGTGGCCGGCCACGCCTATGCACCGGCGGTGTACGGCACGCACCCTTACGGCTACGAGATGACCGAGGAATCGCTGGCGCGCATCGGGGTGCAGGACATGATGCAGATCTACCGCCGGATGATCCAGCCTTGCCGGGCCAAGGTGAGCATCGTGGGAGCGGTCACGCGCGCGCAGGCCGATGCGCTGGTCAGCACCTTGCTCTCCCGGCTGCCGGCGGGCGCGGCGGGCTGCGAACCGCTCCCGCCGGTGGCGGAGGTGGCGCCGCTGGCCGCGCCGGTCCTGCGCGAAATCCCGTTCGCGTCGGCCCAGGCCCATGTCCTGATCGGCCAGCCGGGCTACAAGCGCAACGACCCCGACTATTTCACGCTGCTGGTGGGCAACTACATCCTCGGAGGCGGCGGCTTCGTCTCGCGCCTCACGGCCGAAGTGCGCGAGAAACGCGGCTTGACCTACAGCGTCTACAGCTACTTCTCGCCGCGCCTGCACGCGGGGGCTTTCACCATCGGCCTGCAGACCCGGCCCGACCAGACGGCGCAGGCGGTGCAGGTCTCACGCGAGGTGTTGGCGCGCTTCGTCGCCGAAGGCCCGACCGAAGCAGAGCTCAAGGCCGCCAAGGACAACCTGATCGGCGGCTTTCCCCTGTTGATCGACAGCAACCGCAAGCTGCTGGACAACATCTCCAACATCGCCTGGAATGGCTTGCCGCTGGACTACCTCGATACATGGACCAAACAGGTGGATCGCGTCACGGTGGCCGACATCAAGGCGGCGTTCGCGCGCAAGGTCCAGCCGCAGCGCCTTGTCACAGTAACCGTCGGCGCCGTCGCGTCGCACCAACAGTAGCGGACAAGACGAGGCTGCACCCTGTCAATGTTGACAGGGGTGCGCACCAGGCGGGTTGCTTTCGGTTCCAGAATGACAGTATCGCTGTCACGCGATGGGGGCCCGCCGGGGAGGCGAAGAAGATAGAGAGACAGAGGCAGACGCCGGAGGCGCGCCCGCAGCAGTGAACTGCGGGCGCGTAGCTCCCGGCCAGGCCTCGATCCAGGCAATCCTTATCATGTGCGAGCCCGCGCAGCCATCGGCCGGTGGCTTGCAGCCGGTGCCGATCGCATGAAGCCCCGCACCAAACCGACGTCGACCAGCCGCACTGCCCACACCGTACGCATCATCGGCGGCCAGTGGAAGCGCACCCGGCTTCCGGTGGCCGACAGGCTGGGCTTGCGGCCCACTCCCGACCGCGTGCGCGAAACGCTGTTCAACTGGCTCGGCCAGGATCTGACCGGGTGGCGCTGCGTCGACGCGTTCGCCGGCACCGGCGCGCTCGGCATGGAAGCAGGCTCGCGCGGGGCGGCCGAGGTATTGCTGGTGGAACAGGATCCTCAGCTCGTGTCGCAGCTCAGGGACATCCTGGCCCGGCTGGGCGCCGCCGCCGTCAAGGTGCAGCGTGCGAACGGCCTGTCGGTGCTCGGCGAGCTGACCCCGGGCAGCATCGATCTGATCTTTCTGGACCCGCCGTTCGATGCGGGCCTGTTCGAGCAAGCCCTGAGCGCCGCGGCGCCCGCCCTGGCCGGCAAGGGGCTGATCTACCTGGAGGCGCCGGCGGCGTGGGACGACGCAAAGCTCGAGCCCTACGGCTTGGCGGTGCGCCGACATCTCAAGGCCGGGGCCGTGCACGCGCACTTGCTGGGTCGCGCTGCATAATGCACCGCACCAAACGGCCAAGACCGGCCGTTAGTGCCCCAGGACACCAGGAGATATTCATGGCCAGCAACGTGATCGCCGTCTATCCCGGCACCTTCGATCCCATGACCCTGGGCCATGAAGACGTGGTGCGCCGCGCGACCCAGTTGTTCGATCGCGTGATCGTGGCGGTAGCGGCCGGGCATCACAAGAAGTCCAT
>DATNBX010000157.1:0-23005 GCA_035571795.1 Ramlibacter sp.
GCTGTCCCGAAACAATGGTGAGAAGGGAGTCGACGATGTGGCCGGTGAGCGAGATGTTCTTCTGCACCTCATAGAACTTCTTGGCCTGGATCGTGGGCAGCGGGTTTTCCTGCGCTTCCACCGTGCCGTTCTGCAGCGCCAGGTACACCTCGGCGAACGCGATCGGTGTCGGGTTGGCTCCGAGGGACTTCGGGAACGCGAGGTAGGCTGGCGCATCCGGCACGCGAATCTTCAGGCCCTTCATGTCTTCCGGCTTGACGATGGGCCGGTTGGAAGTGACCTGGCGCGCGCCGTAATAGGTCAGTGCGGTGATGTGGTTGCCGGTCTTCTCGTCGTAGCCCTTCGCGAGTTCGCGGAAGACATCGCTCTTGGCGTACTTCAGCTGGTGCTCGGAGTCGCGGAAAATGAAGGGGAAGTACGAAATGGCCAGCGGCTTGTAGCTGTTGCCGGCGAAGCTGGCGCCGGACAGGATGATGTCCACGGTGCCCAGGGTCAGGCCGTTGTTGATGTCCGATTCCTTGCCCAGCGTCGAGGCCGGGAACACCTGCACCTCGTACTTGCCGTTGGTGCGCTTCTTGATCTCGTCGCCGGCCCACACCGACCATTTGTGGAACGGCTCGGATGTCTCATAGACGTGCGCCCATTTCAACTTGGTCTGGGCCTGGGCCAGGCCGAAGCTGCCCATCGCGCCCGTGAGCAGGGTACAGGCGGCAATCAGTTGGATGGCGAAACGTTTCTTCATGGCATCTCCTAGGGTTGGATTTGTTGGGCTGTCAGGATCTGTTGGCGCGGCGCCAGCTCGCGCTGAATCTTGCATGCGACTTGTCCATGTGGATCTGCATGGCGGCGCGCGCGGCCTGCGCATCATGGGAGCGAATCGCCGCCAGCACGGCTTCATGTTCGGCGATCGCCATCCGCCAGGACGGCACTGTTTCGAAATAGTCGCCCAGGCGCTCGAACAGCGGGCCGCGCCGCGCGTCCCAGAAGGTCTGCACGGTTTCGAGCAGCACCACGTTATCGCAAGCTTGCGCAACGGCGGTATGGAACTCGCGGTCGCCGGCCAGCGGCGCGAAGCCCCGGTCGGCGTCATCCTGCATCAAGTCGATGGCATCGCGCATCGCCTGGATGTGCTTGCGCCTGGCCTGTGTCGCCGCGAGGGCAGCGATCTCGCCTTCGATGACGCGCCGGGCGCGGATCAATTCGAGCGGCCCCCATTCGGCGGGCGGCACCTTGGTGTCGTCCCCGGGAAGGCGGCCGGCGCGTTCCAGCACATAGACGCCCGAGCCGGTGCGCACCTCGACCCAGCCTTCCACCTCGAGCGCGATCAGCGCCTCGCGCACCGACGGACGGCTCACGCCCAGCTGCCTGGCCAGGTCGCGTTCGGCCGGCAAGCGGCTGCCGGGCGTGAATTCGCCGCCCGACATGAGCGCACGCAACTGCTCGGCGATCTGCCGGTACAGGCGTTGCGGTTCGACGGCTTGGAGGGGCATGAAAAAAGAAGTGCTGGCCCCTAAGGGTATGCCAGAATTGGACAAGTGGTAAGGCCAATTAATATGGCGGTAAAAACCACCTGCGCCATCGGGCAAAACCCTGAACCTGCCGGCGTGTCACCACCGTGGAGCAGCCATGAGACTTGAAGGAAAGACCGCCCTTGTGACCGCGGCCGGCCAAGGCATAGGCCGCGCCAGCGCGCTGGCGCTGGCCGCCGAGGGCGCGCAGGTGTTGGCCACCGATGTCAACGCCGGCTTGTTGGCCAGCTACGAGGGGGTTGCGGGCGTTCGCACGGTTGCGCTCGATGTGCTCGACAAGGGCGCGATCGAACGGCTGATTTCAGGGCTGCCGGCACTGGATGTGCTGTTCAATTGCGCCGGCTTCGTGCACAGCGGCACCGCGCTGCAAGCCACCGACGAGGAATGGAATTTGGCGTTGAACCTGAACGTGCGGTCGCAGTTCTGGGCGATCCAGGCGGCGCTGCCCAAGATGCTCGCGGCGGGCCGCGGCAGCATCATCAACATGGCCAGCGTGTGCAGCAGCATCAAGGGCCTGCCCAACCGCTTCATTTACGGCACGACCAAGGCGGCCGTTATCGGCTTGACGAAAAGCGTCGCGGCCGACTTCGTGGCGGACGGCATCCGCTGCAACGCCATCTGCCCCGGCACCGTCGACACGCCTTCGCTGCAGGAGCGCATCAACGCCTTCGCCGATCCGGAAGCCGCGCGAAAGAATTTCGTGGCACGGCAGCCGATGGGACGGCTGGCGCAGGCACACGAGATCGCGCCGCTGGTTGTATTCCTGGCCAGCGACGAGTCGATCTTCGTGACGGGACAGGCCTACGCCGTCGACGGCGGCATCACGATATGAACCAGCTCGATTTCAATGGCCGCCATGCGATCGTGACCGGCGGCGCCACCGGCCTGGGCTACGCGATCGCGGCCCGGTTGCTCGCCTCCGGCGGCAGCGTCACCTTGTGGGACCGTGACCTGGCCGGAGCGCAGCGTGCGCTCGGGACGCTGGGCGCCAAAGCGCAGGCGGTCGAGGTGGACGTCGGCCGGCATGATTCGGTGCAAGCGGCAGTGCAGTCGACCTTGCGGCATACGCAACGTGTCGACGCGCTGGTCAACAGCGCCGGCATCACCGGGCCGAATACCCGGTTGTGGGACTATCCGGTGGACGCCTGGCGGCAGGTAATCGACGTCAACCTCAATGGCCTGTTCCATTGCTGCCGGGAAATCGTGCCGCTGATGCGGGACGCCGGCTATGGGCGGATCGTCAACATCGCGTCCGTGGCGGGCAAGGACGGCAATCCCAACGCCAGCGCCTACAGCGCCAGCAAGGCTGCCGTGATCGCGCTCACGAAGTCGCTCGGCAAGGAACTGGCCGACACCGGGGTGCGTGTCAACTGCGTCACGCCGGCGGCAGTGAAAACCGCCATCTTCGAGCAGATGAGCGAGGAACATATCCAGTTCATGCTGTCGAAGATTCCGATGGGCCGCTTCGGCATGCCCGACGAAGTGGCGGCCATGGTGGCCTGGCTGTGCACCGAGGAATGTTCGTTCTCCACCGGTGCGGTGTTCGACTTGTCGGGCGGACGGTCCACATACTGAAACCAAGAAGAAAGGCAACCAATGAAGCTCGTTCGCTATGGCAACCCCGGCAAGGAAAAACCGGGCCTGGTCGATCTGGAGGGCAAGCTGCGCGACTTGAGCAGCGTCGTGCCCGACATCGGTCCCGCGCAACTGGGCAGCGTGGGGCTGGCGCGCATCCGCAAGGCCAACCAGGCCAAGCTGCCCCTCGTGCGTGGCACGCCGCGCTTGGGCTGCCCGGTGTCGCAGGTGGGCAAGTTCATCGCGATCGGCTTGAACTACGCCGACCACGCGGCCGAATCGGGCGTGCCGATCCCGAAGGAGCCGGTGGTCTTCATGAAGGCGACCAGCTGCGTCCAGGGCCCGAACGATCCGATCATGCTGCCACGGGCGTCGATCAAGACCGACTGGGAAGTCGAACTGGGCGTCGTGATCGGCACCCGTGCCCGCTACGTCTCCAAGAAAGACGCGCTCGGCTTTGTGGCCGGCTACTGCGTCGTCAACGACGTCAGCGAGCGCGAGTTCCAGCTCGAGCGCGGGCCGCAGTGGGACAAGGGCAAGGGCTGCGACACCTTCGGGCCGATCGGTCCGTGGCTGGTGACGACCGACGAAATCGAAAACGTCCAGCGCCTGCCCATGTGGCTGGACGTCAATGGCAAGCGCATGCAGACCGGCAACACGCGCACCATGATCTTCGACGTGGCCAAGCTGGTGAGCTACGTCAGCCACTTCATGACCCTGGTGCCCGGCGACGTGATCACCACCGGCACGCCGCCCGGCGTCGGGCTGGGAATGAAGCCGCCCACCTACCTGCGCAAGGGCGACGTTGTGACGCTCGGCATCGAAGGGCTGGGCGAGCAGCGCCAGCTGGTGGTTCCGTTCAAGGCCTAGTCAGGCGGACGCCGAGCGATCGGCTGGTGCGGGCGCTAGCGCCGGCCTTGCGCCGGCAGCTTCCTTGGCTCGCAATGCCATGCAAAACGCGGCGAGCAGGACCAGGAACGCGGCCTTCTCGTAGTGCTGGAAACCGAGGTCGGTGACCATGCTGGGCAGCAGCGCGACGAGCGCGCTCGCCGGCCAGTATTCGCCATTGACCCAGAAGCGCGAATAGACCAGCTTGAGCAGCGCGGCCCACAAGGCTATGTAGGCGGCAAGGCCTGGCAGGCCCCAGCTGTAGAAGATCTGCGCGATGTCGTTGTGGCTGTGCTGCAGCGGGATCATTCCGGGGGCCATCATGCGCGGGTCCGGGTCCAGGTAAAAGCTGCGGCCCGTGGCGAGCCAGCGCCACTCCAGCGCATCGCTCATGTAGAGTTTGAAATACGCGATTCGCAGCTCGGCCCCGCTCTTGTTCTCCGCGAACAGGTACCAGTAGATGCCGGCCGCGAACGCCAGCAACAGCCCCGCCGCAAGCCAGGTGCGCAATTGACGGGTGCGGCTCGACGCAATCAACGCCAGCAACGCCGCGCACATGGCGCCCGCGAAGGCGCTGCGCGATTGCACGCAAGCCGCTGCAATCAGCCAAACGAACGGTAGGGCAAGCAGCATCCGGTGCGAGACTGCGAGATCGGGGAAGACTCGCTTCTCGTAGATCGGTCCCCAGGCCAGGTAGAACAGCGGTAGAAACAGGCCGGGAAAATAGTAGGCCTGCCACGCCAGCCCCGAGGCCTGGTAATTCAGCGGGCCGGCCACGCGCGGCAGCAACTCGACGATCGGATGCCAACTCCATTTCGCTCCCAGCACCGCCTCGATGGGCATGGCAGCGAAGTGCCAGACACAGACTGCGCAAATCACGGCAACCACAGCGCGCAAGGCACGGCCCTCCATAAGGAATAGCGCGAGCGCGGGCAGGCACAGCAACAAACCGGCCTGCGGCGGCAGCGGATGCGGCGGGGCTGTGCCACGCAGCTTGCCGGCCGCCTCCGACAGCAGGATTGCCAGCGCGAGCAACGCGGCGGCCGCGAGCACCGCGCGGTGCTCGCGCATCAGCCGCTGCACCCGTGCCGGTTCGAACAGCGCGAAATATGCGGCGCCCGATGCTGCCAGTGCGAACAGCGCCGCATTGGAAGGCGGCGCGACGGTCGCGCCCTTGAAAGCGAGATACAGGAACGCTGCCAGCCAGGCCGCGGGAATTGCGGCGCGTAGGAACGGGGGCAAGTTGTTTGGCAAGACGTGTGCGGGCGCTTGAGGCTCGCGCGATTCTACTGAGCAGCTCGTCGCGCCAGCATCTCGTTCCTCGGGTTAACCCGTAAGGCCGCTAGGAGCAGGCGTCTAGAACTGTCGAAAGCCGCTTGACTGCTGCGGCTTTCATGCAAAATAGAACGACCGTTCGTTTTCTTCTCGAGATGCCATGTCCGTAACCCAAATGCCCTTGAAGCCGCAGCGCCCGCCGCGCGAAGGCCGGCCCCTGCACAAAGGCCAGCAGACCAAGGCGGCCATCGTCGATGCCGCGCTGGGCCTGGCGACGCAGATCGGCCTGGAAGGCCTGTCGATCGGTGCGCTCGCCGAGGTCACCCGGATGAGCAAGTCCGGCGTGTTCGCCCATTTCGGCTCGCGCGAGGAACTGCAGATCTCGGTCATCCGTGAATACCACACTCGCTTCGAGGAGGAGGTGTTCTATCCCGCGATGCAGGAGCCGCGCGGACTGCCGCGGGTGCGTGCGCTGTTCGGCAACTGGATGAAGCGCACCTCGATCGAAATCGATTCGGGCTGCATCTATATCAGCGGCGCCGTCGAGTTCGATGACCGGCCGGGCCTCGTGCGCGACGCGCTGGTCGGCTCGGTCAAGACCTGGCTCGCCGCGATGCGTCGCGCCGTCGCGTCGGCCAGGGAAGAGGGACACCTGCGCGCCGACGCGGACGTGGACCAGTTGCTGTTCGAAATCCACGGCCTGATCCTGGCCCTGCATTACGAGGCGCGCTTCCTGAAGAACCCCGGCTCGATCGAACGTGCGAACGCCGGCTTCGACAACATTCTCAAGCTGTACGGCGTGAACGAGCCCCCGCCGGACCGCTTGCCCAAATCCAGCAAATCCACCAAGTCTTCCAAGGAGTGATCTTCCATGCCCAGCTACACCCCGCCCCTGCGCGACATGCGCTTCGTGATGCACGAAGTGCTGAAAGTGACCGACGAATTCAAGGCCATTCCCCGGTATGTCGAGGCGGACGCGCAGACCATCGACGCGGTCCTGGAGGAGGCCGGAAAGTTCGCCGCCGAAGTGACGTTCCCGCTCAACATGGTCGGCGACGTCGAGGGCTGCAAGCTCGATCCGGCGACTCACGAAGTCACGACGCCGCCGGGTTTCAGGCAGGCCTATGCCAAGTATGTCGAGGGCGGCTGGCCGGCCCTGAGCTGCGATCCGGCCTGGGGCGGGCAGGGCCTGCCGCTGGTTCTCAACCAGTGCCTCTACGAAATGCTCAACGCCGCCAACCAGGCCTGGACCATGTATGGCGGGCTCACGCACGGTGCCTATGCGGCACTGGCCACGCATGGCACCGACGAACAGAAGCAGATGTACCTGCCCAAGATGACCAGCGGCGAATGGACCGGCACCATGTGCCTGACCGAGGCGCATTGCGGCACCGACCTGGGGCTGATGCGCACCAAGGCCGAACCCCAGCCCGACGGCAGCTATCTCATCACCGGCAACAAGATCTTCATCAGTGCCGGCGAGCACGACATGGCGCAGAACATCATTCACCTGGTGCTGGCCCGCTTGCCCGACGCGCCTCCCGGCATCAAGGGCATCAGCCTGTTCATCATCCCGAAGTTCCTGGTGGGCAAGGACGGCAGCCTGGGTGAGCGCAATGCCATCTTCTGCGGCGGCCTCGAACACAAGATGGGCATCCACGGCAACGCCACCGCGCAGATCGTCATCGACGGCGCGCGAGGGTGGATGGTGGGACAGCCGAACAAGGGCATGCAGGCCATGTTCGTCATGATGAACGCGGCGCGCCTCGGTGTGGGCAACCAGTCGCTGGGCCTGACGGAGGTCGCGTACCAGAACGCGCTGGCCTACGCCAAGGAGCGCATCCAGATGCGCTCGCTGTCGGGCGTCAAGGCCAAAGACAAGCCGGCCGATCCGATCATCTTCCATCCGGACGTGCGCAAGATGCTCCTCACCGCCAAGGCTTATGCCGAAGGCGGCCGGGCGCTGGCGATCTTCTGTTCGGTGCTGTTGGACAAGGCGCACTTCCATCCCGACGAGAAGGTGCGCAAGGACAGCGACGAACTGCTGTCGTTGCTCACGCCGATCGTGAAGGCCTTCACGACCGACAACGGCCACATCGCCACCAATGCCTGCCTGCAGGTGTTCGGCGGCCACGGCTACGTCCACGAGTGGGGGATGGAGCAGTTCGTGCGCGACAACCGCATCAACATGATCTACGAGGGCACCAACACGATCCAGTCGTT
Organism: Ramlibacter sp.; assembly: GCA_035571795.1. Taxonomy (GTDB): domain Bacteria; phylum Pseudomonadota; class Gammaproteobacteria; order Burkholderiales; family Burkholderiaceae_C; genus Ramlibacter. The sequence goes on from DATNBX010000157.1 coordinate 7,491, forward strand.
GGACTTGTTGGGCCGCAAGGTGCTGGGCAACAACGGCGCGACGCTGAAGAAATTCGGCAAGCTGGTGGCGCAGCTGGTGGAAGAAGAGGGCGTGAACGAGAAGATGGCGGAGTTCATCAACCCGATCGCGTACCTGGGCGACCAGATGACCAAGTTCACCACCGAGCTCGGCTTCAAAGGCTTCCAGAACGCCGACGAAGTGGGCGCCGCCGCGGTGGACTACCTGCGCGTGGCCGGGCACCTGGTGCACGGGTATTTCTGGGCGCGCATGGCGCAAGTCGCGCTGCGCGAAATCGCCGCCGGCAATACGGACCCGTTCTACCAGGGCAAGCTGCAGACCGCGCGCTTCTATTTCGCCAAGCTGTTTCCGGAAACGGCAACCCTGATGCGCACCGCGCGGGCCGGCAGCAAGGTGCTGATGGAGACGGAACAGGCGCTGGCCTAAAGGAAACAGCCATGTACAAAGAACACGAAGCCCGCGGCGGGGCTGAACCTGCCGCCATCAGCGAAAGCGCGGCCGCCATCAGCCGCTTCCAAGTGAAGAAAGTCGCCGTGCTCGGCGCCGGCGTCATGGGCGCGCAGATCGCCGCGCACCTCGTCAACGTCAAGGTGCCGGTGGTGTTGTTCGACCTTCCCGCCAAAGAAGGACCGAAGAACGGAATAGTGACCAAGGCCGTGGAAGGCTTGAAGAAACTCAAGCCGTCGCCTCTGGGCGTGAAGGACGACGCCGCACTCATAGGACAGGCCAACTACGAGGAGCACCTGGAGCAGTTGAAGGACTGCGACCTCATCATCGAGGCGATCGCCGAACGGATGGACTGGAAGCTCGACCTGTACCGCAAGATCGCGCCGTTCGTGGCGCCGCACGCGATCCTCGCATCGAACACCTCGGGGCTGTCGATCACCAAGCTGAGCGAAGCGTTGCCCGAAGAAATGAAATCGCGGTTTTGCGGCATCCATTTCTTCAACCCACCGCGTTACATGTACCTGGTGGAGCTGATCAACACGCCCACCACCGACGCCCACATCCTGGACGACCTGGAAACTTTCGTCACCAGCGGGCTCGGCAAGGGCGTGGTGCGCGCCAAGGACACGCCCAACTTCATCGCCAACCGGGTCGGCATCGCCGGCATGCTGGCGACCATGCGCGAAGTGGAGAACTTCGGCCTCAGCTACGACGTGGTCGACGACTTGACCGGCAAGAAGATGGGCCGCGCGAGTTCGGGCACGTTCCGTACCGCCGACATCGTGGGCCTGGACACCATGGCGCACGTGATCAAGACGCTGCAGGACACGCTGAGCAGCGAGACCGATCCGTTCTATGCGAGCTTCGGCACGCCGCCGGTGCTCAAGACCCTGTTGGAATTGGGCAACCTCGGGCAGAAGACCAAGGCGGGCTTCTACAAGAAGGCGGGCCGCGACGTGCTGCGCTTCGATCTCGCGTCGAAGGAGTACGTACCCGGCGGCGAAAAGGCCGACGAGGTCTATGGCCGCATGCTCAAGAAGCCGCCGGCAGAACGCCTCAAGCTGCTGCGCAACGCGGAAGGTCCTCAAGGTCGATTCTTGTGGGCGATCCTGCGCAACAGCTTCCATTACGCGGCCGTGCATCTGGCGACGATCGCAGAGACCGCGCGCGACGTGGACTTCGCGATGCGCTGGGGCTTCGGCATGAAGCAGGGCCCGTTCGAGCTGTGGCAGGAGGCTGGCTGGCTGCAGGTGGCGCAGTGGATCCAGGAGGACATCGACGCGGGCAGGGCGCTGTCCAAAGCGCCGCTGCCCGACTGGGTGTTCAAGGGCCCGGTGGCCGAAGCCGGCGGCGTGCATACGCCCGAAGGCTCCTGGAATCCGACCGCGAAAAAATTCGAGCCGCGCCGCTGGTTGCCGGTGTACTCGCGCCAGCATTTCCCCGAGACCGTGTTGGGCAGCAAGGCGCCGCGCTTCGAGTCCGCCGGCAAGACTCTGCTCGAGGACGAGGCGATCCGCCTGTGGACGCTGGACGGCGACGTGATGATTGCCAGCATCAAGACCAAGATGCATGCGATCAGCCCCGAGGTCTGCGAGGGCCTGCTGATGGCTATCGATCTGGCGGAAAAGAGCTACCAGGGGCTGGTGATCTGGTCGGGCGACGATCCCTTCAGCGTCGGCGCCGACCTGCAGGCGATGCTGCCCGCTTTCGTTGCCGTGGGCGTGAGCGCCATCGATGACGCCGAGCAGTTCATGCAGCAAACCATGCTGCGCATGCGCTATGCCAACGTTCCGATCATTGCCGCCGTTCGCGGCATGGCGCTGGGCGGTGGCTGCGAAATCGCGGTGCACTCGGCGCGGCGCGTCGTTGCGATGGAAAGCTATATCGGGCTGGTCGAGGTGGGTGTGGGCCTGGTGCCCGGCGCCGGTGGCCTGACCTATATCGCACGCCGTGCTGCCGAAGCGCAGGCACGGTCGACCCACAAGGACATCATGCCGTTCCTGACCGAAGGCTTCGCCGCGGCGGCCATGGCCAAGGTGGGCACGAGCGCGCTCGAATCACGCCAACTCGGGTACCTCCTTGACAGCGATGTCGTCGTGCCGAACAAGGACGAGTTGCTGTTCGTGGCGCTGAACGAAGCGAAGGCGATGTTCACCGCGGGTTATCGCCCGCCGCTCAAGCGCCAGTTCGCCGTGGCCGGGCGCAATGGCAAGGCCACGATCCAGGGCCAGCTCGTCAACATGCGTGACGGCGGTTTCGTGAGCCAACACGATTTCCGTATCGCGTCGCTGATCGCCGGCGTGGTGACCGGCGGCGACGTCGACACCGGCACGCTGGTGACCGAGGAATACCTGATGGCGCTGGAACGCCGCGCGTTCTGCGAGCTGGTGCAGCATCCGAAGACCCAGGAGCGGATCCTGGGAATGCTCAGCACGGGCAAGCCGGTGAGGAACTGATTGCCTTCCTCCTTCCCCCTCCGGGGGAAGGCAGGGATGGGGGCACCTCATGCAAAACCAACCCACAGCCAATGCCCAAGCCAACGCTCGCGCGCTGCGCCGCGGCATGACCGACTCCGAGCGGAGGCTCTGGTCGCGACTGCGAATGGAACAGCTCGGGGTGAAGTTCAGGCGGCAACATCCCTTAGGAAACTACATCGCCGACTTTGCCTGTCTGTCGCCCAAATTAATCATCGAATTGGACGGATCGCAACACGCTGATCAGCAGGACTACGACGCCGCGCGGGAGGAGTTCTTCCGCGATCAGGGATTCACTGTGCTGCGATTCGCGTCCAACGAGCCGTTTGTGAATCTTCAGGGTGTCCTGACGCTTATTGCCGCAGCGCTCGTCGCCGGCGGCCTGCCCCCATCCCAACCTTCCCCCGAAGGGGGAAGGAGTGACACCCCGCCCCCGTCCCAACCTTCCCCCGAAGGGGGAAGGACCCGAACCCCAAGGAGCTCTCCATGAAACAAGTCCAGGAAGCCTACATCGTCGCCGCCACGCGCACGCCGATCGGGCGCTCGCATCGCGGGTACTTCCGCAACACCCGGCCCGACGACCTGCTGGCGACGGCGCTGCGCGCTGCGCTGGCGCAGGTGCCGGGGCTCGATCCGCTGGCCATCGAAGACGTGATCTGCGGCTGCGCGATCCCTGAAGCGCAGCAGGGCCTGAACGTCGCGCGCATCGGCGCCGTGCTGGCCGGCCTGCCCAAGAGCGTGGGCGGCATCACTGTCAACCGCTTCTGCGCCTCGGGCCTCTCCGCCGTGCAGATGGCGGCGGACCGCATCCGCGTCGGCGAAGCCGATGTGATGATCGCCGCCGGCACCGAGAGCATGAGCATGGTTCCGATGATGGGCAACTCGCCCTCGCTGTCGCCCACGATTTTTTCCAATCCGGACGACATCGAAAGCTACGGCATTGCCTACGGCATGGGCCTGACGGCCGAGAAGGTGGCGCAGCAGTGGAAAGTGAGCCGGACCGCGCAGGACGAATTCGCGTATCGCTCGCACATGAAGGCGATCGCCGCGATGAAAGCCGGCGAGTTCGCCGGTGAGATCACGCCGGTCGAAGTGGCCGAGCGTTCGGTCGACCTGGACTCGGCGGAAGTTGCGGTGACCCAGCGCACCGTGAACCTCGACGAGGGCGCGCGCCCGGACACCACGGTGGAGGGCTTGTCGAAGCTGAAGACCGTGTTTGCCGCCCGCGGTTCGGTCACGGCCGGCAACAGCTCGCAGACATCGGACGGGGCGGGCGCGTTGATCCTGGCCAGCGAAGCCGCAGTCAAGCGCTTCGGCCTGAAGCCGCTGGCGCGCTTCGTCAGCTATGCGAGCCGAGGGGTTCCGCCGCACATCATGGGAATCGGCCCGATCGAGGCGATCCCCGCCGCGCTGCGTCATGCGGGACTCAAGCAGGAGGACCTGGACTGGATCGAGCTCAACGAGGCGTTCGCGGCGCAGTCGCTGGCTGTCATCGATACGCTTGGCCTCGATGCCAGCAAGGTCAATCCCATGGGCGGCGCGATCGCGCTCGGCCATCCGCTGGGCGCCACTGGCGCTATCCGGTCGGCGACAGTGGTGCACGCCCTGCGGCGCAAGAATCTCAAGTACGGCATGGTCACCATGTGCGTCGGCATGGGGCAGGGCGCGGCGGGAATATTCGAAAGAATCTGACGTGAGGACAAGCCCACAGGGGCGGAATTGTCCTTCGACGAGGAAAACAAGACATGAAGCCTGAGACGATCCAGGCGGCCGACGGCATGAAGCTGTCCGCGCGGGTTTACGAGCCCGATCGCACGGGCCTGGGCAGCGTGGTCATCGGCGGTGCGATGGGCGTGCGGCAGGACTACTACGCGCCATTTGCCCAGTGGCTGGCGGGCCGCGGCTGGCGCGTGTTCACGTTCGACTACCGCGGCAGCGGCGAGTCGGGTCCGAGCGGCAGCGCGCTGCGCGGCTTCAAGGCCGATCTGTTCGACTGGACGCGCGACTACGAAGCCGTGATCGACCACGCCCACGCGGCGCTGCCGGGTCGTCCGCTCTTCCTGCTGGGCCACAGCCTGGGAGCGCAGCTGCCGGGCCTGCTGAGTAACCAGGACAAGGTCAGCGGCATGCTCAGCGTGGCAGCGGGCAGCGGTTACTGGCGCGAGAACGCGCCGCAGCTCAAGCGCGTCGTTTTCTACTTCTGGTTCGTGCTGGTGCCGCTGGCCACGCGGTTGTGCGGTTACTTTCCCGGCCGCCGCCTGCGCAAGGTCGGCGACCTGCCCGCGGGGGTGGTGATGCAGTGGCGCAAATGGTGCCTCAACCCGCGCTACAGCGTAGGTGCCGAGGGCGAAGCGGTGCGTCAACGCTACGCCAGCGCCAGGTTCCCCGTGCGCGCGGTCTCGATCACCGACGACGAACTGATGACGCTGCGCGGCACGCACAGCCTGATCAATCTGTACGAGAACGCACCATGCGAAGTACAACGGGTCGCGCCCGTCGACCTGGGCGTACGCCGGATCGGCCACTTCGGCCCGTTCCGCAGCGAGCACGAAGCCAAGCTGTGGCCGCACATGGCGCAGTGGCTCAGCGCTTTCGCAGGGCCGGCAGCGCCATGAGTGGAGCCGATCGCCTGCACGCCTTCGACGCCGCGATCGCCCTCGCGCCGCAAGCCGAGGGCGACTGGCAGGGCCACACCAGCCCTGCCTACGCCAACATGATCGGCCCGTTCGGCGGCGTCACCGCGGCGCAGGCGCTCAACGCAGTGCTGCAGCATCCGCAGCGACTGGGAGTGCCGATCGCATTCACCGTCAACTTCGCCGCGGCGCTGGCCGACGGTACTTTTCTGGTCCATAGCCGGCCGGCTCGCACGAACCGGTCGACCCAGCACTGGGTCGTCGAGATTGGCCAGGGCGAGCGCACCGTGCTCACGGCGACCGCCGTCACCGCATTGCGGCGCGAAACCTGGGGCGCGACCGAAACGCCGATTCCGCAAGTGCCGCGCCCAGCGGACGTGCCGCCTCCGGCACGGGCCGGTCGCGTCGAATGGATCAATCGCTACGACATGCGCTTCATCGAGGGCGGCCTGCCGCCGGCCTGGGACGGCGCCCATCGCAGTAGCCGCACGCAGCTGTGGGTGCGCGACCAGCCGCCGCGTCCGCTGGACTTCGCGTCGCTCACCGCGCTGGCGGACGTGTTCTTCCCGCGCATCTGGCGCCGTCGCGCCACCATGACGCCGATCGGCACGGTCTCGATGACCATTTATTTCCATGCCACGCAGGCGCAGTTGGAGGCGACCGGCACCGGTTACCTGCTCGGCCAGGCGCAGGCCCAGGCCTTTCGCAACGGCTACTTCGACCAGACGGCTCAGTTGTGGAACGAAGCCGGTGACCTCGTGGCGACCAGCCATCAGGTCGTTTACTACAAGGAATGACAATGGCTTCTCCCGTTGCCCTCGTCATCGGCGCCGGCGACGCCACCGGCGGCGCGATCGCGCGCCGCTTTGCCCGCGGTGGCTATACGGTGTGCGCGACGCGACGCAGCCTGGACAAGCTCCAGCCCCTGCTTGAACGCATCCAGGCGGAAGGCGGCCAGGCCCACGGTTTCGCCTCCGACGCCCGCAAGGAAGACGAAGTCGTTTCGCTCGTCGAGCGGATCGAGTCGACCATCGGTCCGATCGAAGTGCTGGTGTTCAACATCGGCGCCAACGCGCCGAGCAGCGTCCTTGATGAGACGGCCCGCCGCTACTTCAAGATCTGGGAGATGGCCTGCATGGCCGGGTTCCTCAACGGCCGCGAAGTCGCCAGACGCATGGTCGCGAAGGACGGCGAAGGCCACAAGGGCACCATCATTTTCACCGGCGCCACCGCGTCGCTGCGAGGCTCGGCCAATTTCGCCGCCTTCGCCGGCGCCAAGCATGCGCTGCGGGCGCTGGCCCAGAGCATGGCCCGCGAGCTCGGCCCGCGCGGCATCCACGTCGCCCATGCGATCATCGACGGCGCGATCGACACCGCGTTCATCCGCGAGAACTTCCCAGAGCGCTACGCGCTCAAAGAGCGTGACGGCATACTGGACCCCGATCACATCGCCGACGCTTACTGGATGCTGCATCGCCAGCCGCGCGATGCCTGGACGCACGAGCTGGACCTGAGACCGTGGATCGAAAAATTCTAAGAGACGAAAACCCATGACCAAGACCGTTGAGTTCTACTTCGACGTCGGCAGCCCGGCGGCCTATCTGGCCTGGCAGCGGCTGCCGCGCATCTGCGAAGAAGCGGGCGCCACGCTGGCGTACAAGCCCATGCTGCTTGGCGGCGTGTTCCAGGCGGCGGGCAACCAGTCGCCGATGAACATTCCGGCCAAGGGCCGCTACGTGATGACCGACCTGGAGCGCTTCGCCCGGCGCTACCAAATTGCGTTCGCGCACAACCCGTACTTTCCGATCAACACGCTCATGCTGATGCGCGGCGCCACGGGCATGCAGATGCGCGACGTGGCGCGCCTGGTGCCTTACGTCGACGCCGTCTATCGGGCGATCTGGATCGACGGCCAGAACATGAACGATGCCCGCGTAGTCGCGGACGTGTTGCAGCAAGCCGGCTTCGACCCGGCGGCCGTGCTCGCCCTGGTCAACGACCCGCAGGTCAAGGAACGCCTGAAGACGGTCACGCAGGACGCGGTGGCACGCGGCGTGTTCGGCGCACCGACGTTCTTCGTCGATGGCAACATGTATTGGGGCCAGGACCGGCTCGATTTCGTCAAGGAAGAATTGGAAGCAAACCCATGAGCAGTAGCGAAGTACTTATCCACGCCGAACGCGGCGTGATGACCATCACCCTGAACCGGCTCGAACGCAAGAACTCGATCACCTTGGCGATGTACACCGCCATGGCCGATGCATTGATCGCCGCCGAGTCGGACCCCGCCATTCGCGTGGTGGTCGTGCAAGGGCACGAGACCGTGTTCAGCGCCGGCAACGACATCGGCGATTTCCTGAACCGCCCGCCCTCCGGCATGGAGTCGCCGGCCTTTCGATTCCTGCAAGGCATCGCCAAATTCGGCAAGCCGCTGGTGGCTGCCGTCTGCGGGCCGGCGGTGGGCATCGGCACGACCATGCTTTTGCACTGCGACCTGGTCTACGCGGGCGACAACGCCGCCTTCTCGATGCCGTTCGTGAACCTGGGAGTGTGTCCCGAAGCGGCGTCGAGCCTGCTGGCGCCGCAGATGCTGGGCTATCACCGCGCCGCCGAGGCGCTGCTGCTGGGCGAGCCGTTCATGGCCGAAGCGGCGCTGGAAGTGGGGCTGGTGAACCGGATCGTGCCGCCGACCGAAGCCAACGCCGTCGCGCAGGCGGCGGCGCAAAAGCTCGCAGCAAAGCCGATCGCATCGCTGATCGAAACCAAGCGGCTGATGAAGAAGGGCCAGCAGCAACTGGTGCTGCAGCAGATGGCCGACGAAGGTTCGAGCTTTGCGCGCATGCTGGGGGAGCCGGCGGCGAGGGAAGCTTTCGGCGCCTTCATGGAGAAGCGCAAGCCGGATTTCTCGAAGCTTTGATTTGTATTCAGGAGAACAGCATGAGCCTCAAGGGAAGAACCCTCTTCATCACCGGCGCATCGCGCGGCATCGGGCTGGCGATCGGCAAGCGCGCCGCCGCCGACGGCGCCAACGTCGTGATCGCCGCCAAGACCACCGACCCGAACCCGAAGCTGCCCGGCACCATTTACACCGCGGCCGAGGAGATCAAGGCGGCGGGTGGCCAGCCGCTGCCGCTGGCGGTGGACATTCGCGATGAAGAGGCGGTGCTCGCGGCCGTGGCCAAGGCGGTGCAGGCTTTCGGCGGCATCGATATCCTGGTCAACAACGCCAGCGCGATCAGCATGACCGACACCGAGCACACGCCGATCAAGCGCTACGACCTGATGAACGGCATCAACGCGCGCGGCACCTACCTGTGCACCCAGGCCTGCCTGCCGGAGCTGAAGAAATCGGCCGCTGCCGGGCGCAACTCGCACGTGCTCAACATGTCGCCGCCGCTGTCGATGAAGCAGCACTGGTTCGCTCCGCACACGGCCTACACGATGGCCAAGTACGGCATGAGCATGTGCACCCTCGGCCACTCGGGCGAGTTCAAGAAATACGGCATCGCCGTGAACAGCCTGTGGCCGCGCACTGCAATTGCCACCGCCGCGTTGCAGATGATTCCCGGCGTGGACGTCAACCTGTGCCGCAAGCCCGAGATTCTTTCCGACGCCGCGTACTTCATCCTGACCAGCCCGGCCAGTCGAAGCGGCAACTTCTACATCGACGATGAGCTGCTGGCGGCGCACGGCGTGACCGACCTGGACAAGTATTCGGTGAAACCCGGGACGAAGAACTTCATCCCGGATTTCTTCGTGGATTGAAAGCGAGCCGCCGCGAAACGCCGGCGGCGTATGACAGTTATCCGTCAGCCCGCCCTGGCCTCCGCCGGCCGCACCGTCACATACAGCGGCCCCGACTTCTCACCCGCGCGCAGCACCTTGAGCAAGCTGTCGCGGCCCACTCGTTCGCTGCCCAGCGCCTGATACAGCTGGTCCACGGACGTGATGCGGAGGCCGTCCAGGCCCACGATCAGGTCGCCGACCTGCAAGCGGGCCAGCTCCGCCGGACTGCCGCTTTCGACCAAGGTGATCCGCACGGCGTTGGACTGGTCGAGCCCATAGGCAAGCACGACGCGGCGATCCAGTTCGACCGTGCTGCCGGCCACTCCGAGGTAGCCGCGCCGCACGCGGCCGTGGCGCAGCAGTTGCGGAATCACCCAGCCGGCGATGTCGACGGCAACGGCGAAACAGATCGATTGCGCGCCGGGGATGATGGCGGTGTTCACTCCGATCACTTCGCCGCGCGAGTTCAGCAGCGGCCCGCCCGAGTTGCCGGGGTTCAGCGGGGCGTCGGTCTGGATCACGTCGGGAATCAGCCGGCCGGTGCTGGCCCGCATGCTGCGCCCCAGCGCGCTCACGATGCCCGCTGTCACGGTGTGCTCGAAGCCCAGCGGGTTGCCGATGGCGATGGCGATTTCGCCGCGCCGCACTTCGGCCGAGCGGCCCAGGCCGGCGTGCGTCAAGGCGCCGCGCGAAACGCTGTCGATCTGCAGCACCGCCAGATCGGTGTCCGGGTCGTCTCCGACCCAGCGCGCGTTGAAGTCGCGCCCGTCCGCGAACGACGCAACCAGCTGCGCCGAAGCGTCCGGCCGCGCCGGCCGACCGGCGCGCACCACATGTGAATTGGTGAGGACATAGCCGTCGGGTGTGAACAGGAAGCCCGATCCGGCACCGCCGCGCCGGCCGGCTTTGACGCGCACGGCGGCTACGGCGGGACCGACGCGGTCGACGACGTCGCTGACCGTGAGGGAATAAGCGTCGAGTAGGGGCGCGTCGCGAGATCCCATGGATGCTCCTGTCAAGCAGGGCAGATGGCCTCTGCGCTGGCTTTTGCAAGAGCCGGGGCGCTCGCTTATCATGCCCGTCCCATGCCATACATGCTGTTGATCCACGAGCCGGTCGGCCAGCGGCAAGCTCGCAGCCGGGCCGAGGGCGTGGCGGTCTATGAACGCATGCTGAGCTTCGCGGCCGATCTGCAGGCCAGTGGGGTCTTGCGCGCTGTCGAGTCGCTCAGCTCGCAGGACGATGCGGCACGCATCAAGGTCAGCAACGGGCGGGCCCATGTGCTCGACGGGCCGTTCGCCGAGGCCAAGGAAATGGTCGGTGGATTCTTCCTGCTCGACTGCGCCACGCGCGATGAGGCTGTAGCGATCGCGAGCCGATGCCCGGCCGCCGAGTGGGCGACGGTCGAGGTGCGTGCCGTCGGTCCCTGCTATACCTAACCGGCTACGTGTTCGGCGGTTGTCGATTTTCCTGCGCTTGCTTCGTCGTGTGATCAGAGGCGCGCTTTCGCCGCTTCGCTTGTCTCAACAGCAAAGGAGCATTCCATGAGATTCATGATCATCGTCAAGGCCACCGCGGACTCCGAAGCGGGCCGCTTCCCCGACGACAGCGAAAAATTGTTTGCCGCGATGGCGCAGTATCACGAACAGCTCGCCAAGGCCGGCGTCTTGCTCGACGCTTCCGGCTTGCAGCCCAGCAGCAAAGGCTGGCGGGTGCGCTATGACGGCGAGCGCCGCACGGTGCTGGACGGACCCTTCACCGAGAGCAAGGAGCTGATCGCCGGCTACACCATGATCCAGGTGCGCAGCCGGGCCGAAGCGCTGGAGTGGTCACGGCGCTTTCCAAATCCGGTGGGCGAAGGCAAGCCTGCCGAGATCGAAGTACGCCAGCTCTACGAGATGGAGGACTTCAAGGACATCGTCGAGCCGCAGACTGCCGATCGCTTCAAAGAGATCGGGATGAAGTGAAGAGCCCGGCCATGATCAGGACCATTGCCATCGTCGCCGTTGCCGCGGTCGGCGCCCTGCTGATCCATGCAGCGACGCGGCCCGACACCTTCAGCATCGAGCGCAGCGCCAGCATCAAGGCGCCGCCGGACAAGCTGCACGGCCTCATCAATGACATGCGGGTGTTCAACACCTGGAATCCGTACAACCTGAAGGACCCCAACATCCGCGGCGAGTACCAGGGACCGCAAGCAGGGCCGGGCGCCCGCTACCGTTTCGCGGGCAACAAGGACGTCGGCAAGGGCAGCATCGAGATCATCGAGTCGGCTCCTGCCAGCAAGGTCACCATGAAGCTGGACATGTTGGAGCCCTTCGAAGGCCACAACATCGTCGAGTTCCGGCTGGTGCCGCGCGGCGATGCCACCGAGGTCACCTGGGCCATGCACGGTCCGAGCCCGTTCATGGCCAAATTGGCCGGCGTCTTCATCAACATGGACCGCATGATCGGCCGCGACTTCGAGGCCGGCTTGTCCAACCTGAAGGCCCGCGCCGAGCGGGCCTGATCACAACGGAGCAGGCAATGGAGCAATCGACACCGGCATCATCGGGCCAGGCCGCCGATGCACGGGAGATCGTGAGCGGCCGGATCATCGATGCGCCGCGCCGCAAAGTGTTCAAGGCGTTCGCCGATCCGACGCACCTGGCGCGCTGGTGGGGACCGAAAGGCTTCAGGAACACTTTCGAGGAATTCGACTTTCGTCCCGGCGGCACCTGGCGCTTCACCATGCACGGGCCGGACGGTACCGACCACGCCAACCGCAGCGTCTTCCTGGACATCCAGGAGCCCGCGCGCATTGTGTTCGAGCACGAGTCGCCGCCCGTGTTCCGCATGACCATCACGCTGGCCGACGAGGACGGCAGAACGCGCATCGGCTGGCGCATGCTGTTCGAAACCGCGCAGGTGCGCGACCGGATCGCGACGGTCGCGGTAGCCGCCAACGAGCAGAACTTCGACCGGCTGCAGGCCGAGCTGGCCAGCATGCCAGCTTGATCGTCGCCTCGCCGCACGCCCGAACGAAATCGAATGCATTTGGCCACGCACGAGGCGATCGACGCGGTTTGGCGCATCGAGTCCTCGAAGATCGTCGCCGGCGTCGCGCACATGGTGCGCGACATCGGTCTGGCCGAAGAGCTCGCGCAGGACGCGCTGGTGGCCGCGCTGGAACACTGGCCGCTGGAAGGCGTGCCGCGCAACCCCGGCGCCTGGTTGATGGCTACAGCGAAGAACCGGGCGCTCGACCGGCTGCGCCGCGACCAGGTCCTGCAGGGCAAGCTGGAGCAAGTCGGCCATGACCTCGAAGCGCAGGAGGCGTTGATCGTGCCGGATTTCGTGGACGCACTGGACGACGCGCACGCCGATGAGATCGGCGACGACCTGCTGCGGCTGATCTTCACCGCCTGCCATCCGGTGTTGTCGACCGATGCCCGGGTCGCACTGACGCTCAAGCTGCTGGGCGGCCTGACGACGCATGAGATCGCGCGCGCCTTCCTGGTGCCCGAACCCACCATCGCACAGCGCATCGTTCGCGCCAAGCGCACTCTCAGCGAGGCTCACGTGCCGTTCGAGCTGCCGCCGGGCGCGGTGCTGGGCGAGCGGCTGGCCTCGGTACTGGAAGTCATCTACCTGATCTTCAACGAGGGCTACACGGCGACGGTCGGCGAAGACTGGATGCGGCCGGCGCTATGCGAAGAAGCACTCCGGCTGGGGCGAATGCTGGCCGAGCTGGCGCCCACGCACTCCGAGGTGCATGGACTGGTGGCCCTCATGGAACTGCAGGCTTCGCGCGCGAAGGCGCGAGTCGATGCAACGGGGCGGCCGGTTCTGCTGATGCAGCAGGACCGTGCGCGCTGGGATCACCTTCTTATTCGCCGCGGCCTGGCGGCGCTCGAGCGCGCGCAAGCCCTTGGAGGCGCGCTCGGACCCTATGCGCTGCAGGCAGCCATCGCCGCCTGCCACGCCCGCGCGCGCACCCCTGCGGAAACCGACTGGCCCCGCATTGCGGCGCTGTATGACGCCTTGGCGCAAGTCGCGCCGTCACCGGTGGTCGAGCTCAATCGCGCCGTCGCGGTCAGCATGGCGTTCGGTCCGGCCGTCGCACTGGAAATCATCGATGCGCTGCGCGGCGAGAAGTCGTTGCAGAACTACCAGTGGCTGCCAAGCGTACGGGGTGACCTGCTGGCGAGGTTGGGGCGCAACGACGAGGCCCGCGCCGAGTTCGAGCGCGCCGCTTCCATGGCCGTCAACGCGCGCGAGCGCGAGCTCTTGCTCGAACGCGCCAGCGCGCTGGCTCGAACTCGCGAGACCTGAAGCGCCAAGCCCCGTCAGCCGGCTCGTCCCTTGCCATCGGGCGCTTGATGCAGTATTGTGCTTGCGTCACTTCAATTGCGCATCAAAGAACATGTCAGGCACTATATTGCATGAGCTTCAGACCTCGCCCACGGAGCCAATCGCGGACGCGGAGGACCGCGCGGACAAGAACCCATTCCTGGTCGCCCTGGGCGAACGCGTGCGGGCCCTCCGCGCGCGCCGCGGCCTGACCCGCAAGTCCCTGGCGGTGGCTGCGGACGTGTCGGAGCGCCACCTGGCCAACCTCGAATACGGCCTGGGCAACGCCTCGATCCTGGTCTTGCTGCAGGTATCGCAGGCGCTGCAGTGCTCGCTCGCCGAGTTGATCGGCGACGTGACCACGTCCTCGCCTGAATGGCTGCTGATCCGCGAATTGCTGGAGCATCGCGACGACGCGACGCTGCGCCGGGTCCGCATCGCCGTCGGCGAAATGCTGGGCACCGGCGGCGCCAACGTGGCGCGCAGTTCCAGGATCGCCTTGATCGGCTTGCGCGGCGCGGGCAAATCGACGCTCGGCCAGATGCTGGCGCAAGACCTGGGATTTCCCTTCGTGGAGCTGAGCCGGCAGATCGAGCAAACCGCCGGCTGCAACATCTCGGAAATCCAGGCTTTGTACGGCGTGAACGCCTATCGGCGCTACGAGCGCCGCGCCGTCGAGGAGGTGATCCAGATCTACCCGGAAGCGGTCATCGCGGCGCCAGGCGGCTTGGTGTCCGACGTCGCTACGTTCAACCAGCTGCTGTCCCATTGCACGACCGTGTGGCTGCGCGCGGACCCTCAGGACCACATGAAGCGGGTGGCGGCGCAGGGCGACATGCGCCCCATGGCCGAGAGCAAGGAAGCCATGGAAGACCTGAAAGGCATCCTTGCGGGCCGTACGGCTTTCTATTCGAAGGCGGAGTTCACCCTGGATACGAGCGCACAGTCGCTGGAACCGACGTTCCAGGCCTTGCGAAAACTGGTGCGCGGCGCGTTGCGGCTGCCCGATTAACCTTGGCCCGCAAAAACAAGCAGTAAACTGCTTGACATGATCCATGTCAATGCATTATGATGCATGAACAGTGCCACTCATGCATTTTCGTGCCTCAACAGGAGCCCGCTTTGACCACTCCCGCCCCCGTCGATTACCAGACCCATCCCTCGCAATACCGCCATTGGAAGCTCAAATTCGAAGGACCCGTCGCCACCCTGGTGGCCGACTTCGATGAAAACGCCGGCATCCGCCCGGGCTACAAGCTCAAGCTCAATAGCTATGACCTGGGCGTCGACATCGAGCTGAACGACGCGGTCAACCGGATCCGCTTCGAGCACCCCGAGGTCCGCACCGTGGTCCTCACCAGCGGCAAGGACAAGGTGTTCTGCTCGGGCGCCAACATTTTCATGCTGGGCGTTTCCAGCCATGCCTGGAAGGTGAATTTCTGCAAGTTCACCAACGAGACGCGCAATGGGCTGGAAGATTCCTCGAGGCATTCGGGGCTGAAGTTCCTGGCGGCGGTGAACGGCGCCTGCGCCGGCGGCGGCTACGAAGTGGCGCTGGCCTGCGACGAGATCATCCTCGTCGACGACCGTTCCAGCGCGGTGAGCCTGCCCGAAGTGCCGCTGCTGGGCGTGCTGCCCGGCACCGGCGGCTTGACCCGCGTGACCGACAAGCGCCATGTGCGGCACGACCTGGCCGACATCTTCTGCACCACGAGCGAAGGCGTGCGCGGGCAGAAAGCCAAGGACTGGCGGCTGGTGGACGACATCGCCAAGCCGGCCGTTTTCGCGCAGAAGGTGCAGGAGCGGGCGCTCCAGCTGGCTGCC
>DATNBX010000158.1:0-2395 GCA_035571795.1 Ramlibacter sp.
TGCGGAACAGGTGGCGCACCGGCGCCGCGATCGCCGGCGCCGACAGCCCGGCCGTGGCGACCTGGTACAGCAGCGGCTGGAACAGGTGGTGATTGGTCTTGTCGACCAGGGTGATCTCCACCGGCGCATGCCTGAGCGCGCGGGCTGCCTCGAGGCCGCCGAAGCCGCAGCCGATGATGACGATACGGGGTTTGACCTGAGCGGGCGAGGCCATCGGATGATTATGCGAGCGAGGCACAATCAATGCTCTGAAGAGAAGGTATAGCCCCATGTTCGATACCGCAATCGCAGGCAGCCTGCCCAAGCCGGCCTGGCTGGCCGAAACCCACAAGCTCTGGCCGCAGTGGAAAGCCACGGGCGATGAGCTGCGCCAGGCCAAGGCCGATGCCACGCTGCTGTGGATCAAGGCGCAGGAGGACGCGGGCCTGGACATCGTGGGCGACGGCGAACAGTCGCGCCAGCACTTCGTGCACGGCTTTCTCGAGCAGGTCGAGGGCATCGACTTCGAGCACAAGGTCAAGATGGGCATTCGCGACAACCGCTACGACGCCATGGTGCCGCAGGTGGTCGGGCCTTTGAAACTCAAGGGGCGGGTGCATGCCTTCGAGGCGCAACTGGCTCGCGCCCACACCAAGCGAAAGCTCAAGTTCACCTTGCCCGGCCCGATGACCATCGTCGATACCGTTGCCGACCGCTATTACGGCGACAAGGTGAAGATGGCTTTTGCTTTTGCGCAGCTGCTGAATCGGGAAGCGCTGGCTTTGCAGGCCGACGGCGTGGACATCATCCAGTTCGACGAGCCGGCCTTCAACGTCTATATGAAAGACGCCGCCGACTGGGGCGTCAAGGCGCTGGAGCGGGCGGCCCAGGGCCTGACTTGCACGACAGCCGTGCACATCTGCTACGGCTACGGCATCAAGGCCAACGTCGACTGGAAGAACGCGCTGGGCGACGAGTGGCGCCAGTACGAACAGATTTTCCCGGCGCTGGCCGCCAGCTCGATCAAGCAGGTCAGCCTGGAGTGCTATCACTCGCACGTGCCGCCGCAATTGATGAAGCTGCTCGAAGGCAAGGACGTGATGGTCGGCGTGATCGACGTGGCCAGCGACGAGATAGAAACGCCCGAGCAGGTGGCCGACACCATCGGCAGGGCCCTGCAGTTCGTCGCGAAAGAGCGCTTGATTGCCTGCACCAATTGCGGCCTCGCGCCGATGGATCGCGAGGTCGCGCTGAAGAAGCTGCAGGCGCTGGGGCGCGGCGCGGAACTGGCGCGGCGGAGGTACGGCTGATGGGCAGCTTGAACCGCAACGCCCTGGCGCGGCTGCGCGCCATATTGCAATCCCACATCGACCAGCAGCGCATCCCGGGTGCGATTGCCGTGGTGGCGCTGGGCGGCCACGTCGAGCTGTCGGTGGCATTGGGACAGCAGGACCCCGCCACCGGCGCATCGATGCCAAATGATGCGATCTTTCGCATCTACTCGATGACCAAGCCGCTGGTGTCGCTGGCCGCGCTGATGCTGGTCGAGGAAGGCCGGCTGCAGATGGGCGATCCGGTGCCGATGTACCTCAGTGAGTTCGCCGGCCAGCAGGTGGCGCTCGAAGAGGGCGATACGGTGCGGCTGCAGCCGGTGCGACGCGACGCAACCGTGCAGGACCTGCTGCGGCACACCGCCGGATTCACCTACGAGTTCCTGGGCAGCAGCGCCGTGCAGCGCCAATACGAAGCGGCCGACCTCGCCAACCGCTCGCGCAGCAACGCGGAATTCTGCAAGGCACTGGCGGCGCTGCCATTGGTGCACCAGCCGGGCAGCTCCTGGGAATACAGCCGGGCCACCGACGTGCTGGGGGCGCTGCTCGAGGTGGTGGCCGGCCAGCCGCTGGGCGCGCTGCTGCAGGATCGCATCCTCGGGCCACTGGGCATGAAGGACACTGCATTCGCCGTGCCCGAAAAGGACTGGAACCGCATCGCAGAACCGTTCGCGACCGATCCCGACAGCGGCGAGGCGGTCACGATGCTGAACGGGCGCGAGGTGCCGCGCTTCGAATCGGGCGGCGGCGGCTTGTTGTCGACGGCCGGCGACTATGTGCGTTTCCTGCAGGTCATGCGCAACCGCGGCATGCTCGAGGGCGTGCGGCTGGTGTCGCGCAAGACCATCGACTGGATGACCTCCGATCATCTCGGCGCGATCCCGATCGAAGGCGACTTGCTGCTGCCGGGTTATGGTTTCGGGCTCGGCTTTGCGGTGCGCACACACGCCGGCTTGGCGCCGCAGCCGGGCTCGCCGGGCCAGTACTTCTGGAGCGGCATCGGCGGCACTTCGTTTTTCGTCGACCCGGCCGAAGATCTGTTCGCCATGCTGCTCACACAGGCGCCGAACCAGCGCATCTACTAC
>DATNBX010000159.1:0-9610 GCA_035571795.1 Ramlibacter sp.
CTTGGCCACCGACAGCGGCTGCAGTTCCTCGGTGGACTCCACCAGGATGGCGCGGTCGGCGCCGATGGCCATGGCCGTGCGCAGCGTTTCCTGGCACTGCGTGGGTCCGCAGGAGACGGCAATGACCTCGGTGGCCACGCCCTTTTCCTTCAGCCGCACCGCCTCTTCGACGGCGATCTCGTCGAACGGGTTCATGCTCATCTTCACATTGGCGATGTCGACGCCGGTGAGGTCGGACTTGACGCGAACTTTCACGTTGAAATCGACCACGCGTTTGACCGGGACCAGGACCTTCATGCTTGCGGCTCCTAAGAGTATTGGAATTGACGTTTACGTAAACTGGAATTCTATGCGGCGCTGCACCAGATCATTTTCGCCGGGGCGACAGCAGCACTTTCAGAAAAAAGCACGATCGTTCGTTTTTGTGATTATAGGGGCGGGTTCCGCCGCCGTGGGCGATGCATCGAAAAAAAAGTGTGTCGGGGGCGTGACAGTTCGCCCACAGCCAGGCGCGGCCAGCTTTCATGGTTGAGTCAGAAATAAAGCCCTAGCTGGCTGCCGCCGACGCAGCTTCCGTCGACGGTGCGTCTGATGACGCTTTCACGTGCACCACGCGCTGCGGGAACGGGATTTCGATTCCGGCGGAACGCAAGCCGGCCAGGACGCCGAGATTGACCTCCGAGCGGACATTGAGCTGGCCGTTGGCCGGGTCCTCGATCCAGAACAGGACCGTGAATTCGAGTCCGTCGGCGCCGAGCCTGGCCAGGTACACGACCGGTCCCGGGTCCTTCAGCACGCGAGTACTCGCCTGGGCGGCAGCGCAGAGGATCTGGCGGACCTGTTCGACGTCGCTGTCGTAGCCGACGGTGACATCCGTCGTCAGCAGCACCCGGGTGTCCGCGAGGGACAGGTTCTCGACCCGTTCCGTGATCACTTTCTCGTTCGGCACGATCGCCTCGCGCCCATTGGGTGCGCGAATCAGCGTGTAGCGGGTCTTGATGTCGGTCACCACGCCCTCGAAGTTGTCGACCTTCACCATGTCGCCGATGCGCAGGCTGCGCTCGAACAGGATGACGAAGCCGCTGATGTAGTTGGCCGCGAGCTTCTGCAGGCCGAAGCCCAGGCCGACTCCCACGGCGCCGCCCAGCACCGACAGCGCCGTCAAGTCGACGCCCACCGTCGACAGCGCGAACAGCACGCCCACCAGCAGCAGCACGGCGCGGATCGCATTGGTCGCCACCCGGCGCAGCGACAGGTCGTGGACCGTCTCACGCAGGATGCGCCGCTCGAGCACGGCGGAGATCCACAGCGCCACCACCAGGACGACGCCCGAAGACAGCAGCCCTTGCACCAGGCTGAGCAGGCTGACCTTGGACTTGCCGAAGACGAAGTAGATGGCATCCATCTCCTCCATCACCGGCGGCAATACGCCGACGATCCACAGTACCGCGGCGATCCACGCCAGCCAGGAAAAGAGCCGCTCCATGAGGCGGGCCATGGCTGAATGCGGGAACACCGCCGCCAGCACGCGGGCGAGGAAGCGGATCCCCGCCAGTGCGATCAGGACCGTGACCGTCACCTTGAGCAATGCCACCGGCTGGCTGCGCGCCATCACCAGCATCGCGCCGTAGGTCAGCACCAGCGCCAGCAGCGGAAACAGCAGCCCGTCGACGATGGCGCGGCCGAACCAGACCGAGTCGGGCGAATGCCTGCGGCCGACGAACCAGCACACCGCGAAGGCGACCAGCAGGCAGCCCAGCAGTACGCCGAGTTGCCACGGCACGCCCGGGTGGCCCAGGTCACGGACCAGTTGGTCGAGATCAGTCATCTGGGGAAGCTCTGAATAAGTGCTGCCACGCGCGCTCGAGGCAAAAACGGGATGATTTGGCCGCCAACGTTTCGCAGCCGGTGCTGGACGCACCGGCCAGGGACTTGGTGGGCAAAGGGCCCGTTTTTGTCCGAGCCCGGAGGGACGGCGCTTTTCCGGGTGATCTGCGTCGTTGCCAGACCAGGCAAGCCGTCCAGGCTTGCCTTGGGTCTGGCGCCTAGCATCTCATCCCGGAAAAGCACCGTCGCGCGCGGCATGACTTGTTCAGAGCTTCCCTAAGTTCACCAGGCGGGCTTGCGCTTCTGCGCAAACGCCGTGACGCCCTCCTGGGCGCAGGCATCCATCATGTTCACCGCCATGGTCTGGTTCGCCAGCTGGTAAGCCGCCTCGATGCCCATCTCGCGCTGCCGGTAGAACAGCTCCTTGCCCATCGCAATGGCGGTGCGCGGCTTGGACAGGATGCTGGCCACCAGCTTCTCGACTTCGGCGTCGAGCTGCTCTGGCGCGCAGACCCGATTGACGAGGCCGCGTTCGAGCGCCTGGCGCGCTGTGATGAAGTCGCCAGTCACCAGCATCTCCATCGCCTGCTTCGGCGCGATGTTGCGCAGCAGCGGGACGCTCGGCGTGGAACAGAACAGGCCGAAGTTGACGCCGCTGACGGCAAAGCTCGCGGTGTCGGCGGCGACGGCCAGGTCGCACTGGGCGACCAGCTGGCAGCCCGCCGCGGTCGCGATGCCGTGGACCCGCGCGATCACCGGCACCGGCAGCTTCTGGATCGCGAGCATCATGCGGCTGCATTGCTCGAACAGTCGCTGGTAATAGTCCAGCGACGGCGTGGCGATCATCTCCTTCAGGTTATGGCCCGGGCAGAATGCCTTGCCGGCCGCCGCCAGCACCACTACGCGCGCCGCGGCGTCCTCACGCACGCGATCCAGCGCCGCCTGCAGCGCTGCCAGCATTTCCTCGCTGAGCGCATTGAAGTTTGCCGCGCGGTTCATGGTGAGCGTGAATACGCCCCGCTCGTCCCGCTGCTCGATCAGTGCTTCGTCCATCCCTTTGCTCCGCAGTTCACCCGTATCGTCAAATATCCGCGAGCACCCGCAGGTGGGCGTCGACGCTGCGCCCCAGCGCGTTCAGGTTGTAGCCGCCCTCCAGCGACGACACGATGCGCCCCTTGGCGTACTTCTTCGCGATCTCCTTCACACGCAGGGTGATCCAGGTGTAGTCCGCTTCGACCAGCCCCAGCTGCCCGAGGTCGTCCTCCCGGTGGGCGTCGAAGCCGGCGCTGACGAAGATCATCTCGGGCTTGAACTCTTCCAGGCGCGGCATCCAGGCCTGCTCGATCAACTCGCGGATCGCCATGCCGCGGGTATAGGCCGGTACCGGCAGGTTGACCATGTTGGGCGCGCTGCTGTCGGCGCCGCTGTAGGGATAGAACGGATGCTGGAAAAAACTCACCATCAGCACCCGCTCGTCGCCGGTAAAGATGTCCTCGGTTCCATTGCCGTGGTGCACGTCGAAGTCGACGATTGCCACCCGCTGCAGCCCGTGCCGTTCCAGCGCGTACTTGGCGGCGATCGCGATGTTGTTGAAAAAACAGAAGCCCATCGCCTGGCTGCGACAGGCATGGTGGCCGGGCGGACGCACCGCGCAGAAAGCATTTTCCAGTTCGCCCGCGATGACGGCATCAGTGGCGGCCAGCGTCGCCCCGGCGGCACGCAAGGCAGCGCTCCAGGTGTGCGGATTCATCAGCGTATCGGGGTCGATCTGGGCGTAGCCCCGGCCGCCCGCCTTGATGTGATCGGCCAGCTCGTGGCTCATCCCCCTCAAACCGGCTACGTGCATGCGCGTGTGCGCCAGTTCGATGTCATCGGGCGAAGCCACCGGCGCCTCGCGGCGCTCCAGCACCAGCCCGACACCGCCGGCCAGCAGCCGGTCCTCGATCGCGTCGAGCCGCTCGGGGCATTCGGGATGGCCCGGCCCCATTTCGTGTCTCCGGCAATCGGGGTGTGTGAAATACCCGGTTTTAGTCATAGGTACGCTCGGCCAATTTGGGATAACGTTCAGGACCTGCTCACACCGCCTATCCCATGGATGCACAACAAAAACTCAAGGCGCTCCTGGACCAGCTTAACACGGTGATTGTCGGAAAACCGGCCCAGGTGCGCGACTGCGTCGCCTGCCTGCTGGCGGGGGGCCACCTGCTGATCGAGGACGTTCCGGGCGTGGGCAAGACCACCCTGGCGCATGCGCTGTCGCGGTCGTTCGGCCTGCACTTTTCGCGCGTGCAGTTCACCGCCGACCTGATGCCCAGCGACCTGTCGGGAGTATCCATCTACGAGCGCGGCAAGGAGTCCTTCGTCTTCCATCCCGGCCCGGTTTTCGCGCAGGTGCTGCTGGCCGACGAGATCAACCGCGCCAGCCCCAAGACCCAGAGCGCCCTGCTCGAGGCGATGGAGGAAAAGCAGGTCACGGTGGAAGGCGAAACCCGGGCCCTGCCCTCGCCGTTTTTCGTCATCGCGACCCAGAATCCGCACGACCAGCTGGGCACGTTCGCACTGCCCGAATCCCAGCTGGACCGTTTCCTGATGCGGATCTCGCTCGGCTACCCGGATCGCGCTGCCGAGCGCGAACTGCTCAATGGCGCCGACCGGCGCGGCATGGTCGACGCGATGCGCAACACGCTCACGCCGGTCGACCTGCAGTTGCTGCAGCAGAAGGTGTTCCAGGTGCATGCGGCCGATCCATTGCTCACCTATGTGCAGGACTTGGTGGCGGCGACCCGATCGGGCCGCTGGTTCCTGCAGGGCCTGTCGCCTCGCGCCGGCATCGCAGTGGTGCGCGCGGCCAAAGCCCAGGCGCTGCTGAGCGGGCGGGACTACGTCGCGCCCGACGATGTGCAGGCCATCTTGCCGCAGACCATCGCCCATCGCATGATCCCGGTCGGTGACGCCGGACGCGGTCCGATCGAGCAGGTGCGGGCGATGGTCGAGGCGGTGCCGTTGCCATGATTGCTGCCGCGCTTAACCCTTTGTCCTTCGTCCGCCGGCGTTTCCGCCACTGGTGGCAGACGCGCCTGCCGCTGGCGGACACGATCGCTCTGACGCAGCGCAACGTGTACATCCTGCCCAGCCGGGCCGGCTTGATGCTCGCGTTGACGCTGATCGTGCTGCTGGTGGGCTCCATCAACTACCAGCTCAATCTCGGTTATCTGCTCACCTTCCTGCTGGCCGGCAGCGCGACGGTCGGAATGTACGTGTGCCACGGGACGCTGCGCGGGCTGACGATGAACCTGATGGCGCCCACGCCTCAGTTCGTCGGGACCAGCGCCACCTTGTCGATCGTCCTGACCAACGAACGCGCCTCGGTGCGCTACGGAATCGGCTTGGCGGTGCTGGACTCGACGCACGCCGACCGCTGGGTCTGGACCGACGTACCGGCGCTGGGCCAAAGCACGGTGCAGGTCGCGTTCAGACCGGAGCGGCGCGGGCGGCACCCGGTGCCCCCGCTGACCGCCGAAACGCGTTTTCCGCTGGGCACTTTCCGGGTCTGGACGGTGTGGCGGCCGGCCGCGCAGGTGCTGGTCTATCCCGCCCCGGAAGCGTTCCCGCCGCCGCTGCCCGCGGGCCAGCCGCGCGCCGGCGGGGCCGCCACGACGCGGCTTCAAAGCACGGGCGAGTTCGACGGCGTGCGGGCCTACCGCCGCGGGGACCCGCTCAAGCTGGTGGTGTGGAAGAAAGCCGCCAAGGCCGACGAACTGATCAGCCGCGACACCCAGCAGGCGCAGCGCTACGAACTGTGGCTCGACTTCGCGGGAGCCGGACACATTGGCCCCGAGCAACGGCTTTCGCGCCTGACCGCCTGGGTGCTGCAAGCCGACCGGCTCGGGCTGGACTATGGATTGCGGCTGCCCGGCCGCCAGATCCGCCCTGCCACCGGCGAAGGCCACAAGCGCGACTGCCTGGAGGCGCTGGCGACATGCTAGCTGCACCGCTCCCCGGCAAGCGCGTCCCTTCGGAGGGCGCCGTCAAGCCATCGAGCGTGGCGATGCGCCTGAACGCGCTGCCGCGCGAGAGCCGCGACACCTTGTTCCTGCTGCTGGTGATCGGCTGGGTGATCCTGCCGCAGCTGGGCAACTTGCCCTTGTGGTGCGGCATCCTGGCCGGCGCAGTGCTGGTGTGGCGCGGCTGGCTCGCTCTGGCCTCGCGGCCATTGCCGGGCAAGTGGTGGCTGCTGGGCCTGCTCGCGGCGACCGTAGCCGCCACTTTCCTGTCCCATCGGACACTGCTGGGGCGCGACGCCGGCGTGGCGCTGATCGTGGCGCTGCTGGCGCTCAAGACCCTGGAAGTGCGGGCGCGGCGCGACGCCTTCGTCATCTTCTTCCTGGGCTTCTTCACGATGCTCACCAACTTCTTCTTCTCGCAATCGCTGCCCACCGCCGCCGCCATGCTGGTGGGGTTGTTGGGGCTGCTCACGGCGCTGGTCAACGCTCACATGCCCGTGGGCAAACCGCCGCTGGCGCAGGCCGCGCGCACGGCCGGCTCGATGGCGCTGCTGGGTGCGCCGATCATGGCGGCGCTGTTCGTGCTGTTCCCGCGCCTGGCGCCGTTGTGGGGCATTCCCAG
Source organism: Ramlibacter sp. (assembly GCA_035571795.1). GTDB lineage: Bacteria > Pseudomonadota > Gammaproteobacteria > Burkholderiales > Burkholderiaceae_C > Ramlibacter. The sequence continues at coordinate 6,454 of DATNBX010000159.1, forward strand.
CGATGCCATGAGCGGGCGCAGCGGCTTGGCGGCCAGCATGCAGGTGGGCAACATCGCCAGCCTGGCGCTGGATGACAGCATTGCATTGCGCGTGAAGTTCGACCGCGCCACGCCCCGGCAAAGCGATCTGTATTTCCGCGGTCCCGTGCTTTCCTCTTTCGACGGCCGCGAATGGCGGCCGCTGCTGCCGCGCCTGGGTTCGCGCTTCCCGCCGGTGCTGGCGGGCATGGCGCAGCTGGACGTGCTGGGCGCGCCGGTGGGCTACCAGGTTACGCTGGAGCCAAGCAATCGCCCCTGGATCCTGGTACTGGACGCCGCGATCAAGCCGCCGGCCGTGTCCGGCTTCGAGGTGGCGATGACGAGCGAGCTGCAATGGGTCGCCAGCCGCCCCGTCACCGACCTGCTGCGCTATCGCGCCGAAAGCCATCCCCAGTTCCGGCATGGCCCGCGCGCCAGCGCCGCGGCGGTGCTGCCCCAATACCTCGAGCTGCCGCCGGGATTCAATCCGCGCACGCTCGCCCTGGGCCAGGAGTTGCGTCGCGACCCCCGCTACGCCGCCGGCGGTCCGCCCGCCCTGGTGCAGGCCGCGCTCACTCGCCTTCGCACCGGGAACTACGCCTACACGCTGGAGCCGGGCGTCTATGGCGTGCATACCGCCGATGAGTTCTGGTTCGATCGCAAGGAAGGCTTTTGCGAGCACATCGCTTCGGCATTCGTGGTGCTGATGCGCGCCATGGATATTCCGGCCCGGCTCGTGACCGGCTATCAAGGCGGCGACCGCAACCCGGTGGACGGCTTCTGGATCGTGCGGCAGAGCGATGCCCACGCCTGGACCGAAGTCTGGCTGGCCGGCCAGGGCTGGGTCCGGGTGGATCCCACTTCGGCGGTGGCACCGGCGCGCATCGGCGCTTTCGAGCGCCTGCAGGCTCCGCGCGGGGTGATCGCAACCGCATTGGGCACGGTCTCGCCCGACCTGGTCGCGGGCCTGCGTTCCGCTTGGGAGGCGTTGAACAACGGCTGGAACCAATGGGTGCTGAACTACACGCAGAGCAAGCAGCTCGACCTGCTCAAAAATCTGGGCTTCCAGTCACCGAGCTGGGAAGACCTGAGCTATGTGCTGCTCGCGCTGCTCGTGCTCGTCGCCCTGGGCGGGGCGGCCTGGACACTGTGGGAACGGCGCCAGCACGATCCCTGGCTGAGGCTGCTGGCGCGCGCGCGCAGGCGCCTGCAAGAGGCCGGCGTGGAGCTGCCGCCGGCGGCGCCGCCGCGTCGAATTGCCACGGTTGTCACAGCGCGTTTCGGGGATCGCGCTGAAGAGCTGGCAGACTGGCTCCTGAAGCTGGAGACTCAGCGCTACGCCCGCACGCCCGGTGCGAGCCTGGCCGCACTCCAGCGCGAATTCAAGATCCTTGCCTGGCCCAGCTGATGTCCCGATTCCTGCTCATTGCGATCTCGGTCCTCGCCGCCGCCGTTGCGCTCGCGGCCCCGGCGGCCGCCCAAACCGCAGCTCGCAAGCGAACGGCCGAGCGCAACAGTCAGCGCGGTGTGCCTTACGCCGGCAACGAGGAGGCCATGCAATGGGCCGACGCTCTGGCCGAGCGCCGCGGGCTGGACCGCGCGTGGGTCCGGCATGCGATCGGGCAGGCGCAGCTGCTGCCGGTGGTGGTGAGGCTGGTCCAGCCCGCACCGGCCGGCACCGCCAAGAACTGGCGCGTGTATCGCGGCCGCTTCATCGATCCGGTGCGCGTCGATGCGGGCGTCAAGTTCTGGCAGGACAACCAGCAGGTGCTGGCCCGCGCGGAAAGGGAATACGGCGTGCCGCCCGAAATCATCGTCGGCATCGTGGGCGTGGAAACCATCTACGGCCAGCAGACCGGCAGCTTCCGCGTCATCGACGCCCTGGCCACGCTGGCCTTCAACTTTCCAGAGGCGCATCCGCGCGCGGCCGAGCGGCGCGACTACTTCAGGCGCGAACTGGAGCATTTCCTGGTTATGCAGGACCAGCTGAAGGCCGATCCGCTCAAGCCGCTGGGCAGCTATGCCGGCGCGATGGGAATGCCGCAGTTCATGCCCAGCAGCTGGGTGCGATGGGCCGTCGATTTCGATGGCGACGGCCGCGTCGATCTCACCCGCAGTCCCGCCGACGTGATCGGATCAGTGGCGAACTACTTCAAGAGCTACGGCTGGAACCCGGGCATGCCGACCCACTATCCCGTGAGCTTCGACTCCGCGACGCTGGATAAGGAAGCCCTGCTCGCGCCCGACATCCTGCCGACGTTCAGCGTCGCCAGTTTCACGGCCAAGGGCGCGCTGCTGGAAGGTCCCGCGCTGGACCACAAGGGACCGTTGGCGCTGGTGGAACTGCAGAACGGCGAGGACCAGCCGCAATACGTCGCCGGCACCGAAAACTTCTACGTGATCACGCGCTACAACTGGTCGAGCTACTACGCGATGGCGGTGATCGAACTGGGCCAGGAAGTGAAAGCGGTCGTGGCGGCGAAGCAGGCTATGGGATCGCGCGCAACGCAACCGCAACCGCCGGCCGAAAACGCACCGGATGATGTCGAAGCGAATCCGCCTGCACGTCCCGATTCGTGAACGAGGGTGATGCTCGGCTGCTGAAAACGCAGATTGCCAAACGATTCGCTTGACTATCGATAACTACGTCTTTGTCGCTAGTCAGCAGTGACCGTGAACGACTGTTTGCGTTAAGGGTTGTCGGACATCTGCCCGCGCACGCGGCAATGCGGCGATCAACGCTGGCCTGAGGGCAGGTGTCGGACAACCCCTAACGAGAGGTGCCTTTCAACCCTTCCCAATTGCCTACTGGTACCTCATCATCCAGTGGCCAAGACGACAAAGCTCCTATTCCCGGAGCACGAGCAGCGGCGCAAGCATGGCGACGTGGTTAATGCCGAGCTTTTCGAAGATGGTCTTGACCTGGCTGCGGATGGTGTCCGGAGATCGCTCGAGTTTGGCAGCAACCTGCTTATGAGTCAGTCCGCTCGTTAAGAGTCGTGCGACGAGAAATTCGCGGGCACTGAGTGCGTCGACAGCATGTCTTTCACGCGCTTTCAAGAACAACAGGCCATGCTCGAGGTTTCTCCGAACTATGATAAGCCGGCCCGTGAAGTAGTCTACTTCGCCGAGCAACGCT
>DATNBX010000160.1:0-31389 GCA_035571795.1 Ramlibacter sp.
CTCGGCGAAACCGATCACCTCCAGGCCGAACGGCAGCCGCCGGCCTCGCCGTGCCAGTTCGCGCACGCAGGCCATCGGCGTGAATATCCCAAGCCGCCCGTCGTACTTGCCGCCGTTGCGAACCGTGTCGTAGTGCGACCCCGCCAGGAGTGTCTTCACTCCCTCCCCTCCCGGGGGAGGGTTGGGGTGGGGGTTCGCGTGGTAGATGCCAACTACATTCCCCACCGCATCGATTGACACTTCATCGAAACCGCAGTCGCGCATGTTCTGCGCGATCTGCGCCGCCGCCGCCCGGTGCGCCTCGGTCAGGTACGTGACGGTGAGCTGGCCCTTTTCCTGCCAGCCCGGGTCACTGAATCGCGCGAGCTGCTCCTGCCAGTCCCACACCAGGTTTCCCAGCGCCGGCTCGAACGCGAACTTGTCGTTCAGGCGCAGCTCCACGATGCGGTGGATGTTGCGCAGGCACTCGGCCAGCTCGTAGTCGGGCGGATTGGCCAGGCGCCGCTCGAACGTCTCGATGACTTCCTGCCGGGTGAGCCCGCCGCCGCGCGGCCCGCGCACCGCCAGGACGAACGGAAAGCCGAACCTGGCGTTGTAGTCGGCGTTGAGCTGCTGGATCTTGGCGAACTCCTGCGGCGTGCAGTTCGCCAGGCCCGCCTTGCTCTGTTCATTCGTTGATTCGGCCGTCAGCATGTTGCCGACCATGGCCTTGCCGGCCAGCTCGGGATGGGCGCGGATCAAGGCGAGCTGCGCCTCGCGCCCGGCTTGCGCAACGATCCGCGCCATCGCATGCTTCAGGTGCGCCAGCGACTTGAACGGGCGGTGCGCCAGCGCGGCCCGCGCGATCCAGGGCGAATGCTCGTACAGGCCGCCCAGCAGCCGGTCGGCTTCCTCGGCCGGCGCGCCATTGAGTTGTGCGAGGGTGAGAGCCATGCGCGAGGGTTCCTGAAGCGTTCAGCCGGCGAAAGGATGTGTCTGCTTCCAGTGACGCGCAATGTCGATGCGGCGGCAGATCCAGACCCGGTCGTGCTGCTGCACGTGGTCCAGGAATTTCTGCAGGGCCACGATTCGCCCGGGCCGGCCCAGCAGGCGGCAGTGCATGCCGACGCTCATCATCTTCGGCCGGTCCGCTCCACCCGAATCGCCTTCCGCGTAGAGCGCGTCGAAGCTGTCGCGCAGGTAGACGAAGAAATCCTCGGCCTGCGCAAAGCCCTGCGGCAGCGCGAAGCGCATGTCGTTGGCGTCGAGCGTGTACGGGACGATCAATTGGGGCACTACGGCGCCGTCGGTCTTGCGCACTTTCATCCAGAACGGAAGATCGTCGCCGTAGTAGTCGCTGTCGTATTCGAAGCCGCCATAGTCCGCTACCAGGCGCCGGGTGTTCGGGCTGTCGCGGCCGGTGTACCAACCCGCGCCATGGATGGCGGCTGGCGTGCCGTGCCGGCTGCCTGTCAATTCCTCGATGATCTGCATGCCGATGCGCATGTGCTCGCGCTCGATCGCCTCGTCGATGGCCTGGTAGCTGATCCAGCGCCAGCCGTGGCAGGCGATTTCGTGTCCCAGTTCCTGGAACGCCGCGGCCAGGTCCGGGTTGCGCTGCAGCGCCATGCTGACCCCGAACACGGTCAGCGGCAGGGCTCGCCGCTCGAACTCGCGCAGGATGCGCCAGGCGCCGGCGCGCGAGCCGTATTCGTAGATGCTTTCCATCGTCAGGTGGCGCGCCGCAAAGCTCGGCGGATTGAACATCTCGGACAGGAATTGTTCCGAGCCCGCGTCCCCGTGCAGCACCGCGTTCTCGCCGCCTTCCTCGTAGTTCAGGACGAACTGCAGGGCGATGCGGGCGCCGCCGGGCCATTGGGCGCGGGGCGGGTTGCGCCCGTAGCCGGCCAGGTCGCGCGGGTACGGGGCAGTGCTGTCGTAGGTCATGGTGGATGCTCGGCGTCCATCACTGTATACACTTCCGTCGACGACGTTGAAGGGACCTGCCATGGGACTGAGCACGCACGTACTGGACACCATGCACGGCTGCCCCGCCGCCGGCATGGCGGTGGAGCTGTACACGACAGCGGGCGACAGCACGACGCTGGTCAAGCGCTTCACGCTGAACGAGGACGGGCGCAGCCCCGGCGGGCCGCTGTACGAAAAGGGTGAACTGAAAAAAGGGACCTACCGGCTGGTGTTCGACGTGGCGGGCTATTTCAGGGGCCGCGGCGTATCCCTGCCGGAGCCGAGTTTCCTGGGCAAGGTCAATATCGACTTCGGCGTCGCCCACCCGGGAGAGCACTACCACGTGCCGCTGCTGGCGACGCCGTGGAGCTACTCAACTTACCGCGGCTCGTGAGCCGCGCCCAAGGACAAGGCGGCGCGGCCTGCCTCGTTTTCGCCCCGTCTTCCCCGTCTTACAACTGGCCCTCGGTCAGCGTATCGAGCTGGAAGCGGCCGCTCTTGTGCCACAGCCAGGTATCGGTATAGACCACCTTGCCCATGCGCGCGGGCGCGGGGAAGGGCGCGGCGGCGCGGACGGTGCGCTCGATCTCGGCCATCACCTCCGGTGCGTGCTTGGGCGCGCGCATCCAGCTCACATGCTGGACATTGCCGCGGCCGTCCACTTCCACCTGCAGCACGCCGACGGCATACAGAAGCGGCGGCATCTTGCCCTTGTAGATGCGGTCCCGGTTCAGCCCATACAGGTGGTGGGCGGCGTCGGCGCGGTAGGCGCGCGGATTCGTTGCACTCGAGGAGCGCAGCGGCAGCCCCGGCGGAGCGCTTTCAATGGGTGGGATGAACTTCGGAGCTGCCGGCGTTGCGACCCGCGCTGGCGGTTGAGGCGGAGCCACAGGCGCGGACGAGCAAGCCGCCAGAATGGCGGCCAGGACGGCCAAGGCGCACGGCGCCGCGTAGCGCAGGCTGGGAATATGCTTCATGGGAGACTCCTCGGGTCGATGCGCTTTGGCAGCGCGTTGATTACAGCTGTGTCATTTCAACGCATAAATGCTGAGATTGCGCACGTGCTTTACCGACGAGCTACGAATGTTGCGATTGGACGCCTTGTAAACGCGAATCCACATGAATGTTGTCACGTCCAGGTTGCTCTCTGAAGACGCGGTGTTGGTTACCGTCGACGCCACGCAGGGTTCGGTCCCGCGCGAAGCAGGCACCTGGATGGCCGTTTTTCGCGCCGATGTGGTAGGCACCATCGGCGGCGGCCACGTCGAATTCCAGGCCATTGAAGAGGCCCGCAAGCGCCTCGCCGGCGGCTCGGGCGAGACGGTGCGGCAATTCGCGCTCGGCCCCAGCCTGGGCCAATGCTGCGGCGGCACCGTCCGCCTGCGCTTCGAGCGGGTCGGTGCGGCCGATGCGCCCGCGCTGCAGGCACGCCTGGCGGTGCGGCTCGCCCCGCTGGCGCTGTTCGGCGGCGGGCACGTGGGCAAGGCGCTGGTCAACGTGCTGGCGACGCTGCCGTTCGCCGTGACCTGGATCGACAGCCGCGACGAAATCTTTCCAGCGCAGGTGCCGGCCAACGTCTTTCCCGAGCACTCGGACCCGGTTGAGGCAGCCGTCGCCGATCTCGCGCCGGGCTCACGTGTGCTGGTGATGAGCTTCAGTCATGCGCAGGACCTGGATATCGTGGCGGCCTGCCTGCGGCGCCAGCGCGAACGCCGCGACCTGCGCTACATCGGCCTGATCGGCAGCAAGACCAAGTGGGCCACGTTCCGCCACCGGCTCGAGCAGCGCGGCTTCCTCGAGCCGGAGCTGTCGCAGGTGACCTGCCCGATCGGCCTGCCCGGCATCGGCGGCAAGGAGCCGGAGATCATCGCCGTCAGCGTGGCGGCGCAGATCCTGCAGCTGGCGCCTCCCGGCAGCGTGAACTGAGCACTCATGGAAAGCTACCTCCTGGACTGGGCCAACCTGCTGCTGCGCTGGGTCCACGTCATCACGGCCATCGCCTGGGTCGGCTCTTCGTTCTATTTCGTCTACCTGGACGCCAACCTGACCCCGCCGGTCGACCCCGACTTGAAGAAGCAAGGCGTCGACGGCGAACTCTGGGCGGTGCACGGCGGCGGCTTCTACCACCCGGTCAAGTTCAACGTGGCACCGCCCAGGCTGCCCGCTCACCTGCACTGGTTCTACTGGGAAAGCTATTCGACCTGGCTCAGCGGCTTTGCCCTGTTCTCGCTGTCGTACCTGTGGAGCGCCGGCACTTACCTCGTCGACAAGTCGGTGATGAATTGGCCGCCCGCCGCCGCCATCGGCGTGGCGCTGTCGTTCCTGGCGGTGTTCTGGATCCTCTACGACGCGGTCTGCCGGCTGCTGGGCGACCGCAGGAACGGCGATGCCATCGTCGGCGCGCTGGTGCTGGCGCTGGTCTGCGCCGCGTCCTGGCTGGCCTGCCACTGGTTTGCCGGGCGCGCCGCGTTCCTGCTGGTGGGCGCGATGATCGCCACCGCCATGAGTGCCAACGTACTGGTCTGGATCATCCCGGGACAGCGCAAGGTGGTCGCGGCCATCGAAGCCGGCCAGCCGGTCGATCCGGTCCACGGGCGGCGCGGCAAACAGCGCAGCGTCCACAACACGTACTTCACGCTGCCCGTGCTGTTCTCGATGCTGAGCAACCACTACAGCTTCACCTGGAACCATCCGCGCAACTGGCTGGTGCTGATCCTGATGATGTTCGCCGGAGCCGCGATCCGGCAGTTTTTTGTGATGCGTCATGGCTGGAAACTCGGGCGCAACCGCCATCCCATGCCATATGCGCTGGCCGGCGTCGCCGTGATCGCCGGCGTGGTGGCCTGGCTGCGGCCGGATGCGTCCGCGAATGTCGCCAATGCGACGGCGGGCGCGGTCGGTTATCGAGAAGTGCAGCAGGTGCTGGCGCAGCGGTGCTACGCTTGCCACGGGCCGCAGGTGCAGATGAAAAACGTGCGGCTGGATTCTCCGGTGGCGCTCAAGCAGCATGCGCAGGCGGTCTACCAGCAGGCCGTGGTCACGAAAGTCATGCCGATGAACAATGCGACCGGCATCACCGAAGCCGAGCGTGCCCTGATCGCGCAGTGGTTCCAGTCAGGCGCACCCGCGCCATGAAACCATTCGCACTCGACCAGGCAGTGCGAACCGAGACAGAGAGAGGGTGGCCGCAGAGATGGCAGACGACAAGCTGATTCTCGACTACGTCCTTGAGCACCACGCGGCTCACCCGCGGAAGGTGTTCCTGACCCAGCCTGCGGGCGGCGGGCGGGTCATCGACTACAGCTGGGACGACGTGGTGGACCAGGCCCGGCGGATGGCCGCTCACCTGCGCAGCCGGGATTTCGAACCCGGTGCGCGCATCGCGATCCTGACCAAGAACTGCGCCCATTTCTTCATGGCCGAACTGGCGATCTGGATGGCCGGCGGCACCACGGTGGCGATCTTTCCGACCGAGACCGCCGACACCGTCCGCTACGTGCTGGAACACAGCGAAGCCAGCCTGCTGTTCGTGGGCAAGCTGGATACCTGGCCGCAGCAGGCCAGCGGCGTTCCTGCCGGCCTGCCGTGCATCGCTTTCCCGCTGGCGCCGCCGACACCGTTCGAGGGCTGGGACGCAATCGCCCAGCGCACCGAGCCGTTGCTGGAACGGCCGCGGCGCGAACCCGGCGACCTGGCGATGCTGATCTACACCTCGGGCTCCACCGGTCAGCCCAAGGGCGTGATGCTCACCTTCGGCGCCATTACGCGGGCAGCAGAAGGAGGCGTTCAGCAATACAAGGCGCTTATGCCCGATGTCAAGGAAGGCCGGGTGCTGTCCTATCTGCCACTGGCCCACAGCTTCGAGCGTGCCTGGGTCGAAGTGGCCGCCCTGGTGAGCGGCCAGATGCATGTCTTCTTCGCCGAGTCGCTCGATACGTTCCTGGCCGACCTGCGGCGCGCGCGTCCCACCGTTTTCATCTCGGTGCCGCGGCTGTGGCTCAAGTTCCAGCAAGGTGTGTTCACGAAAATGCCGCCGCAAAAGCTCGACCGGCTGCTGCGCATTCCGCTCATCGGCCGCATTGTCGGGCGCAAGGTGCTCAAGGGCCTGGGCCTGGACCATGTACTGCGGGCCGGCAGCGGCTCGGCCCCGATCCCGGCCGAACTGATCGACTGGTACCGCCGGCTCGGCCTGAAACTGGTCGAGGGCTACGGCATGACGGAGGACTTTGCCTATTCGCATAGCATGAACGAGGAGCACGATGCGCCGGGCTATGTGGGCGTGCCGCTGCCCGGCGTGCAGGCGCGCCTCGGCGATGACGGCGAGATCCTGATCAAGTCGCCCGGGCAGTGCATCGGCTATTACAAGCGGCCCGACCTCAATGCGCAAGCGTTCACGGAAGACGGCTTCTTTCGCACCGGCGACCGGGGCGAGCGCAACGCGGACGGCTTGCTGCGCGTGACCGGCCGGGTCAAGGAGCCGTTCAAGACCGCCAAGGGCGAGTACGTCGCGCCCGCCCCGATCGAAAACCGGTTGAACGCGCACCCGATGGTGGAGCTGTCGCTGGTGTCCGGCGTGGGCCAGAGCGCCCCTTATGCGATGGTGGTGCTGGCCGAGGACTTGCGCGCGCGGGTCGGCGACCCCGCGGTGCGGGCGCGGGTGCGGGACGAACTGGGCCGGCTGCTGCAAGAGGTCAACCGCGGACTTGCCGGGCACGAGCGTTTGCGCATGATCGTGGTGGCCAACGAACCCTGGTCGATCGAGAATGGACTGCTCACGCCCACCATGAAGATCCGCCGCAACCGCATCGAGTCCGCCGTCAAGCACGCGGTCGAAAGCTGGTACGCGACCGGCGAAACCGTGCACTGGGCATAGAGGAAGAAAACGGATGAAATCGGAACTGCCCACCCGTCACGGCGGCGACCGGGTCGCCGACGTCCTGCGCGCTCACGGGGTGCGCTGCGTCTTCACCTTGTGCGGCGGCCATATCTCGCCGATCTTGAGCGCGACCAAGGCCCGCGGTATCCGGGTCGTCGACGTGCGCGACGAAGCCACCGCCGTGTTCGCCGCCGATGCGACGGCGCGGCTGTCCGGCATTGCGGGCGTGGCCGCCGTCACGGCGGGGCCGGGCATCACCAACACCATCACGGCGCTGAAGAACGCGCAGCTGGCGCAGTCGCCGGTGATCCTGCTCGGCGGCGCCGCACCCACGGCGCTGCAGGGACGCGGCGCGCTGCAGGACATCGACCAGCGGCCGCTGGTGGAACCGCACGTCAAGCTGTTTCGCAAGATCGTGCGGGTGCGCGACCTCGGGCCCGCGCTCGAAGAGGCGTTCGAGGTCGCCCGCTCGGGCGTGCCCGGGCCCGTGTTCGTCGAATGCCCGGTCGACCTGCTGTATGACGAGGCGTCGATCCGGCAGTGGTATGCCGATGCCGCCGGCAAGGGCAAGAGCCTGGCGGACCGCGCGCTGCGCTACTACCTGAACCGCCACGTGCGCAAGATGTTCGACGGCAGCAAGGACGCCGCCGTGCAGCGCGTGCTTGCGGTGGCCGTGCCGCGCGCCGCCGCCGCCGCCCGCGGTTCGGCCCTGGCGGCCCTGGCGAAATCGCAGCGGCCGCTCCTGGTGATCGGCAGCCAGGCCGTGGTGCTGCCGGGACAAGCCGAGGACCTGGCCAAGGCCATCGCCGTGCTGGGCGTGCCGGCGTACCTGTCGGGGATGGCGCGCGGGCTGCTCGGTCGCGATCATCCTCTGTTGCTGCGGCACCAGCGCCGGCAGGCCCTGCGGGAAGCCGACTGCGTGCTGCTCGCCGGCGTGCCGTGCGACTTCCGGCTGGACTACGGCAAGCATGTGCGCCGCGGCGCCACGCTGATCGCGGCCAACCGCAGCACGCGCGACGCGCGCCTGAACCGCAAACCCGACATCGCCGCGATCGGCGACGCCGGGATGTTCCTGCAGGAGCTCGCGCAGGCGCTGCCCGCCGCCGGCAAGCGCTGGGACGGCTGGCTGGCGCAATTGCGCGGGCGCGACGACGAGCGCGAGATCGAGATCGACCGGCAGGCGGCGGACAGCGGCGAGTTCGTCAACCCGATCGCATTCCTGCGGGCGCTGGAGCAGGCCGCCGGCGACAACGCGCTGCTGGTGGCCGACGGCGGCGACTTCGTGGCGACCGCTTCCTATGTGCTGCATTCGCGCGGGCCGCTCAGCTGGCTCGACCCCGGCGCGTTCGGCACGCTCGGCGTGGGCGCCGGCTTCGCCCTGGGCGCCGCGCTGGCCCGGCCGGACCGCGAAGTCTGGATCATCTACGGCGACGGCGCCTGCGGCTACGGCCTGGCGGAGTTCGACACTTTCGTGCGGCACGGCATCCCGGTGATCGCGGTGGTCGGCAACGACGCGGGCTGGACGCAGATCGCGCGCGAGCAGGTCAAGATGCTGCACGACGACGTCGCCACCGTGTTGGCGCGCACCGACTATCACAAGGTGGCGGCCGGGTTCGGCGCCGAGGGTATCGTCGTCAAGACGATGAGCGAAGTTCCGGCTGCTCTTGCTCAGGCGCGTGCATTTGCGAAGCAGGGCAAGCCGGTGCTGGTGAATGTGTGGCTGGACAAGACGGCGTTCCGGGAGGGATCGCTGTCGATGTGACGGGCCGAACGGCGGGCGCGCAGGGATTGGCCCGAAGCTGCGCCTACTCTCCTGCCGTCGCTGTCACAAGAATGGTGCTTCGCGCGCCCGCGATCCACACCTTCTGGCTGTCGATTGGGAACGCAGAAAACAAGGGCATGCCGGTGGCAGTCGGCTGGCGCGCCCAAGTGGCGCCGCCGTCCGCCGAGTGCAGCACCAGCCCACCAGCCCCCACGATCCAGCCGTTTGCTTCATCGACGAAACGGATGTCGTAGAAATTCGTGCTGCGCGCGGGCAAAGTGACCGACTTCCAGGTCAGCCCGGCATCCTTGGTGCGCAAGGCCACCGCAGGCGAATAGTACGGAAGAATCCAGCCTTCCGTTGCGGTCCGAAAATAGATCTTGCCGAGCTGCGCCGGGACGGGGCCTTCTGTAGCGGCAGCCGTCCATGTACGGCCGCCATCGGTGGTGCGCTTGATCGCCCCGCCATAACTTGTCATCACGCCGACATTGGCATCTGCAAACGCGACGCCGCTGGACTCTTCGATTGGACCGAGACCCTGCCAGCTCAGGCCTGCGTCCATGGTGGCGCTCAGGGTCGACGTGCAATCGGCAACTTGACCGCTGAACATGCAGTTGCGTGCGACGATCCAGCCATGGTTTGCATCGACGAACTGCGCTCGATAGATCCGGCGATCCAACGAATCCGGCAGGGCCCGGATCTCCCAGGAGCGACCACTGTCGAGTGAGCGGTACAGGCGAGCGTCGGCTAGCGCCCAGCCTACGCCGTCGGGCGTGAACTGCAGGCTTCCACCCAAGGTCGGTTCACCGGGCAAGACTTGCTGCCGCCAGGTGCGTCCGCCATCTTCAGTGACGCGCAGCTTGCCGTCCCCTGCCGCTACGAACCCGTGGGTATCGTCCAGAAACCAGGCGCTGCCATAGCTCACATCGCTGTCGTCGCGTGCCGCAGGCAGCACGGTCCATTGACGGCCACCATCGGTACTGGCGTACCAGCGGTCCTGGAAACGCCCGAAGCCGGCCAGCAGCGCCCCACCGCTGCGTCGCACGAAGGCAGGCGCTTCGGCTTCGTTGGGAAAATCCAGCCGCTGCCACGTGGCTCCTCCGTCGATCGTGAGGACAGCGTGGCGGTCCAATAGCAGCCACATTGTTTGCGCGTCGAGGAACCCGTCGGAGGAAACCGCAGCAGCGGTCGGGTCCAGCCACGAAGGAAGCGCCAGCGGCGACCAGGTCGTTCCAGCATCGCTCGTGCGCCAGATGGTAACGGGCGCCACACCGCCCACGCCGCCGGGGTACGTCACAAGGCGCAAGCTGAGCCCCCAGCCTGTACCGCCTCGATTGAATGCTTTCGCTGCGAACCCGATACCCGCAGCGTCTGGCTGCTGATTCATTGCGGAGGAGGACCAGGTACGGCCTGCGTCGCTGCTCTGGTAGCGTGTCTGCGACGACGCCACCACCAGGAGCTGGCTGTCGTCCTCCAAGGCAACGGGCGAGAGCGTGCAGGCTTTGCAGGGCAGCGCCACCGACGCGGTCAGCCCGAAATCGCGCGAGACCCACAGGCCCTCGAAAGCCATGCTCCACAAGGTGCCGCTTGCGCCCACGTGGGTGACCCGCGGCATCGATGCCACGCGCCAGCTAGCACCTCCATCTTGGCTGATGATCGTCTGGTAAGCGCTCATGCCCGGCAGGGGGCCGCTGGCCACCAGCGTCGAGCCGCCGACGACCCACAGCTGCTGCACGCTGCTCAGCGGGGCAAACGGTGCAAGCAACGACCAGGTGCGGCCGCCGTCCGTGGTTCCAATCATTCGTGCCGATTGATTGGCCACCGCCCAGCCGTGACTGGCGTCGGCGAAGCGGACGGAACTGAGGTCCTCGAAGACCGGCGAAGACCGCCGGCTCCAGCTGCGGCCGCCGTCTTCGGTGGCGATGATGAATCCGCCTTCGCCGACCGCCCACCCACGCTCGCTGTCAAGGAACTGCACCTCATACACGTGATGCGGGACGGGCAAGGGTTGCTGCCAGCACCAGCCTCGGTCCGCGCCGAGGCTGCATTCAGTGCCGAGCGCCGCATCTTGCACGGGATTCGGTGCAGTGCCGGCGGAATCGCCATTGCCGCAACTCACCATCGAAAATAAGGCAAAGGCGGTGAGTAGTTTCTGCAAGCATGACCGCATGAGGCGGGCGCGCATTTTCGCTAATGCCATCAGGAACCTTTTCATCCGCGACGATCAGCGCCGACTGACGCATGACGCTCACAGGTCACTTCAACAGTTCTGTCGCGCAAAGACAAGCTCCCACCCTGTCAAAGCTGACAGGTGGGAGCTGGTGCGAAGCAGGTTGCTTGACCAGGGTCAATTTGCAGGGAGGCTAGGCGCTGGCGTGCCGGCAACCGACGGCGGTCGAAAGATCAAACTGCACTGGAACTGAACACATGCGGCCACCAATGGGGCGGGCGCCAGACACGGCGGCACCGGTCTCACATCCAGCTTGATCGCAGCAGCCATCAGCCGCTGCTGTTCTTGCAGGGCCGCCAGAGCTTCGCCTGCCGCGGGCGAGCGCAGCGACAGCGGAGCAGAATCGTTGCCCGGGCAAATCCCGGCAAATGGCAGCTCGGTGCAGTCAGAGTTCACGGTGCAGCTCGTGTCGGCCGCCGCAAGGCGCGGTGCGGTCAACCTGGCTTCGTTCGCGGCGGCGATGAAACCTTCGAAGGTGGTCGGGTCCGCTGCGCCACCACCGCACGCCGAAGGCAGGGCTGTCACCGCGCAAAGCAGCAAGAAGCTGCGAGCTGTCCGTTCGATGAAACGCTCAAGGCGCCGTGGCATCGTGCAATGCATTTCTTTTTCTGTTGGCGGCAAGTTGCGCCACGGTGATGACAACTGGCAAAAGCAACTCCGGAATCAGGTAGCCCAGCCAGACAGCGGCCGGCTCCGGCAATCCGACCTGGCTGATGGACACCAGCCTGCCGATCCCCGCCATGAGCACGCCGAACGCGAGCAGGAACACCAGAGTTCCCTGGCGCCGGATGGTAACCGCGGCCCAGAAACTGATGACCCCGGTCGAGAGGTAGACGCCGGCCATGAAGCGGTGAACGTTGTCCAGCCGGGGCATCGTGTCGGGTTCGCCCAGGTACATCTGCAAGGCGCCGCCGAAGACGGCTATTGCCGCGACGAGAAACAGGCAAACCTGGACAACTCGTTGGCTGGCCAGCAGTGGAGCGTTCGAGTTCACGCTTGCTCTCCCATCTCGCGCAAGGGGCCCAAGGCACTACGGCTCGATCACCTGTTCCCGCCCGTCCTTGTTGCTCAACTTCAAGGATGTGGTCACGCCTCGCGCCAGCACCTGAACATAGGCCGGGTTGGATTCGCCGCCAAGAACCAGGGCCGACCCGTCCTCCGTGGCCGCGAGTTTCACGTTCGGTCCGCCTTTGGAATTGACGAGCCGAAGCAGCACGGTCTCCGGATATCCGCTGGTGCCGTCCGGCATCTTGACGGCAGGATCGGCCGGCAGCACGGCGATGCTCGCGCGGACCTGACCGCGTTCGTCGACGATCTGGAGCGCGCGCGCCCGCAGTATTGGCACGACGCCATCGGTGCCCGCCATACCTGGCCGAGCCAGGGTGAAAGTCAGGACGGCGACGTTGACGACGGTCAAGGCGATGAGAAGACGCTGGGTGTTCATCACGCTCCTTTCAGCAGTCGCTGCGCACAGTGGCGAGCGACGGCACCAGACCATCAGCCGTTCACTCCGCCTTCACCCCCGCGGCCGTAATCACCTTCGCCCACTTGGCGATTTCATCATCGAGGAACTTCGCGGCCAGCTCGGGCGTGTTGCCGGCCGGCTCGATCCCCAGCGCCTCGAACCTGCCCTTGATGTCGGGCGAGGCCACCGCCTTGGCGGTTTCGGCCGACATGCGGTTGACGATGCCCGCCGGCACGCCCGCGGGCGCCAGGAACATCACCCAGGTGGACCCCTGCAGCGCCGGCCCGCCCGCTTCCGCGATCGTCGGTACATCGGGTGCGGCGGGCAGGCGCTTGGCCGAGAACATGCCCATGGCCTTGATCTTTCCGGCCTTCACATGCGGCATCAAGGCACTGGGCGTATCGACCAGGATCTGAAGATTGCCGCCGATCAAGTCCTGCAGCGCCGGCGCGGTGCCCTTGTAGGGCACGTGCACCATGTCCGCGCCGATCGTCTGCTTGAACATTTCGGTGGTGAGATGGGCCGCCGCGCCGACGCCCGAGGAGCCGAAGGCAACCTTGCCGGGGTTGGCCTTGGCGTAGGCGATCAGCTCTTTCACGTCCTTGGCCGGCAAGTTGTTGGTGGCTGTCATGAGCAGCGGCGCGATGCCCACCAGCGACACCGGAGAGAAACTCTTGACGGAGTCATAAGGCATGCGCCCGGCGTAGAGCGTGGCGTTGGCGGCGTGCGCCGCAATGACGGTGAGGAAGGTGTAGCCGTCGGGCGGCGACTTGGCGGCGAGGTCGGCGCCCAGCAGCGAATTGGCACCCGGCTTGTTCTCGACCACGATGGTCCAGCCGGTTTGCTCCTGCACCTTCTGCAGCACCATGCGGGTGGCGTTGTCGGTGATGCCGCCGGGCGTGTAGGGAACGATCCACCTGATGGGCTTGGCGGGCCAGGCGCCGCCCGCAGTGCCCTGGGCGAACGCACCGCAACAGACGATGGATAACGCGAGAGCGGCGAACCGGCTGAGGCGGCGCAACATCATGATGAGTCCTGTGGTCGGGCAGCGTGACGCGCAAACTATACGCTGCCGATTCGGATCGCCGCGCGGGGATGGTGCCATCGGTCCAAGCTGCCCATGGCGCCGATGTGGGCTTGTGACGTTCGCTCACACCGGTTGCCCGCGGAACTCCGAGCATCTGGTTTCCCACATGAAAGGGCGGCGCCATGGACTCGACCAAGCTTCGCGCGGGCGGCTGGACTGTCGCCTCGCGCTGGATCCTCTGGCCCGCAATCGGCGCAGCACTTGCCGCGTGCGGCGGCGGAGGCGGCGGCAGTGGCGATCAAGCCAGCACCAGTGTGCTCCAGGCGCGCAGCATCGATCGCGGCTGCAGCTTCGAGCGCGTCTTCATCACGGTTGAGAAGATTCGCGTGCGGCAGCGCAGCGCAGGGCCGGACGAGCAAACAGGCTGGACCGGCATCGCGCTGCCTGCGCCGCGCCGCATCGATCTGATGAATCTCGGGGGTGGCCTGTTGCAAGCACTCGGCGCGGCGCCGCTGGGCGCCGGGCATTACACGGGCTTTCGGCTCGTCCTCTCGGCCAACAGCTCCGCGGGCGCTGGCAGCCTGGCCAACGCCGTGCTGTCCACCGGCGGCGAGCCCGTGCCGTTGGCCGCACCGGGCGGGCCGGGCGGCCTCGAGCTTCAAGCCGACTTTGATGTTCCTGCGGGGCAGGTTGCGGATCCGGTGCCGGTCGGCTTCGACCCCTGCCGGTCGATCGTGCGGCAAGGCAACCCGGGGCGGTTCGTGCTGAAGCCGGAGATCAACTTGCGCGCGGTCGTGGCCGCCGCCACTCCGGAACGCCGCATCGATGGATTCATTGCCCCGTCGACCGGTGGCGGCTTCGTGGTGCTGCGGCGCGACTTGCCCGATGGAGTATTTGCCCAGCGCTTCGACGCCTCCGGCGCCGCCGTGGGCGCGGAGATCCGCATTGGGGTGAACGCGGTGACGGGCGGCTCGCTCGTGGGCATCACGCCGCTCGCGGGCGGCGGCTACGCGTTCACCTGGATCGGGTCGGCCGTGAATCCGGAGCACCAGTTGGCCGCCGACTTCCCGGTCATCGTCCAACGCTACGCCGCCGGCGGCACGCTGCTGGGCAGCGAGCAGGACGCAGTGAGCCAGCCTATCGCCTTGCAGGGCGCTCCCGTGTCGCTGCCGCAGACCGTCGCCTTGCCCGGCGGTGGTTTTGTGCTGGCCTGGGGACAGCGGGACCCTGGGGGCTTCAACGTCTACGCCCAGCGCTTCGCTGCCGACGGCACCGCCGCGGGGACGCCTCAGCTGGCCGGCGCGGGAGGGGGCGAACTTCATGTTCTTGCAACGGCCGGCGGGGGCTTCTGGGTTGCCTGGGGCGTCGCGCCAATCCTCGCGCGCGCATTCGGGCCCGATGGCAAAGCAACCGGCGATGCGGCGCCAGTGGGCGCTTTCGCGTTGCTGGAGCCCGGCATCGCCCCGCAGCAAGCGCCCTCGGTGGCCGCTTTGGCAGACGGCAGCTACGTGGTCGCCTGGCTGGGAAGCGGGGTGATTCAGGCCCGGAGGTTCGCGGCCGATGGCGCGCCGCTGGGCGGCGCGACGCGGATCAATACGGCGCCGAGCACCTTCTCGGGACCGACGGCGGTGGCCATCGGCGACGGCTTCGTAGTGACCTGGGCCGCCGACGGCGCCGGCGGCAGCTTCGCCCGGTTCTTCGACGCGAACGGGTTGCTCGGCGGAACCGCATGAGCACTCTGAACGGAAGTTACCAGCGGTGACGGGACAACTAGGGGATGTTCCCCTTTAATGATCCCAACGACCCTTCCGCAGTGATGAGCAGGTCGGTTGAGGAGGATGTTGTGGAAGAGCAGGAACGCTGGCAGCTCAACTCGGGTACGTGGTACCGCGATCGGAAATCAGAGCGGTGGCGCCTTGCGTCGACTCCCAATGGAACGGCCGCCAATGCAAAGCTCTCGAATCAAGACATCGGGCGCATGATCCGGGCGAAGCGAGATGCTTCCAGTGGCGAGTGGTTCCCATCGGACTTCGATTACTCACCGCAGACCGGTACTCGACTACATGTCACGATCACGCGCCTGGATTCGCCGTGGGTTCCACCGTTTGGCGCATCCGCGCTCCCCGGTATTGCCAAGCCTTTGGCAAGAGGCCTGAGGCAGACGCCTGTAAGGCTGACCTTGGCACGGCCAGGCGGGCGCTCTGATCCGTCCAGTGAGGCCGACGAAACCTTGCCGGCCCTACCGCCTGGGCAGTACCGTTTTCTGGTTCACAAGGTCGACGTGGCCGCACCGACCTTGATGGCCATCGAGCCCGAGCACGGCGATCTGCTCGTACTCCTGCCCGATTCGAAGAAATGGATCCCGCTCGAGCTCCCGGCCGGCAGTTTAGTGGCAAAGGGCATGAAGAACTCCCGCGGATGGCGTATGGAAGTTGTCGAGGGAGTTCGCAGTGCCACCTTGTACTTCCCCACGGCCCGTGGATTGGCGGTGGTGACCCCGACCCTGATCGGTTTGTCGTGCGCAGTGGAGTGTTTTGGAGAAAGCCTTGCGCTGGGAGGCCCGGTTGCATGGGCAGGCGAAGTCTGGCTACCGGTGCTGGGCAAGCAAGGTCTTGTCAATCTCGTTGGCAAGCCACCGGGGGCAGCCAAACCCATACTCTTGCCAACCAGCGCCCCGGCTCCAAAAAATGGCTTTGAAGCGCCCGTCTTCGATCCGCTTCGCGTGATCTGGCCAAGCGAGGAAGGACAGCTCATTGTTCGCCTGGATCAAGACGGCAAGAAAGAGGCTGATTGGATCGCCTGGCCCGACGGACTGAGGCCGGCGTTCTCTTTGGGCTGCCCGTACCTGTCGCGTTCGGGCTCTTTCTGGCAACTCTGTTGCAAAGGCCAGGACGCGTTCGAGTACGTGCAAATGGGTAAGCCGGGCCCCGAAAGGGCCGCCACCGATGCGCCGCGACTGGGCACGGGTCGCGTCAGCTACAGAAAATCGCAACGGATCGAGGGAGATCCGTGGAAGCAGCCCGAACAAAGTTCCAATCGGGTGTCTTCAGAGGTCGTCGTCCCGCTTGTCGAATCCGAGCTTGAGCGCGCCGTGGTCGGTCTGAAGATCGATGCACCGCAAGGGATTCTTGCCCTGCTGGAATCCAAGGAAAAACACCGGGCTGTTCTGCAAGTGCAGGCAGAAAACCGCGCCGACGTTCCATTCGGCACGTTGAGCGTCACAAGGCCTTGGTCTGCCTCACTGTTTGTCCACGACGGTCATCTGTGGGTGGACCACCCCGAACTCGCGCAGGTGCTCGGGTGGAAATTGGAGAAGTAGGTGTCGACGAACGTTCAGACGGATAACCTGGCTCAGCCGGCTCGCGTTGAAAGCCGATGCGAATTTTGCCGCCGGCCGTGGTTCGGGTCGGTGGCCTACTGTCCATATTGCGGCCGCAAGCCCGGGTTCCTGACGATCATCCCTGAGCCTGACGATCGTCTCCCGATCGATGAACCTTCATCAGCCGGACCAGCAATGTTGCTGACCCCGGCTGGCAAGCAGCATGGTCAAAAGGCTGAGTCGGCTGACAAGGAGACGCGCAAGACGCCGCTTGAAGGTGTGCCGGTACTGGGCGCGCTACGGCCGGGGGAACAGAAGGGACCGGCCCAGAAGGGACCGGCTCCGCCGCAATCGGATAGAAAAGCCTCCACGCTTCTATTCAAGACCGCTATCGCAGGTGTTGGCGCGTTGCTTCTCTTCTGGATCCTGGTCAAGTCTCCCTCGACCACGACAAGCGAGAAATCATCACCTGAGCTGCCGGTATCTACGTCGGGTACCGTCTCGCCAAGGCAGAGCCCGCCGACGAGCGCCGCAGCTGTTCCATCGATTCCACCGCGCACCGACACCGCGGCCGCGCCCCCGCCGACGAGCGCCGCAGCTGTTCCATCGATTCCACCGCGCACCGACACCGCGGCCCCGCCCCCGCCGACGAGCGCCGCACCAGTTCCATCAATTGCACCGCGCACCGACAGCGCGGCCCCGCCCCAGACAAACAGGAAATCACTATGCTCCGCGGCGCACGAGGCGGCGGGGTTGTGCAAGTCCCAAGGTTGAGTGTTTGAAGAGAGGATGACGTTTATGCGAGCAATGACCCGAACGGCCCACTCATGGCTTGATTTGATGAGAGTTGTGCTGGCGTTGGCGGCTTTGGCCGTAGCTGGCGCGCATGCAGATGTCATCGTGACAGGTGGGAAGACAGGGACCTACTTCCAGATCGGCAACAACCTCAAGGAGATAGTTTCACCGGCGCTGGAGGTGCGTGATTCCAAAGGATCCTGGGCCAACGTGGAAGACTTGAGCGAGACGGAAGGAGTCAGCCTGGCGATTGTCCAGTCTGATGTTTACGCCGCTTTTGTGTATCTGCGCGACAGCCGCCAGGTGCCCGCGGCAACCCGACAGCAGTATGGAAAGCTCCTCAAGAACCTCAGAGTCTTCATGCCGCTGTACCGGGAGGAAATCCATTTCCTGGTGAACAAGGACAGCCCGCTTGAATTCATCCATCAGATCCGGGGCAAGCGAATCTGGATGGATGCCGAAAAAAGCGGTACGTATCTCACTGCACTGAACATCTACAGCAAGATGTTCAACGAGCGACCGGTCGTCGTCAGTCCTTTCATCAACCCCAGTGTGACGGGCGACGATGAAGGAACCAAGACGCGGCGCTCGGCATTGATGGTCCTGAGCGACCCGGATTTTTACGCGAGCTTCCCCAAGTTCGATGTGCTCGTGCTTGTCGGCGGCCAGCCGCTCAAGTTGCTCGAGACCAACGTACCGCCGAACCTGAAGCTCTTGAAGTTCGATCCGGCAAACAGCACTTCAGCCAAGGTATTGCAGGACTATCGGAGGGCGGACATCCAGAAGACCAGCTACCCAGCCTTGAATATCGCCGATGCCGCTTTGCCCTCGCTGTCCGTGGATTCGTACCTGATCACGGCCAACTTCAAGAACGAAGAGCGCAACAAGTTCATCACCGCTTTTGCCGACCAGTTCTGTGAAAGGTTCCAGGAGCTCCAGAGCAAGGGCCATCCGAAATGGAAGTCCCTTAGCTGGAAACCAGGGTCGCCCTTGCCCAACCTGGCCGCGGGATGGCAGTACTCCGCAAGGGTGAAAGACCGGTTGAGCCACTGCCGGACACGCGAAACAGAACAAGCACAGGCAGCCGCTCAAATGGGTGCCGGCGCCTGCAAGCCGCAAGACCGATTCGCCGGGCTATGCCGATGAGCGGCGGCTACGCAACACTTGTACGATACGGAGTAACCCGGCCTTGAAGGACCTCCGTGAAAACATACAAGATTGCGTGCATCCCTGGTGACGGCATCGGCAAGGAAGTGGTTCCCGCCGGGCAGGCCGTACTGCAGGCGCTGGCCGAATCGGCCGGCTTCCGGATTGAATTCGCGTCGCTCGGCTGGGGCGGCGACTGGTACCGCGCCTACGGCGAGATGATGCCGGCCGACGGCCTGGATGCGCTGCGCGGCATGGACGCGATCCTGTTCGGGTCGGCCGGCGACCCGCACATCCCCGATCACATCACCCTGTGGGGCCTGCGCCTGAAGATCTGCCAGGGCTTCGATCAGTACGCCAACGTGCGGCCCACGCGCATCCTGCCCGGCATCGACGCGCCGCTGAAGCGCTGCCAGAGCGCTGACCTGGACTGGGTGATCGTGCGCGAGAACTCCGAGGGCGAGTACGCCGGTGTCGGCGGCCGGGCCCACCAGGGCCACCCGATCGAAGTGGCCACCGACGTGAGCATGATGACGCGCGCCGGGGTCGAGCGGATCATGCGCTTCGCTTTCGGGCTGGCGCAATCGCGCCCGCGCAAGCTGCTCACCGTGGTGACCAAGTCGAATGCGCAGCGCCACGCAATGGTGATGTGGGACGAGATCGCCGTGCAGGTCTCCCGGGAGTTTGCCGACGTGAAATGGGACAAGGAACTGGTGGACGCCTGCACCGCCCGCATGGTCACGCGTCCCGCATCGCTGGACACGCTGGTCGCGACCAACCTGCATGCCGACATCCTGAGCGACCTCGCGGCCGCGCTGGCCGGCAGCCTGGGCATCGCGCCCACCGCCAATATCGATCCGCAGCGCCGCTATCCCTCGATGTTCGAGCCGATCCATGGCTCGGCTTTCGACATCATGGGCAAGGGCCTGGCGAATCCGATCGGCACGTTCTGGAGCTGCGTCATGCTGCTCGACCATATCGGCGAGCCGGCTGCGGCCCGGCGGCTCATGCAGGCGATCGAGCAAGTGACCGCGAACCCGCGACTGCACACGCGCGACCTGGGAGGTTCGGCTCGCACTGAGGAAGTCACCGATGCCGTTTGCGCGCTGCTTGCGCAAAATGCGTCGCAATGACCCGCGCCCATCTGCTGGACCGTTTGATCGGTGACAGGCGTCCCGACCTGAGCACGGACGCGCTGCTGCGGGACTTCGAGGCCACGCCCTACGACGAGCGCATCGCCGCTTTCAATACCTACGAGGTGCTGCAACTGGGGGCCGCGCGCGACCCCGATGCGCCGGCCCTGCAGTTCCTGCCCAATCCCGATCCCGCGGAAGCGCCGCTCACCGTGACCTTCCGGCAATTCATCGCGGGCGTGACGCAGGCGGCGAACCTGTTCCATGAGCTGGGCGTCGGGCCCGGCGATGTGGTCAGCTTCCTGCTGCCTTTGCTGCCCGAGAGCTTCATGGCGCTGTTCGGCGCGCAGGCGGCGGGCATCGCCAACCCGGTCAATCCGCTGCTCGAGCCGGGCCAGATCACCGAGATCCTGCGCGCCGCCAACACCAAAGTTTTGGTGACGATGAGCGGCCAGGCCAGTCCGGAAATCTGGCACAAGGTCGAGCGTATCCGCGGCGAGCTGCCGGGACTGAAAGCCATCGTGGTGGTCGGGCCCACGGAGCCGGAGGCGCGTGGCGTCCACGGCTATCAGCGCCTGGCGGCGGCGCAGCCCTCGGACTATCTGCGCAGCGGGCGCAAGATCGCGCCAGGCGACACCGCCGCGTTCTTCCACACCGGCGGCACGACCGGCATGCCCAAGCTCGTGCGCCACACCCACCGCAATGAGGTCTACCAGGCCTGGTTGATGGCCTTGATGCTGCCGGGCAATGCGATCCTGTTCGGCCTGCCGCTGTTCCACGTCGGCGGCGCGCTGACGCAGGGACTGGGCAGCCTGGGCATGGGCGCGACGCTGGTCATCCTGTCGCCGGCGGGCTGGCGCAATCCCAGCGCGGTGCGCAACGTGTGGCACCTGGTGCAGCGCTACCGGCCACAGGTCTTTGGCGGCGTGCCGACGGTGCTGGCTGCGGCGCTGAACGTGCCGGTCGGCGAGGCCGATGTCTCCAGCATCCGCTATTGCTGTGGCGGCGGCTCGGCGATACCGGTGGCGGTGGCGCGCACCTATGAGAGCCGGTTCAAGGTGCCGGTGCTGGAGGTCTATGGCATGACCGAGACTGCCAGCGTGCACCTGATGAGTTATCCGGATCGCCCGGTCCGCCTGGGTTCGGTCGGCCACCCCGGACCGTACAGCCGCGTTCGCGTCGTCCGGCTCGATGCCGATGACCGCTACGTGCGCGATTGCGCCGTCAACGAGATCGGCACCGTCGCGATGTCCGGCCCCGGCGTGTTTTCCGGGTATCTGAGCGAGAGCCACAACCGCACCGCCTTCGTCGAACCGGGCTGGGTGAATTCAGGCGACCTGGGGCGGCTGGACGAGGACGGCTACCTGTGGATCACGGGGCGCGCCAAGGACCTGATCATCCGCGGCGGCCACAATATCGACCCGATCGCGATCGAGGAAGTCCTGTTCCAGCATCCGGCCGTCGCCTTCGCCGCCGTCGTGGGGCAGCCCGATGCCTATGCAGGCGAACTGCCGGTCGCTTATGTGCAGCTGAAAGCAAAGGCGCAGGCCGATCCGGACGAGCTGCTGGCATTCATCGCCGCCCGCACACCCGAACGCGCCGCCAACCCGGTGCACGTCTACCTCATCGAGGCCATGCCGCTGACTGGCGTCGGCAAGGTGTTCAAGCCGCAACTGCGCTGGGACGCGGCGCAGCGCAAGGTGACCAGGATGCTGGCCGAGCTGCAGAGCGCTGAACTGCATGTGGCTGTGGCAGTCGCACCGCATGCGGTGCACGGCAGCCTGGTCACGGTCGGGCTGCAAGGCTCGAATGCCAACCGCGAGGCCGTGGAGCGCGAAGTGCACCAGCGGTTGGACCCGCTCGTCATCAAGCACGAAATCGTCTGGAGCTGACGGCGTCCAGGCCAGAACTGCAAAGGAGTCAACAACATGAGATTCAGCGTCAGAACTTGGATCGGCGTCCTCGCCCTTGCGGCGGCTGCCGGCGCGATGGCGCAGGCCTGCCCCGACAAAAACGTCCTGTACTGGCAGGCATTCCCGCCCGGGGGCGAGTCGGACATCGCGGCGCGGCATCAGCAGGTCGTACTCAAGAAGAAGTGCCCAGCGATCGACACCATCATCCAGTACAAGGCCGGCGCCGGCGGCGGCCTGATGTGGTCGCAGATGAACAACCTGCCCGGCGACGGCCTGAACGTCGTGGGCATCAACCTGCCGCACATCGTGTTCCAGCCGATCGAAGGCGATGTGCAGTACAAGACGCCCGACGTCACGCCGGTGTTCTGGTTCCACTTCACGCCCGACGCGCTGGTGGTGCCCGAAGCCAGCCCGCACAAGACCTTTGCCGATTTCCTCGCGGCGGCGAAGAAGTCGCCCGGCAAGATGAACCTGGGCGGTTCGGGGCTGAACTCGGCCAATCATGCGTCGCACGAGCGGCTCAAAGCCGCCTTCGGCATCAAGAGCACCTATGTGCCGTACAAGGGCACCGGCGACATGTCGCTGGCCGTGGTGGGTAACCAGATCGACGGCGCAGTGACCTACACGCCATTCGCCATCAACAACAAGGGCAAGGTGCGGGCGCTGGCCGTGGCGATGGAAAAGCGCCATCCGCTGTTGCCCGACGTGCCCACGTTCAGGGAGCTGGGGGTGGACTGGGTCGACGGCGCCTACCGCGGCATCGGCATGCCCAAGTCGACTCCGCCTGAAGCGCGCAAACGCATGTCGGATTTGTGGGCCTCGCTGAACAACGATCCCGAGATGAAGGAGCTCGCGGCCAGGAGCGGCTTCGAGCTGGTCAATGTCGGCGCCGACCAGATGGACGCTTTCATGAAGGACAAAATCAAGGTCTACACCGAAGGCGCCAAGCTGCTGGGCCTGGGCAAGAAGCAATAGCGGCGTGCATCCATTTCGGCCGAATTTCGTGTTGCAGTACGTTTGCAGAAGCGCCGCGAATGACATCTTTGCAACGCCGATTACAGGTGACGTGGGCCGGGTCGGCGAATTGCCTGCAAATTTGACTCCCATGGATTCGCATCCGACAACGCCGAGCTGCGCGAGGCTGGTCTGCGCCGCAGCGTTGTGCGCCGTCGCGTGGGCTTGGCCGGCCCTGGCGCAGCAGCCGCAGAACCCCCCCAACCCGGCGCTGGTGCAAGTCAACCCGGCAGCTGCGAGCGCTTCTGCCGCCGCCGCGGCTGCGATCGGCGCGCCGCCAGCCACGACAGCTGTCCCGGCCGCGCCAACGGCGGCCCCGCCCGTGCCGCAGGCGAACACGCTAGGCGCGCCAGCCGCGCCCGTACCCCCAGCGCCTCCGGTTTCGGCACAGGCGCCCGGCGGTTCGCCATTCAGCGCTCCCATGCCCGGCGCGCCGCCGGCGGTTGCGCCCGCACCGGCCGTTCCGTCACCGCCGCCTCCTGCGCCGGTCGCGCTCCCCGCTCCCGTGCCGCCGCCCCCGCCTCCTGTGGCCGCACAGCGCCCCCCGCTGCCCCCTTCCGAGCCATCGCCGCCCGCCAAGGGCTTGCCGGCCGACGCTCCCAAACTGGTCATCAGCGGAGGCGTCTATTCGGAAAATCGCGATCAGCGCCGGCTCATCGTCAATGGCCAGGTGTTCAAGGAGGGCGCCGACCTCGGCTCGGGCGTGGTGCTCCAGCAGATCAAGCCCGACGCCGCGGTAGTCGGGTTTCGGGGCTCGCAGTACACGCTGGCCTATTGATACCGCGGGTCCTTCCGGCGTCACAATGGGCGCATGTCCGCGCCCGACCCCGCCAGCGAGCCTCACCGCTTCCTCGAATATCTCTACCGTGCGGCCGTGCGCCGGGCCCTGCCGCTGCACAACATGGCCGCCTTCCTGCCGACAGCGCCCAAGGGGCGAACGCTCGTGCTGGGAGCCGGCAAGGCGGGCGGGTCGATGGCCCAGGCGCTGGAAGCCCTGTGGCCCGCCGATGCGCGGCTCGAGGGTTTGATCGTCACGCGCTATCGGCACACGCCGCCGCGCCCCGAGGGTGTGAAACAGCGCATCGAAATCGCCGAAGCCGCGCATCCAGTGCCGGACGCGGCTGGGCTCGCCGCGGCGCAACGCATGCTCGCAATGGCCCATGGCTTGACGCCCGATGACCTGGTGCTGTGCCTGATTTCCGGCGGAGGCTCGGCCCTGCTGACCTTGCCGGCCGAAGGCTTGAGCCTGGAAGACAAGCAGCGCATCAGCCGGGCGCTGCTGGACTGCGGCGCCACGATCGGCGAGATGAACTGCGTACGCAAGCACCTGTCGCGCATCAAGGGCGGCCGGCTGGCGGCGGCCTGCGCGCCGGCGCGGGTCGTGACGCTGGCCATCAGCGACGTACCGGGCGACGATCCATCGGTCATCGCCAGCGGTCCGACGGTGCCCGACGCCACCAGCTGCGCCGACGCGATCGCCATCCTGCAGCGCTACGGCATCGAGGTTCCGGGCACGATCATGAGCTTGCTCGAGCAGGGCGCACTGGAGACCCCCAAACCGGGCGACGCGCTGTTCGCCGGCCATGAAGTGCACCTGATCGCCACGCCGCAGCAGTCGCTGCAGGCCGCGGCCGAAGCCGCGCGCGCGGCCGGGCTGGAGGCTCACATCCTCAGCGACGAGATGGAAGGCGAATCGCGCGAGGTCGGCAAAGTGCACGCCGCGCTGGCGCGCGCCGTGGCCAGGCGCGACCAGCCGTTTGGCAAGCCCTGCGTCATCCTGTCGGGCGGCGAAACCACCGTCACCATCAGGAAGCTGGCGGCGGGCGTGCCGCGCGGCCGGGGCGGCCGTGCCGGCGAGTTCTGCCTGGGGCTGGCTCAGGCACTGCAGGGCCAGCCGGGTGTGTGGGCGCTCGCCGCCGACACCGATGGCATCGACGGGGTCGAGGACAACGCAGGCGCCTTCGTCGCGCCGGAAACGCTTTCGCGCGCGCAGTCGCTCGGCATGAAGATCGACCACTACCTGGACCGCAACGACGCCTACGGCTATTTCCGCCAGCTCGACGATCTGGTCATCACCGGGCCGACGCATACCAACGTCAACGATTTCCGGGCGATCCTGGTGCTGTGAACGTCTGCGTGCCGGCGGAATTGATCCCATAATCCCCGATAACCGCGAGCGGCATCCTATTGCCTCGCAGGAGAAGGGAGAAGCAATGTCTTCGGGCCGTCAGGGATACAGCGCCACCGCAAAGGCCCTGCACTGGCTGGCCGCCTTGCTGGTGTTGTCGCAGCTCGTGACCGCGGCGCTGATGCCTTTCATCGGACCCGCGACCCGGGCGGGAACCGTGATCAATCTGCACCTGTCGCTGGGGGTGGTGATTGTCGTGCTCACGGTCATGCGCACCATCAACCGCCTGCTCCACCCGGTACCTCTGGATCCGCGCGATGCGCGCGCCTGGGAGCTGCTGGCGGCCCAGGCGACCCACCGGACTTTGTATTTCATCTTGCTGGTCGGACCCTTCCTGGGTTGGGCCTCGGCGTCGGCTCACCGCTTCCCCGTCACCCTGTTCGGCCTCGTGGCGCTGCCTGCGCTGGCCTCGCCCAGGGACCGCTGGGCGTTGATCGCGGGCGACGTGCACACCCTCATGATGTGGATGCTGCTTGTGCTGGTCACGCTGCACGCGTCGGTGGCCCTGTACCATTACTTCGTCCGGCACGACGCCGTGTTGCAGCGGATGCTTCCCACGCAGAGTGAGCTGGGCTACCTGACCGGCGCAATGCCCGACCCGCAGCGTTCAGGAAAGCTTGTAGGTCCCGACGATGCCGGTTAGCGGCTCGTTCACGCCGTGATGTCCAATGAGCCACGCGAACTCCGGTGACTCACGATCGAATTGTCCCGGCTGATGTCGGCCATGACACGCGCATCGGTCAGCGCGAGTTTCCAAGTTTGACGGTCTTCCGCAGCTTCCTTGCGCGCCGTGTTCCAGCGCTTTAGGACGTCCCGCAGCGCGGCAGTCGCACGTCGGGCCGGCGCGAGCAATGCGAGCGAGTTCATTTCATTCATTCCGCCGGAACGCCGGCGTCTTCGCAGGCCTTGCGCCAGACCAGCAGCTGCTTCCTCACCAGCGAAGCCAGCTCCTCCGGCGTCGAACTCCGGCCTTCGAACGCGAGGCGATCGAGTTGGGTCGATCCTCCGGCCGGGAAGGGCAGGATGAAGCGTATCGGCCCCGAGGGGTATTGCCCCCAGGCCGCACTCCAGGCGAAAGCGTCCAGAACGATGGCACTTCGAAGAACGCGTTTCACAGGGATTTTCCTTGCCAAGAAGGTTGAGGCCGGAGCTCAGGACAGCTTGTAGCTGCCGGTGATGCGGCGGCAACCTTGCATCGTTCCCTGCCGCACCGTGCTCATGGCGCCCAGGCGCTCGACCTTCGCGTTGCCGCTAATGCCCTTGAATTTGCCGGTGCCTCCCAGCAATTCCACCGAGTAACCTTGCGACGTCACGGTATCCATGCCGTGGAACTTGTCGCCACTCGGATCCTGGAACACGCAATAGCCCTTTTGCTGGAACACCGTGGAGCGCATTTCCCACGTGCCGATGCACTCCAACGCCATTGCGTCGAACGCCTTGATCGTCGACTGCGCGCCGCCGGTGAGGACGTAGCTGCCGTAGCGGTCGGTGTCGGACGCATTGATCACATGTGAGGAACCGCCGAAGCACAGTGTCTGCTCGTAAGCGCCTTCCTTCGCCAACGGAGGCGGGCTCGCCGGCTGCGCGAAAGCGCAGGCGCTGGCGCTGGCGAATGCGGCGAAGGTCGAGAGAACGGTCGTGAAGGTCTTTGCCATTGTTGTCTCCTGGTCGTGGTTGATGGGTTCGAAGTCTGCCGAGGGCCCGTCAAGGCGGACGTGATTTCGCCGTTAGAAAAGCGTCACAAAGGCTTGCCAGTGCCGCCAAATAAAGTCATGCTTTATGAGCAAATGCGGGCGGGCAGGCCCTCTTGGGATGAAACGGCCCGCGAAAAAGGAAGAAAGAGGAGAACTTGCATGTCAGCTTCGACGCTGCGACTGCTCGGCGACTTCGTGCTCGAATCGCCGTTCTCGGACGCGCCGTTGCGCGTCGGACGCAAGGGGCAGGCATTGCTGGCTTGCGCGGCGATGCAGGCAAGTTCCGGGGTTAGCCGCAGCCGCCTTATCGCCCTGCTTTGGCCGGACCAAAGCGACGAAGATGCGCGGGCCGCACTACGCCAGTGCCTGCACCTGATGCGCCGCCTGCTGGGGCCGGCGGGAGATGGCCTGGGCAGCGATGGTGACCACATCGTGCTGAGGGACAGCGCCTTCGACGTCGACGTGCGCCGATTCGAGGCGCTCGCGGCTCGCGGTGACCTGGAAGCGATGCTCGCCGCGGCCGATCTGTATCGCGGTGACTTCGTCGGCACTCTGGATGCGGGTGTCGAATTCGGCTGCTGGGCCGAAGCGGAACGGGAACGCCTTCGCAATCTCGCCCACGGCGTGCTGACACGACTGAGCGAGTGCGCCGACGGAGCGTTTGCATGCGACGCCACGGTGCAACTGGCGCACCGCCTGCTGGCTGGCGACGCGGTGCATGAAGGCTGCTATCGCGCGCTGATGCGTCTGCACGCGCGTGCCGGCTTGGGCGCAAAGGTACTGCAGACGTGGAATGACTGCCGCCGCGTCTTGCGTCGGGAACTCGATATCGAGCCCAGCGCGGAAACAGCGGCGGTGATGGAACAGCTACGCGGCGATGGCGGGCGTGCAACGATGGCCGCGCAGCCTCCGACTGCCGTGCCCGGCATCGGATCCGCTGCCGCCTCGCGGGTGCTCTTGCCGGGGCACGGCGCGGAAGATCCGGTCGTGATCGACTTGCTGCTGCGCGGGTGGCAGTTCTACACGCTCTTCACGGCCGAAGGAAACTCGAAAGCACGCGCAGCATTCGAGGCGGCTGTCGAACGTGCGCCCCGCCACGCCGAGGCCCTCGCGAGGCTCGGCTGGACATATTGGATCGGTTCGATCAGCGGTTGGGATGCCGATCCCGTCAAGAGCTCCGAGCAGGCATGGAAGTGCGCCTCACGCGCGATCGCGTGCAACCGGGGACACCCCGCACCGCACACGCTCATGGGTAAGGTGTTGCTGTGGCGGATGGAGCACGAGGAGGCATTGGAGCAGTTAAGGCACGCGGTCGAGATCGCGCCGAGCTTCGCCTATGCCCATTTTCACCTCGGCGACGCGGCCATGTGGTGCGGCCGCTGCGACGAAGCGCTGGCCCACGAGAGCCGGGCGCTCGATCTCGACCAGAACGACCATGGGATGTTCCTCACCATCCGGGGCTTCGCGCTGTGGATGATGGGCCAGCTGGGGGAGGCGCAGGCGGCGCTGGACAGCGCGATCACTCGCAACCCGACCTACGCCTGGCCGCACGGCGCGCTGGTGGCGGTACATGCGGAGCGGGGTGACCTCGATGCGGCTCGGGCGGCAGCAGCCACTGCGCGCCGGCTGAACCGGCGTTTCAGCCTGTCGTTTGCCGAGCGCGTAATGCCGTTCGCGCAGGCCGGTCAGCGGCGGCGCATGGTCGAGGCGTGGCGGATTGCCGGCGTGGCGCCGTTCGAGCCCACCGCCGGCCTGCCCGTAGCGGGCGATCCCAGGCAGCGCGACGCACTGGTGTAAGCGGCCGGCGCTCGCCCGCCGGCCAGCACGAGCTTACCCGTGCAGCCCCTCGTACTTCGCCATCAGCTCTTCGTGCGTCTCGACGAAGTCGGGATTCGGGATGATGCATTCGGCCGGGCAAACCAGCTTGCACTGGGGCTCGTCCTCGGCGCCCACGCATTCGGTGCACTTGAGCGCGTCGATGATGTAGATCGGGTCGCCTACGCTGATCGCTTCATTGGGGCAGGCCGGCTTGCAGGCGTCGCAGGCGGTGCAGTCGTCGGTGATGAGTAATGCCATGGTGTATCTCTCCTTACTACGTGTACTTACGCGGCCGCCGCGGTTTCCTGCAGTTCCTGCAGCCGTTCGTGACGGAACGCGCCCCAAAGCGCCGCGCCAATGGCCCCGGCGTAGATCGAATCCGGGTGGCTCGCGGTCTGGATATTAACCTTTTCGTTGACCATCTCCTCGCGAATCGCCGCCAACAGGCCGATGTCCAGCGCCAGGCCGCCGGTGAGCAGCGCCGTGCCCTCCTTGATGCCGGTGACCTTGAGCAGCTTGACGATGCGTGACGCCATCGACAGGTGGATGCCCTTGAGGATGTCGGGCGTGGCGATGCCGCGGCTGACCATGTTGATGACGTCGGTTTCGGCCAGCACGGCGCAGATCGAGCTGACCTTTTCCGGGTCGGCCGAACTGCACGACAGGGCGCCGATTTCCTCGACCGCCACACCCAGGTAACGGGCGATGTTCTCGAGGAACTGGCCCGAGCCCGAAGCGCACTGGCTGGTCATCTTGTAGGCCAGCACCTTGCCGCGCTCGTCGACGTAGATCGCGCGGCCATTCAGCGCCCCGATGTCGACCACCGCGGCGATGCCCGGCTGCAGGAACACGCCGCCGCGGGCGTGCGTGGTCATCGAGTAGAAGTGGCCGGTGGCGAACTTGACGTTCTCGCCCTCGCCGGTGGTGGCGATGTAGTCGACGTCGTCCGCCGACAGGCCGGACTCCGCGATCACGGCGGCCCGTCCTTCGTCCGCCAATGTCATCGGGTCGCGGCGGCGGATCCGCTCGCAGCGCTTGGCCAGCCACTCCTGCTTGCCATTCTCCACCCGGAACAGGGTGCTCTTGACGGCTCCCGAGCCGATATCGATACCGATCGTGATTGTCATGTCAGCCCCTTGCTTCGGCTTCTGCCGTCTTGCCTTCTTGCTCGACGGCACGCCACGCGAACGTGGCCCCGCCGAGCGCGCCTGTGTAGATCGAATCCGGGTCGATGTTCAGCTGCACCTCGCCGTAGTTCTCCTTGACCAGTTCCTTGAGCGACTTGACCGCGGCCTCGTTCTTGGCCACGCCGCCGGTGAAGGTGAACTGGTCACGCACGCCGCCCGAACGGGCCAGGATCGACATCGCGCGCAGGATGATGGCGCGGTGCAGGCCGGCCATGATGTCCTCGCGCTTGTCGCCCAGCGAGAGCCGGTCGCGCAGTTCGGCGCCGGCGAACACCGTGCAGGTGGAGTTGATGCGGATCGCCTTGGTCGACTTCATGGCCATCGGGCCGAGCTCGTGCAGGCCCATGTTCATTTCGTCGGCGATGTAGCCGAGGTAGCGGCCGCAGCCGGCGGCGCAGCGGTCGTTCATCTGGAAGCTCTCGACGATGCCGGCCGGGTCGACCTGGATCGCCTTGGTGTCCTGGCCGCCGATGTCCAGCACAGTGGCCGTGCCCGGATACATCACGTGGGCGCCCAGCCCGTGGCACAGGATCTCCGAGCGCACGTGCTCCTTGGAGAACGGCAGGCGGGCGCGCCCGTAACCGGTGCCGACCACGTAGGTCTCTTCCATCTCGGTGTCCAGGATGCCCTTGATCGGGGCCTCGACCTGGGTCCGCCGCGCCGCCGTCTCGGGCAGCGCGATGAACGTGCGTTCGAGCGCCGACAGCAGGTGGCGGCGGATCGAGTCCGTGTAGACGCGGTTCTCGACCTCGATGATCGACCGGTCGAACACGTTGAGCAGGAAGTCGTAGCGGGTGCCGGCCTCCTTCGAAACCGCCTCGCCGATCGCCAGGTACTGGCTGCCGGCGATGTCGCGGAAGAAGTCGCTCTTGCGCTTGGCTTCCGGCGTGAACAGCGACGGAGCCTCCTGGGTGATGCGCCGGAACACTTCCTTGAGGGTCTCGCCCACGGCCTCGGTGGCGGCGCCGAAATGGGCCGTCGCCAGGCTGCGTTTGCAGGTCTCCTCCAAGTCGGCCAGCTGCTCCAGGTACTGTTCGGAGCGGAAGTCGCGCTCGAGCTGGCCGATGAAAGCGTCCAGACCGCCGTTGAGCGCCTTGGTGTTGCCCAGGGCCTGGCGGAACAGGTAGAAGCGGCCGTTCAGCAGCGCCTCCTGCTTGGCGATGGTGGCCGCGGTGTCGTAGTTCGAACGCGAGTTGGTGATCCCGCGGCCGATGATGTTCTGGTTCTCGTCGATCACCACCGCCTTGGTGGTGGTCGATCCCAGGTCGATGCCGATGAAGCAGCGCATGTGGCCTGTCTCCTTAGTGCGCGCCCGTCAGGGCCGTGCGTTTTTGTTTGACCATCTGGAAGTAGCTCTCGAGCCGGTTCTTCACGTTGGCGGCCGAGAAGTAGCGCGGGTCCACCAGGTCGGTCTCGACGAAGGCGGCCGGCTTGCCGGTGCGCTTTTCCACTTCGCGCAGGATCAGCAATTGGCCCGCGGAGAAGCTGTTGCAGCTCTTGATCGAGTTGATCAGCAGGCCGTCGGCCTGGTACTCGTCGATGTACTTGCAGATCATGTCGATGCGCGACGGCAGGTTCAGGTTGGTGTAGCAGCCCAGGCAGTAGTCGGCCAGCGATTCGAGCGGGTGCTCGGGGTCGTGGCGGAAGCCGAAGTCGTACAGGCCGCCGACCTTGGCGTAAGTGGAGGAGACCACCACCGCGCCCTCGTCGTAGAACATCTTCCAGAAATCGCGGAAGCTGGTCCAGTTGGGCGGGCCTTCCACGATCAGGCGGTACTTCTCTTCGCCCATGTCGCCTTCGGGCGTGACCGGGCCCTTGCCCAGGCGCACCCGCTCCTCGATTTCCTCGCGCAGCATGCGGTAGTACGTGGTCGCC
>DATNBX010000161.1:0-14259 GCA_035571795.1 Ramlibacter sp.
AAGCGAAAAAACCGATGGTCGTGATGAACGCCGCGACGTCGTCGGTAACGACCAAGTCGCCCTACATCATCCGCACGTCGATGACCCTGCCGCAGAACTCGGCGCCGATCGCGACCTGGGCAGCGAAGAACAAGATCAAGACTGTTTTCACCCTGGTGGCCGACTTCGGGCCCGGCCACGACGCGGAAGGTCAGTTCAAGAAGACCTTCACCGCGGCCGGTGGGCAGATCGTGGGCGAAGTGCGCGCACCGGTGAAGAACCCCGACTTTGCGCCGTTCCTGCAGAAGATCAAGGACACCAAGCCCGACGCCGTCTTCATCTTCCTGCCGCCGGGGGCCGAGACGATTTCATTCATGAAGGGCTTCACCGAGCGCGGGCTGGCCCAGGCCGGCATCAGGCTGATCTCCACCGGCGACCTGCCCGATGAGGACATCCTGGAGGCCATCGGCGACGCGTCGCTCGGACTGGTCACGTCGTTCCACTACTCGGAGGCGCACAAGTCGCCCGAGAACAAGGCCTACACGGAGGCCTACTACAAGGCCTATCCGAGCGACCGGCCCAACTTCATGTCGGTCGGCGGTTACGACGGCATGCACCTCATTGCCGAGGTGCTCAAGAAGACCAACGGCAGCACCGACGCCGACAAGTTCGTCGAAGCCGCCAAGGGCATGAAGTGGATGAGCCCACGCGGCGCAATCAGCATCGATCCGGGCACGCGCGAAATCGTGCAGACGATCTACATCCGCAAGACCGAGCGCGTCGCCGGCAAGCTGCAGAACGTCGAGTTCGACAATATTCCGGACTTCAAGGACCCGGGCAAGCAGTAAGCCCCCTCGATCTGCTCGGGGCGCGACTGGACGCTGCTCGTGCTCGCGACGCGCACACATGCGCGCCGCGCAATGGTGCGGGGGCCGTGAAGTGAGGTGAACTACTTGTTGCGTGCAGCAATGGATTTCTCGGCGGCGCTCACCAGGTCCGGACCGATGGTCTTCTTCCACTTCTCGTAGACCGGCCGCGTGGCCTTGACGAACGCCTCGCGCTCGGCAGGCGACAGCGTCGTTACCGTCACGCCCATGCCGGCCACCTCCTTGAGCAGGGGCTTGTCGGCCTCGACCAGTCCCTTGCGCGCGAGCGCGAGTTCCTGCTTGCCCGCGTCAACGGCGGCCTGGCGCACGATCGCCTGGTCGGCCGGCGTCCATGAATTCCAGATCTCCTTGTTCACCACGAAGACCAGCGGATCGGTGACGTAGCCCCAGGTGGTCACGAACTTCTGGCCGACCGTGTGCATTTTCAGGATCGTGAACAGGAACATCGGGTTTTCCTGGCCGTCCACCGCGCCGCTGGCCAGCGCCGGCTGCGCATCGGCCCAGCTCATTTGCGTCGGGTTGGCGCCGAAAGCGGTGAACGTGTCGGAAAACAGCGGCGAGCCGACCACGCGGATCTTCATGCCCTTCAGGTCGTCGGGCGACTTGATCGGCTTCTTCGAGTTGGTCAGTTCGCGCGTTCCGTTTTCGCCCCAGGCCAGCGGCACGACGCCGG
Organism: Ramlibacter sp.; assembly: GCA_035571795.1. Lineage (GTDB taxonomy): Bacteria > Pseudomonadota > Gammaproteobacteria > Burkholderiales > Burkholderiaceae_C > Ramlibacter. The sequence continues at coordinate 1,540 of DATNBX010000161.1, forward strand.
CTTTCTCGATGGTCTGGAAAATCTTCTTGCCGACCTCGCCCTGCGTGAGCGAATCGACGGCCGCGTAATCGGGCATCAGGAACGGCATCGAGAATAGGTTCAGTTCCTTGACCTGCGGCGACCAGTTGATGGTCGAGCCGATCGCCATGTCGATCACGCCCTGGCGCAGCGCGCTGAACTCGCGCGTCTGGTCGCCCTGGATCAGCGACACGCCGGGATACAGCTTGATGTTGATGCGCCCGGCGGTGCGTTCCTTGATGAGGTCTGCCCAGATCTTGCCGGCCATGCCCCACGGCGTCGGCGGACCGAGCACCAGCGACATCTTGTATTCGGGTTTGTAGGCGGACTGCGCCATGGCAGTCGTGCCGCAGGCCAGCGCGGTGGCGGCCAGGGCCAGGCCCAGCAGGGTTCGGCGGAATTTCATGATGAGGACTCCTTCGTGTGAATTGGCAACCAAGAACAATCCTAGTATCCCAGCCTGCGCGGCAGCCACAGCGCCAGCTCGGGAAATGCGATGACGAGCACCATCACCAGGAACATCGATACCAGCATCCAGCCGACCCAGCGAATCGTGTCTTCCATCGGCACCTTGGCGATGCGGCACGACACCATCAGGTTCACGGCCAGCGGCGGCGTGAATTGCCCGAGCGAAACCTTGAGCGTGAGGATCACGCCGAACCACACCGGGTCCCATTTGTAGTACTGCACGATCGGCAGCAGCAGCGGGACGAAGATCAGGAAAATCGAGACACCGTCGAGGAACATGCCCACCGTGATCAGCAGCGCGATCAGCAGCGAGAGCACGCCGTACTCGCCGAGCCCGGAATTGACGATCGCGCGCGCCACCGGATCGATGACGCCGAGCGTCGACAGTGAATAGGCGAAGATGCCGGCCAGCGACACCACCAGCAGGATCACCGCCGAAAGCTCGCCCGATTCGCGCAGGATGACGAACAGGTCGCGCACCTTCATGGTCCGGTGCACGAACATGCCGATGAACAGGCCGTAGAACACCGCCACCACCGCCGCTTCGGTCGGCGTGAACCAGCCGGCCCGCATGCCGCCCAGGATCAGCACCGGAGCGAACAGGCCCCAGGTGGCATCGCGCAGGCTTTTCCAGAACGGCGGCCGCGGCAAGGTCGCCTCCAGCGCGCCCATCTTGTGTTTGCGCGCCAGCAGCACCGCGGGGATCATCAGCGCAAAACCGGCCATGACGCCCGGAACCATGCCGGCGGCAAACAGCGCCGGCACCGAAGCGTTCGGTACCAGGACGGAGTAGACGATGAAAGCGACCGAAGGCGGGATCAGGATGTCGGTGGCCGCCGCGGCGCCGACCACGCTCGCCGAGAACGCGGGCGGATAACCCGCGCGGCTCATGGCCGCGATCATCACGGCGCCGACTGCGGCGGCGTTGGCCGGTCCCGAACCGGAAATGCCGCCGAGGAACATCGCCACGGCAATCGCAACCAGCGGCAGCATGCCGGGCCCGCGGCCGACCACCGCCACGGCAAAGTTCACCAGCCGCGACGCCACGCCCGAGCGGTCGAAGATCGAACCCACCAGCACGAACATCGGAATGGCCAGCAGCGGATATTTGCCCAGGCCGGCATAGAAGTTCTGCGGCACCGCCAGCAGGCCGTACCACTGCGCGTCGGAATTGGCCAGCGCAATGCAGGCGGCGCCGGCCAGCCCGAGCGCGGCGCCGATGGGCACGCCCAGCAGCAGCATGACCACGAACGCGGTGAAGAGCAGGGTCGGAATCATGCGCGGCGTCCACGTCGCACGAACAGGCCCAGCGCGCGGCCGGCGATGGCCACCGACATGACCGGCAGCCAGATCGTGTACCACCACTGCGGCACGCCGATGCCGGGCGAAGTCTCGCCGTACGTGATGTCGTCGTAGACCATGCGCGTGCTCAGCACCGCGATCAGCGCGAACAGCAGGAACACCATGATGGCGCCGAAGCGCGCCAGCGCCCGCTGCCGCCACGCCGGGCCGTTGTCGGCGAAGTATTCGATCCGGATCTGCAGGTTGCGCGCCACCGAGGCCGACCCAGCGACCAGTGCCAGCACGATCATCAGGAAGACCGAGAACTCCTCGGTCCACGCGAACGACTGGTCGGTGAAATAGCGCACCAGCACGTTGCCGAAGGTGATGCAAGCCAGCAGCCCCATCACGATCACGGTGAGCCAGTCTTCGATCGCCAGCGGGACGACGGTGCGCTCGTCAATCGGGTCTTCTTCCGGCAGCTCGCCCGGGACATGCGTTGTTTCGATCGGGGCGGTCATGGGTTCCTTGCAAAGGCTGTCTCAGCGAGCAGGTGCCGCGCCGCCTCGACAACTTCGGCGGCAGTGACGCGCGACTGGGCTTCGAGCACCGGCGAATAGCCCACGGGAATGCGCGGCGCGCCCAGCCGCTTGACCTTGCAGCCGACCGCTTCGGCCGCACTGGCGGCGATCTCGGCGCCGAAGCCGCCAGCCTGCACCGCCTCGTGGACCACCAGCAGATGGCGAGTGCGGGCGCAAGAGCTCAGCACGGCATCGCGATCCCACGGCCAGATGGTGCGCAGGTCGACCAGCTCGGCGTCGATGCCCTCACCGGCGAGCTGTTCGCACGCCGCGGCGCAGGCATACATTTGCTTGCTCCAGCTCACCATCGTGAGAGCGCTGCCGGCGCGCACCGTGCGCGCCTTGCCCAGCTCGATGCGCTGAGTCTCATCGACCTCGCCCGCGAGGCTCCACAGCGTCTTGTGCTCCATATAGACCACGGGATCGCCACTGGCCAGCGCGGCGCGCAGCAGGCCGTAGTTGTCCTGCGGCGTCGCCGGACACACCACCACGACGCCCGGCAAATGCGCGAACCAGCTCTCCAGCGACTGTGAGTGCTGCGCGGCCGACGAATCCCAGATGCCGATGGGCATGCGCACGACCATGGCCACCCGGCCCTGGCCGCCGAACATGAAGCGGTTCTTGGCGGCCTGGTTCACGATCTCGTCCATGCCGCACAGCGCGAAGTCGACCACCCGCATCTCGACCACCGGCCTGAGGCCGGCCAGCGCCATGCCGACGCCGGCGCCCAGGATCGCCGCCTCGCTGATGGGCGTATCGACGACGCGATCGCTGCCGAAACGCGCCTGCAGCCCCTGATACTGGCCGAAGATGCCGCCGCGCCCGACGTCCTCGCCGATCACGACCACGTTGGGGTCGGATTGCATCTCTTGCGCCACGGCCAGCGCCGCGGCCTGGGCGTACGTCATCAGCGCCATTGGCCGGCTCCCGTGGTCTGCACGTCGGTGAAAGCCGTGGCCGGGTCGGGCCAGGCCGCGGCATTGGCCGCCGCGACGGCCGCCGCCACTTCTTCGGCGGCTTCGCGCTCGATCGCATCGAGCTCCTGGCCCCGGGTGCCCGGCAACGCGAGGTAGTGGCGGCGCGCCCGGGCGATCGGGTCGGTTTCCAGCGCGGCGGCCAGTTCATCGGCATCGCGATAGGCCGCCGGGTCGACCGAGACATGTCCCTTCACGCGATAAGTGATGGCATGCAGCAGGCGCGGACCGGCCCCGGCCCTCACTTCCTTGACCAGCGTCGCGGCGGCCTCATGCACGCCCAGCACGTCGTTGCCGTCCACCTGCAAGGCGGGAATGTCCATGCTGGCAGCGCGCGCGGAAGCGCCCGCCCCGGCGGTCATCGGCCCGCTGGCGGTGGTCGCGCTCCAGCGGTTGTCCTCGCACACGAACAGCACCGGCAGGCCGTAGACCTGCGCCCAGTTGAGCGATTCCAGGAACGGGCCGCGATTGATCGCGCCGTCGCCGAAGAAGCACACCGTGATGGCCGCGCGCCGCTGCAGCTTTTGGGCGTGGGCCGCTCCGACCGCGATGGGCAGGCCGGCCGCGACCACGCCGTTGGCGCCCAGCATGCCGACCGAGAAATCGGCGATGTGCATCGAGCCGCCCTTGCCCGAGTTGAAGCCGCTGGCCTTGCCGAACAGCTCGCACATCATGCGGCGCAAGTCGGCACCCTTGGCCAGGGTGTGGCCGTGGCCGCGATGGGTGGAAGTGAGGTAGTCGTCGGGGCGCAGATGGGCGCAGACACCGGCGGGCACTGCCTCCTGGCCGGTGGAAAGATGCAGCGGGCCGCGCACCTTGGCCGCGCCGTCGGCGGCCTTGCCGAAAGCGCTGACGCCGCCCTGGCTGGCCGCCTCAGCCGCGTTCTCGAAGGCCCGGATTCGGACCATCGTGCGGTACAAGGCCGCCAACGTCTGTGCTGCGTCGCTCAAGGATGCCCCTGCCGCCTCATTGATGTGTATGAATTGTAGGGGCGGCAAGTGCTGGCCCCGAGTACCACTTAGTTATGCCTGAAGGCTCGCCTCGCTGCTGGAACCTCCTACATCCGTCCGCCCCATCGGCTGACGGCGGGCCGCTGCGGCGCCAGTGAAACTGCAACTGTCGATATCTCCATCTCAAGGAAACGACTTGAAGCGCGACAACGGCCAGGCATCGGTACCGGCTGCGCTGTACCAGCGCAGCCTCGCGGCAGCGGCGGCAGTGTTGCTGCTGCTGCTGTGGCTGCGGCTGTTGCCGGCACTGGTGGGCGCGCTGTCCGGCTTCGTGCTGTTCCGGCTCGTCTGGGGACGCGAGCCGGCGCAGACCGTGAGCGAGCGGCTGACGAGAACCGTGCTGGCTGCGCTGCTGCTGGTGGGCGCCGGAGTCGCGATGTTCGAAGCCTTCGAACTGCTGCTGAGTGCGTCCTCCGATGGCTTGGCCAGGCTGCTGCGCTTGATGGCCGACACGCTCGACCAGATCCGTTCCACCGCACCGACCTGGCTCGCGACGCGGCTGCCCGAATCGGCCGCCGCGATGCAGGAAGCGCTCTCGGCGTGGCTGCGCTCGCACGCCGGCCAGATGCAGCAATGGGGGCGCGACGCGCTGCGCGTCGCATTTCACTTGCTGATCGGGCTGGTGATCGGCGGATTGGCCGGCGCCTCGATGCGGCGCGCGGCGCCGCGCTCCGCGATACCCCGGCTGGCGCAGGACCGATGGAACCAGGTGGTGCTGGCTTTCAGCGACATCCTGGCCGCGCAATTGCGAATCTCGCTGGTCAATACGGCCTTGACCGCGGTCTACCTGCTCGTGGTGCTGCCGATGCTGGACTATCGGGTCCCGCTCGGCATGACCCTGGTGGCATTCACTTTCTTTGCCGCGTTCCTGCCGATCGTCGGCAACCTGCTGTCGAACACCGCCATCGTGCTGGCGGCGCTCACCCTGTCGCCCTGGGTTGCCGCGGGATCGCTCGGTTACCTGCTGGTGATCCACAAACTGGAATACTTCCTGAACGCGCACTTCGTGGGCAGCCGCGTCAGCATGCCCCCTTACGCACTGCTGGTGTCGATGCTGGTGCTGGAGTCCGCCTTCGGCGCGCAAGGCCTGATCGCGGCGCCGATCTACTGCGCCTGGCTCACGCGCGAGCTGCGGGAGGGAGGCTGGATCTAGCGAAGCTCTGTTCAGAGCTTCGCCTCGGTCACCAGTCGGCCGGTCTCCACAAAGCTGCGCACGTTCGCCAGCGTCAGGTCCACCATCGCGCGCCGCGTCTCCTGCGTGGAGCTGCCGATGTGGGAGGCAAGCACGACGTTTTCCATCGCGGCGAGCGGCGCCGGAACACGAGGCTCGTCCTCGAATACATCGAGCGCCGCGCCGGCCAGCTCACCGGCCTGCAACGCCTGCACCAGCGCGGCTTCATCCACCACCGAGCCGCGCGCCACGTTGACCAGGAAGCCCTGCGGACCCAGTGCGCGCAGCACCTCGGCCGAAACCAGGTGCCGGGTCGGCGGGCCGCCCGAGCACGCGACCACCAGGAAATCGGCCCATTGCGCCAGCTGGGCGAGCGACGGCTCGTGCGGCCACGGCAGGCCGGGCTTGGGCGTGCGGCTGTGATAGCGGATGTCCATGGAAAAGCCGCTGGCGCGCCGCGCAATGACGCGAGCGATGCCGCCCATGCCCAGCAAGCCCAGGCGCTTGCCGCTGACGCGCGTGCGCAGCCCAATCGACCCCTTGGCCGGCCAGTCGCCGCGCCGCACGTACCGGTCGGCTGCGGAAATGCCCCGGGCCACGTCGATCATCAGCCCGATCGCCAGGTCCGCGACGCAGTCGTTCAGGACGTCCGGCGTATTGCTCACGACGATGCCGCGCGCTTGCGCGGTGCCCAGGTCGATGGTCTCGGTTCCCGCGCCGATGCTGCAGATCGCCTGCAGACGGGGCAGCCGCGACATCAGGTCGGCGCTGGCGCCCGCCGTGGCATTGGTCACGACCATGGTGAATTCGCCGCCGTGCGCGAGCAGAAAGGCGGCGGGATCGGCTTCGTTGCCAAGCACGTGGGTTTCGCAGACCTGGGGCAGCAGCGCGGCCAGTGCCGGCGGAACCGGTCCGGCCTGCAGGATCTTGTGGGTGGCGGCAGTCATGGCGCGGTGACGGGACGCGCCGCGAATGCCGCGAAGTCCACTTCCTTCAGGATCGTGCTGCGCTGGCGCATGACATGGCCCTGCGACGAGCTCTTGGTGCGGTAGGCGAGCCAGCGCGGATCGGATTCCAGCGCGGCACGGCGCCGTTCGCGGTCGGCCATATCGGTGTAGCGCCAGAGGTGCACGACCTGGCTCAGTTCGCCCACTTCGCTCGTGTAGTAGCCCAGCGGCGAGCCGAGGTGCTGCGTCTGCACCTCCAGCCCTTCGCTCGCGTACAGCTGAAGGAAGTCGCGCATGGCGCCGATCGCAATCGAATAGGTTCTCATCTCGACGATCATGTGTTCATCCCAGGTAGCGCGGCAGCAGCAGCGAGATCGAAGGAAACGCGATCAACACGCCGAGGCGGAAGATGTCCGCCACGACGAACGGGAACACGCCGGCGAACATGGTGCGGATCGGCACCTCCGGCTGCAGGCTCTTGAGCACCATCACGTTCAGGCCCACCGGCGGCGTGATGAAGCTGATCTCGGTGACCACCACGACGATGATGCCGAACCAGATCGGGTCGAACCCGAGGGTGCGCACCAACGGAAAGAACACCGGCACCGTCAGCAGCACCATCGACATGCTTTCGAGCACGCAGCCCAGCGCGACGTAGATGGCGCAGATGGCGACGATCACCATCGTCGGATGGATGTGGAACTGTTGCACCGCTTCCTGCAGGCCCGCGGGCATCGACGTGAAGTTGATGAAATTGGCGAAGATCAGCGCGCCGATCAGCACCATGAACAGCATGCCGGTGGTCCGGGCCGATTCCACCAGCACTTCGGTAAAGATCACCCAGGACAGGCGCCTGCGCACCCAGGCGAAAAGAAACGCGCCGCAGGCGCCGATGCCGGCCGCTTCGGTGGCGGTGAAGATGCCGCCATAGATGCCGCCCATGACGATGCCGAACAGCACGATCACGCCCCACACTTCTCGCAGCGCGGTCAGCCGCTGGCGCCAGTCCATCCGCTCACCGGGCGGGCCGGAGTCGGGCCGCCGCCAGGTGGTCCAGCGCACCGCCAGCATGTAAAAGCCGATCGCCACCAACCCGGGCAGGATGCCGGCCGCGAACATCTTGCCGATGCTCTGTTCGGTCAGCACGGCGTAGACCACCATCACCACGGACGGCGGGATCAGGATGCCCAGCGTCCCCCCGGCGGCGATCGAGCCCGTTGCCAGCCCCTCGCTGTAGCCGAGCTTGCGCATTTCCGGGTAGGCAACCTTGCACATGGTGGCGGCGGTCGCCAGGCTGGAGCCGCACACCGCGCCGAAGCCGCCGCAGGCCACGATGGTGGACATCGCCAAGCCGCCTTTGCGATGGCCGAGGAAGGCATAGGCCGCCGCATACAGCTCGCGCGACAGCCTGGCCTGGGTCACGAGGTTGCCCATCAAGACGAACAGCGGCACCACCGACAGCAGGTACTGGAAGCCGCTTTCGTGAACCACGCCGCCGCCCATGGAATAGGCAGCCGGCCAGCTGCGCAGCAAGGCGGTGCCCAGCAGGCCGATCAGGGCCATGGCGAAGGCAATCGGAACCTGCAGAAAGATCAGGACCAGCATGGCCCCAAAGCCGATCAGCGCCTCGGTCATTCGCTCTCCGATCGGCGGGTGAGCACGCCCCACAACTGCACGGCATGAATCAAGGCGTTCAGGAACAGGAACGCACTCATGAAGAACATCAGCGGTGCCATGGGAATTCCCAGCATCGTGGTCTTGTCGCCGTAGTCCCGGGCCGATATCGCCTGGCTCCACGTCACGGCTCCCAGCAACGCGCTGACGCCGGCCGCCAGCAAAAGGGCAAATCCCTGCTGCACGCGCCGGCCCCTGGGACCCAGAGTCATGATCAGCAGATCCACGGTGATGTGCTGCCGCGCCTGGGTCGCCAGCACGATGCCCGTGAAGATGACGCCAACCATCAGCGCCTCGGTCAGCTCCACCGCACCCCTGACCGGGATGCTGAAGACGTATCGTCCCAGCACATCCAGCAGTGTCAACAAGGACAGCGCGACCAGGAAGATCCCGGCCGCGAATTTCAGCACGGTCTGGGCGAGCGAAACGGCGCGGTTCACTTGCCTGCTTCGAGCTTCTTCAAGTCGGCGCGGAACTCCTGAAGGATCTTCGGGCCGTCAAGCCCTTTTGCCTTCGCCGCATCGAGCCAGGCTTTCTCGAGATGCGCCGTCCTGGCCTTGACGTCGGCCACGACCTTGGGGCTGGCCTGATGGAAGGTGACGCCTTTCGAACGCAGGCTGTCCAGGGCGGCGGTGTCGGCATCGCCCCAGGCCTTGCCTCCGATCTGCGCGATGTGCTCGCCCGACAGCTTCATCAGGATGGCGCGGTCGGCTTCCGGCAGTTTCGCGAACGACTGCTCGTTCATGATGATCGCGTGGGTGTCCGAATACAGGCCACCGGGAAAGACCGTGGCATTCTTGACGATGCCATCGAGCCGGAACGAGGCGATCGACTCCGGCGGGAAGAACACCCCGTCGACCACGCCCGTACTCAGGAGCTCATAGGATTCGGGCGCCGGCTTGACCACCGCGTTGACCTTCAGCGCATCGGCGACGTCGGCCGCGGTGCCGCCGCCGATCCGCACTTTCAGGTTCTCGAAGTCCTCGATCTTCTCGACCACCTTCTTCGTGGTGAACACGCCGCCCGGGCCGTGCGCGTAGATGCCGAGCAACTTCACGCCGCGGTGTTCGTTGGCGGGCGCGAGGCTCTTCTCGTACATGTGCCAGGCCGCCACTGAAGTCGAGAGCGCCGAGTTGCCGTTGAACGGCAGCGTCGCCACCTTCATCAAGTCGAACCGGCCCGGGTAATACGAGTGGGATATGAAGCCCAGGTCCACCACGCCGTTGCGCACCGCGTCGAAGTGTCCCTGCGGATTGGTGACGGGCTTGGGCAGGAAGTTGATCTTCACCCGGCCCTGGGTGGCTTTTTCGACTTCCTGCCCCCAGGGCACCATGAAGTTCGCCACCAATGGGTGGGTGGCTGGAATCCAGTAGGAATAGGTCAGCTCGATGGGTTTTGGTTGGGCGCTCGCCGGCGCGCCTGTCACCAGCGCTGCCGTCAGACACGCGCCCAGCAGCGCCGTGGTCCATCTGGTTTTCATCGGGGAGTCCTTTCAGGAGTTTTTTTCGAAGACGGGCGAAACGGGAATTCAGGGCTGAAGCGCGCGTTCGATCAAGGTATCCAGATCGCCGTCGTGGCGAAAGCCCAGGAAATCCCCTATGCCCGTCGATAGCGGCGGCCACTGCGCGAACTGGGCCTGCAGGCTGGCAACCGGACGATATTCCACGCGCTGCGCCAGGCTGGGGCCGAAGCGCCGGCACAAAGCTTCAACGACTTCGAGCGCGGTGGCGCGCAAGGCGGGCAGGTTCCAGGCGCGGCCGGGAGGAAGCCGGTCTGGCGCAATGGCCGCCGCGTGCAGCAGGTTGTCGACACAGGCCGGCAGCGACAGCAGCCACATGCTGCCTTCCGGCCCGATCGGGCAGGCGTACCTGCGGCCTTCGGCCGGTTCGCGAATGAGGTCGCTGGCGAATGCCGACAGCGCGCCATTGGGCGCCGCCGGACGCGCCACCACGCCGGGCAATCGAACCGCGCGCCCGTCGATCCAGCCGCGCCGGCTGTAGTCGGCCAGCAGGATTTCGATCATCCGCTTTTGCGCGCCATAGCTCAGTGCCGGCGCGATCGGCGTGTAGTCGTCGATCGCGTGCGGCAGCGGCGCGCCGTAGATGCCGATCGAGCTGGAATAGACAACGACCGGCTGGTGACCCAGCGAGCGCAGCCGCTCGAACAGGCCGATGGTGCAGCTCACGTTCACCAGCATTCCCAGCGCAAAGTCTTCCTCGGCCTGCCGGCTCATGATGCCGGCCAGATGGAACACCACGGTGGGCGCCGGTTCGGTCGCTTGCGCCAGACATGCGGGATCGCCCAGGTCACCGCTGATGCAGCGGATGCCCGCTTCGGTGGGCGTGTTATCGAAGCCCAGGTCCAGCAGCGTCAGCGAGTCGATCTCCTGCGCCTGCAGGCGCTCCTTCAGCCGCGCCGCCAGGGCCCGGCCGACGTAGCCGTTGGCGCCCGTGACCAGCACGCGGCTCATCGCAGCATCCCGCGCCTGCGCAATGGCTCGCACCAGCTCAAGCCCTTGGCGGCGGTGGTGAGCGGCCGGTATTCGCAGCCGATCCAGCTGTCGTAGCCCAAGCCGGGCAGGGCCGCCACGGCCTCGAGCAGACCGGATTGCGACAGGTCGGGCTCGTGGCGCCCCGGCGCGCCGGCGATCTGCACATGGCCGATCCACGGCGCCGCCGCCCGCACTTCCTCTTGCAGGTCGAGCGACTCCCTGTCGCAGTGAAAGAAATCGAATTGCACCCGCAGGTGCGGCGAGTCGAAGTGCCGCGCGATCTCGATCGCCTGCGCCGGCAGATGGTAGAAGTAGCCCGGCATGTCGGTGCGGTTCAGCGCCTCCAGCGTCAGCACGAGATCGTCCCGCGCGGCCAGCTCCAGCGCGAGCCCCAGGTTGCTTAGCAGCACGGCGCTGCAAGCCGATCGATCGAGCCCCGCGACATAGCCCGCCATCACGTGGATGCGGCGGCAGCCGGTCGCCTGCGCCACGGAGCGCGCGCGGGCCAAGCATCGGCGGAATTCATCTTCCGCGCCGGGAATGGCGGCCAGCCCCAGCTTGCCGGTGCCGGGTGAAACGGGGGTGTTCAACAGCGCCAGTTCCAGCCCATTGGCCCGCAGCCTCTGGGCATACCAATCCGCCGGCTCGTCATACGGCAACAGGATCTCGACGGCCGCAAAGCCATCGCGGGCCGCGGCCTCGAAGCGCCGGGCCCAGTCCAGGTCCGGGTACATCCAGCTCAGGTTGGCGGCCAGCTGCATGGCACGGCTTCAGCGCTTAACCTGCTGCAGGAACTCGTCGCGGCGCTCGGGCAGCATGACGCTGATCACCGCCGACAGCTCGGCTTCGCCCAGGCCCATCGCGCTGGCGATGCGCAGCGTCTGCTGCACGCTGGCGGTGAGCGGCATCGGCGCGCCGGTCTTTTGCGCCGTGGCGATCACCGTGTCTACGTCCTTCAACATGGTCCAGAGCGCCCCGATCGATTGGCTTTGGGCCCGGATCATGCGCGGCACGAAAACCTGCAGCGGCTTGGAGTCGGCCCAGCCGCCGGCCAGCGCCGGGGCCAGCTGGTCCACATCGATGCCGTTGCGCTGCGCGAACCCGAGCGCTTCGGCGATGGCGACGATCGTGGCGGCGACGATGGTCTGGTTGCACAGTTTGGTGGCCTGCCCGGCCCCGGACGTTCCCATCTGCGTGATGTTGCCGGCGTAGGCGCGCATGACGGCGGCGGCCTGCTCGAAGTGGGTGGTCGGGCCGCCGGCGAAGATCGCCAGGGTGCCTGCCTCCACGCCCGCCACACCGCCCGACACCGGTGCGTCGATCCAGTCCGCGGCGCAGCCGCCGGACAATCGCTGGGCGAAGGCGCGCGTGGCATCGGGCGAAATGCTCGAATGGTCGGCCAGCCACTTCAGGCCGCGGCCCTGCGCCACGCCCTGATCGCCGAACACCACCGCTTCGACCGCCGCCGAATCCATCAGGCACATCAGCACGCCATCGACCTCGTTGGCCGCCTGGGCCGGCGTGCTGGCCAGCTGCGCACCCAAGGCCTCGAGCGCAGCGGCCTTGGCCGGCGTGCGGTTCCAGACCTTCACCTGGTGACCGGCCGCGAGCAGCCGGCGCACCATCGGCGCGCCCATCAGCCCCAGGCCGCAAAAACCTATCCTCATTTTGTTTCCTTCGGCCAGTCGGCGCGGCCCGAATGCGTGACGGCGCCTTCGTGGGTGGGGCCGACCAGCCGGGCGTATTTTTCCAGCACGCCGGCCAGCCGCTCGCGCGTGTACGGCGTCCAGGCGGCCCGGCGCGCGGCCAGCTGGTCATCGCTGACGTGCAGTTCGATCCTGCTGGCGGCGGCGTCGACGGTGATGCGGTCGCCGTTGCGCACCAGCGCGATGGCGCCGCCCGCCGCGGCCTCGGGGCTGGCGTAGCCGATGCACATGCCGCGGGTCGCCCCGGAGAAGCGGCCATCGGTCAGCAGCGCCACCATCTCGCCCATGCCCTGTCCGTAGATCGCGGCCGTGACGCTGAGCATCTCGCGCATGCCGGGACCGCCCCGGGGCCCTTCGTTGCGGATCACCAGCACCTCACCGGCCTGATAGGCCCGGGAC
>DATNBX010000162.1:0-2036 GCA_035571795.1 Ramlibacter sp.
GAGGCAGTCGGCAGGTTGAAGGGCAGCGTGGGCACGATGGTCGCTCGCTGAGGCCATTCGACTGGCTGGTCACGTCGCTGCCGTGGGGCGATTTCCGATGATTTTGTGGCGGCACCGGGCGAGCGGCGAGGATCCCGCGACAACAGAACGGCGGAAGGGTGGAATGGGGTCGGAGGTGTGGGCGTTGGCAGCATGGTGATCATCACGGGCCTTGCGGCCGGGCAGGCGACAGCCGGCGCAGCAGCGTCAGATGGCCGGTCTCGCAATGCGGGCAACGGCGCGGCGATGGCGGGGCCTGGGGGTCGGCGTCAGGCTCGGGTGCGGCGGGTTCGGCCGGTGGGCTGGCAGGTTGCGCCAGCAGGAGAAGGTTCCTTAGGTTGCGCAGCGGTTCGCGGCGCGAGGCATGCCATAGGCGGTAATAGCGGACCTTGTGGAAGCCGGCCGGCAGGACGTGCTGGAGGAAGCGCCGGATGAACTCGTGGCCGGCGACGGTTTCCTTACGCTGGCGGTCGGCGGCGCGGTCCTTGTAGCGATAGGTCACGGTCTCGTCGTCGACGGCCAGGATGCGGTTGTTGGTGATGGCGATGCGGAAGGCGTAGCGGGCGAGATAGTCGAGGGCGGCCTGCTGTCCCTCGCCCCATGGCGTGATGTCAACGACCCAGGGGATCTGCCAGACATGGGGCGCAAGGTCGGCGTCCGGGCAGAGCCTGGCGAAGGCGTCGCGGAAGCGGGCGCGGGCGCGGGTGGCGAGCGCCGATTTGGGGAAGAGGAAGGTCTTGCCGGCGGGATTCCAGGTGGTGCCGTCATCGGACAATCCGCCGCCGGTAACCAGGCAATGAACGTGCGGATGGAAGATGAGCCGTTGCGTCCAGGTATGCAGCACGGCCAGCACGCCGACGGTGCCGCCGACCCAGCGCGGATCGCGGGCCAACACGATGATCGCCTCGGCGGCGGCCTTCATCAGCGCGCCGTAGCCGTCTATCTGATACCGGCGCAGCGCGGCCCGCAGTTCCTCGGGCACGGTGACGGTGACGTGGAAATAGGGAACCGGTAACATCTCCTCCCGACGCTGTTCGAGCCAAGCCTGCGTCTGCTCGGCGTGACACTTCGGGCAGGCGCGGTTGCGGCAGGAGTGGAAGACGTGCAGCAGGGTGCCGCAGTGATTGCAGCACCACTGCTGTCCGCCGAGCGCTTCGGTGCGGCAGGCGATGATGTCGGCGATGGCGCGACGATGCGATGGCAGCATCGCCGCGCCGTGAGCTGCCACATAGCTGCCTGCGAAGCGGCGGAACGCGTCCGCCACTTCGGGCATGCGTCAGAAGCCGCTCATCACCTTGTCGAGCAGCTTGCGCAAAGACACCCGCGTCGGTTCCGTCAGGTGCGTGTAAATCGTCGTCGTGGCGATGTTCTCGTGGCCGAGAAACGCCTGGACGACGCGGGTATCGACTTTGTTCTCGAAGAGCCGGGTCGCATAGGAGTGCCGCAGCGTGTGTGGCGTGCCGCGGCGACCGCCGGGGAGATTGGCCGCCTTGACGGCCTCGGCAAAGGTGCGGGTCAGGACATGGGTGGCGACGGGACCGGTTCGCCAGCCATTGGGGAAGAGCCAGCGCGGATCGCGGTGGTCCTTGGCCTGCCACATCCGTCGCAGGCCTTCGTGCACCTCTTTGGGCACAGGCACGACCCGTTCCTTGTTGCCCTTGCCGACGACGCGCAGGACGCCACTGGTCTTGTCGATGGCGGTGACGGGAAGAGCAGCGGCCTCGCTGATCCGCAGGCCGCAGCCGTAAATCAGGCTGAAACAGCCGCGGTGTATCGGATTGCGGACCGCGGCGAGAATGCGCCGCACTTCGGCATGGGAAAGCGTCTGCGGCAGCCGCCTCTGCTTGGGAAGCCGGATCTTTTTTTAAACAGCGCCCAGTCCTGGCCCAGCGTGTTCCGGTAGAAGAACTGGATGCCGTAATGGCTGGTCTTGAAGCTGCCGCGCGCGTTCCGCTCACGAACATCCAGCAGATATCGCCGGACCTCTTCCTCGGCCA
>DATNBX010000163.1:0-7228 GCA_035571795.1 Ramlibacter sp.
CCGTCTGGATGAAATTGGCGCCGTGCTTGCCGTCGGGGCCGTAGCCGGCCGTGACCGTGGACCCGAGCAAGCCGGCGAGCACCTGGCCACCGACAAAAAACCCGAGCGAGAAATTCATGTAGGCCGCCGTGACACCGGCCAGCGGCCCGAGCACGAAGACGCCGACTGCCCCCAGCAACAAGTGGTATTTCCAGCTGCCTTGCGCAGGCAGCCAGGCCCAGCGCGCTGGCGCGGGCCGGGCGGGGGCCGGGGAGATCAGCATTGGGCGATCGCTTTGTTGGCGTGCCCAGTATCCGGCCATTCGCGCGGCGCTGCGCGCTACATGGCGAGCGGCGCGATCTTCTGGTCGATCGCCCCGAAGAGGCTCTGGCCGTCGCGGCCTTTCATCTCGATGCGGATGGTGTCGCCGTACTTCATGTACCCGGTCGTGGCCTGGCCGTCCAGGATGGTTTCGATCGCGCGCTTCTCGGCGATGCAGCTGTAGCCCTTGGTCCACTCCTTCCTGCCGTCGGCCTCCGTGGCGCGATTGCTCACGGTGCCCGAGCCGACGATGCTGCCGGCCCGCACGTTGCGCGTGCGGCAGATATGGGCGATCAACTGGCCGAAGTGGAAGGTCATTTCCTTGCCGGCATCACACATGCCCACGGTGCGGCCGTTCCAGATGCTTTGCAATGTGAGGTGCAGCCGGCCTTGGTCCCAGGCGTCGCCCAGTTCGTCCAGCGTCACGGCCACCGGGCTGAAGGCGGTCGCCGGCTTGCTCTGGAAAAACCCGAAGCTCTTGGCCAGTTCGTCGGGAATCAGGTTGCGCAGCGAGACGTCGTTGGCGAGCATCGCCAGGCGGATCCCCTCCAGCGCCTGCTCGGGGGACGCGGTCATGTCCACGTCGCCCGTGACCACCGCGACCTCGGCCTCGAAGTCGATGCCGTATTCCTCCTTGGGCACGATGACGTCATCATGGGGCCCCAGGAAATCGTCGCTGCCGCCCTGGTACATCAGCGGCTCGGTGTAGTAATTGGCCGGCACTTGCGCGTGACGGGCGAGCCGCACCAGCTCCACGTGATTGATATAGGCCGAGCCATCGGCCCACTGATACGCCCGCGGCAGCGGTGCCATGCACTGGCGCGAGTCGAACGGGAAGGCATGGCGCGCCTTGCCGCCGTTCAACCTGTCGTACAGGTCCTGCAACTGGGGCGACAGGAAGCTCCAGTCGTCCAGCACCTGCTGCAGCCGCTCGGCCATGCCGGTCGCATAATGAGCCGTGCTCAGATCACGGGAAACCACGACCAGCTGGCCGTCACGCGAGCCGTCTTTGTAGGTAGCGAGCTTCATTCGGATTTGCCTGGCAGGAGTCGATTGCGCTGAAGGTCCGAAGACGCTACGCGATGTGAAATGAGTTTAACCCCGGGAGGTTTTGTCGCGGATGACAGCCAGGCCAGCCGTTCCCTTTCGGCCACTGTTGGCGCTGGCGGCGGCCGTATTGACTGCCCATTTGCTGCTCTTGCGCGCGGGCCCGGGTCCGGTGCTGGCTTCCCCGAAGTTGGGTACCCAGCCGCTGATCACGCGCAGCATCGCTGCGCAGGCAGTGCCCGCTGCTCCCGTGGCGACAACGCAGTCCGCATCGCCGCGGCCTCCGCTGTCCAAGTCGAGGGACCGGATCGTGCAGCTTTCGCGCAAGCCCCTGGTGGTCCCTGCCGGGCACACGCAGATGGTGGCCATTCAGACGCCGGCGCAGCAGCCACAGCCGTCCAGCCCGCCGGCAGCTCCAGCCGCGCCGGAACCAGCGGCCCGGCTGGTCGCATTCGCCATTCCCCGCTCGATGCGGTTGCACTACCAGGTCACCGCGCTGGTCCGCCGGCAGCCCTGGTCGGGCGCGGGCGAACTGGTCTGGCGCCACGATGGCGACAGTTACGAAGCCACGCTGGAAATCAGCGCACCGCTGCTGCCCACGCGCACGCAGCACAGCACCGGGCGCATCACCGCCGACGGGCTGGCGCCGTCGCGGTTTTCGGACAAGGTGCGGTCCGAGCAGGCGGCGCACTTCGAGCGCGACAAAGGCAAGGTGAGCTTCAGCGGCAACACGCCCGACGCGCCCTTGTTGCCAGGTGCTCAGGACCGCTTGAGCGTGCTGCTGCAGCTGAGCGCGATGATCGCGGGCGAGCCGGCAAAATTCCCGCCGGCCACGACCATCTCGATCCAGACGGCCAGCACGCGCGATGCCGAGCCCTGGCTGTTCACGGTAGAGCGGGAAGAGGCATTGCAACTGCCCGGCGGGACGCTCAGCGGGCTCAAGCTCATCCGTAATCCACGCCGGGAATACGACCAAAAGATTGAACTCTGGCTGGCCCCCGGGATGGATTACGTTCCGGTGCGATTGCGTCTGACACAGCCGAACGGAGATTCGGTCGACCAGCAGTGGTCCTCCACCGACAGGGGCTGACCGGTCCCACCCCTAGTCTTAGGGCGTGAGAGCTCCTTTGGCGTTTGCCCGGTGCACCTTGAAACTGGCTCAAACGTTGCTAGATAACCGGCAGAAGGATTAGCACCATGCAAATGCTCTATGACTCCGACACGTTCGTCGTCGTGCACATGCAGGCCAATGAACCCTTTGAAGGGGAACCGGCGCCGCGCATCGTGCGCCACGGCTTCGAGATCGTGGACAAACGCTCCAACAAGGAGGTCTACCTGGACGGTTCCTGGGCCGACGCCTTCCAGCGGCAGATCAATGCCTGGCAGCTCAATACACCGACGCAGGAAGAGGTAGAGGAAACACTGGACGGTTACGCCGAACTGGCGCAAAACCCGCTCGTGATGCACTGACGTGGGGCGTCAGCGCAGGAAACCCCATCGATAAAAGGGCTCGACCAGAACCAGCACGGCAACCAGGCGGCACACCTGAAAAGCAGTCACCACGGGCACGCCCAATTGCAGTGCCCGGGCGGTGATCGACATCTCGGCGATACCGCCGGGCGACGTGCCCAAGACCAGCGTGGCCCAGTGCAGTCCGGTCCCTAGCGCCAGCAGGGCTCCAAACCCGGCGCACAAGGCGATCATTGCTACCGTTCCCACCGCGACCGAGCCTAGCCAGCGCGGGGCGGTGCGGATGAATTCAGCGCGAAACCGCACCCCCAGGCTCACGCCGATCACGAGCTGGGCCGCATTGGTCATGCCTCGGGGCACCGCCGACAGTTCGATCCCGGCCATGGTCAGTCCCATGGACGCCAGCAAGGCCCCCATGAACCATGGATTGGCACGGCGGGTGCGCTGCATCAGCCAGGCGCCGGCGCCGGTCGCAAGCGCCAACAGGGTCAGCCCGCCCCATTGCACGACCCGCGGGCCGGGCGGTGACGCGTCCAGGCCGTGCAAGCCCAGCAAGGTAATTGCGAACGGCACCGACAGCGTGACGATCAGCAGGCGCAGGCTGTGGGCGGCGGCCACCAGGTCGGTGCGCGCGCCCTCGCGCTCGGCCAGCAAGGTCATCTCCGACGCGCCGCCGATGGCGCCGGCGAAATAACTGGTGGCGCGCTGCTGATCGCGGGTTCCGCCCATGCGCGCCGCATGGCCACGATCGAGCCACAGGCCGAATCCCCAGCCCAGTGCGAGTGCCCAGCCGATGCTCAGGGCGATCGCCCACCACAGGCCGGCCACCAGGGCCGTGACCGCGGGCGTGAAATACAGGCCCAGCGTCGTGCCGATCACCCATTGGGCCCCGTTGCGCAGCGCCCCGAAGCTGCGTGTTGGCCGCCCCAGGATGGAAGCGGCCGACGTGGCCAGCAACGGCCCGATCATCCAGGGCACCGGGGTACGCAGCGCAACGCACAGCTGCGCCGCCCCCCATGCCAGCAGCAAGGTGACGATGGCGCGGACGGCGGACTGAATCGGCATGCGTGAACGCAGGTGTTTGGGATCGAGCGGCGGCGTTGCGAATGGCAAGCTTGTAGCATGGAGGGATGAATCGCCGTTTCGCCCCGATGTTGCTGGCCTGCCTGCTGACTGCGGGTTGCGCAGTTCCCGCCGTGCCCGATGAGGCCGCCGGCCGCGTGGATGCGCTGTTGCCGGCCGATGCCATCCTGCTGGGCGAGCAGCATGACTCGCCCGACCATCAGCGCATCCACCGCCAAGTCATCGAGGCGCTGGTGGCGCGCGGCGCGCTGGCAGCGGTGGCGCTTGAAATGGCGCCGCAAGGCGGCTCGACCTCCGGGCTGCCGCGCGACGCGGATGAAGCGGCGGTCCAGTCGGCACTGCAATGGACGGATGCCTCCTGGCCCTGGAAGTCCTATGCACCAGCCGTGATGGCGGCGGTGCGCTCAGGCGTGCCGGTGCTGGGCGCGAATCTGCCGCGCGCGGCGATGCGCAGCGCGATGGCCGAGAGCGATCTCGACACGCTGCTGCCCGGACCGGCGCTGAAGGCGCAGCAGCAAGCCATCCGGGTGGGGCACTGCGACATGCTGCCCGAAACCCAGATCGCCCCCATGACCCGGATTCAGATCGCGCGCGACCGCGCCATGGCCCAGACGCTCGCGACGCTGGTCGCGCCAGGCAAGACCGTCGTGCTGCTCGCCGGCGCGCGCCATGTGGACCGCCAGCTGGGCGTGCCCCAACACCTGCCGTCCGCCGTGCGGACCAAGGTCGTGGCGCTGCGCGCCGGACCATCGGACGAAGCAAGGAGCACCGAACAGGCGGACGCGACCTGGGCCACCCCGCCCGTGCCGCCCAAGGACTACTGCGCCGGTGTGCGCGTGGTACGACCGGCTGCCCAGACGCCGGCAGCGCCCTAGGCGAATTTCCTGATCGAATCGGCCAGCGTATTGACCAACGTGTCAATGTGTCCGTTCTCGACGATGTACGGCGGCGCGATCACCAGCACGTCGCCGGCGGGCCGCACCAGCGCGCCCTTATGGAAGCAATCCAGGAAGATGTCGTAGGCGCGCTTGCCGGGTGAGCCGGCGATCGGCGCCAGTTCCACTGCGGCGGCCAGGCCCAGGCTGCGGATCCCGATGACGTTGGGCATTCCCTTGAAGGTGCTGTGGAAGGCATCGCCCAGCACCTTGCCCATTTCGCCGGCGCGCTGGAACAGGTTCTCCTGCTTGTACAGCTGCAGCGTGGCCATCGCAGCGGCGCAGGCTACCGGGTGCCCCGAGTAGGTGTAGCCGTGGAAGAACTCGATCACATGCTCGGGCGCCTCGGTCTTCATCATCGCGTCGTATAGCTTGTCGCGGCAGATCACGCCGCCCATCGGAATCACCCCATTGGTGACGCACTTGGCGAAGTTGAGCATGTCGGGTACGACGCCGTAAAAGTCCGCCCCGAAGTTGGTGCCCATGCGGCCGAACCCCGTGATCACCTCGTCGAAGATCAGCAGGATTCCGTGCTTGTCGCAGATCTCGCGCAGGCGCTTGAGGTAGCCCTGCGGCGGCAGATACCAGCCGGCACTGCCGGCTACCGGCTCGACCACGACGGCCGCCACATTGCTCGGGTCGTGCAGCGGCAGAATCCGGTTTTCCAGCTCCAGCAGGATGTCTTCCTGCCAGACCGGTTCGCGGTTATGGATGTAGGCATTGTTCGCCGGGTCATGGATGAAGCGCAGATGGTCCACCCGCGGCAGCAACGCACCGCCGTAGACCTTGCGGTTGGCCGGTATGCCGCCCACGCTCATGCCGCCGAAGCCGACGCCGTGGTAGCCCTTTTCGCGCCCGATGAAGATATTGCGGTGTCCTTCGCCGCGGGCCCGGTGATAAGCCAGCGCCACCTTGAGCGAGGTATCCGCCGCTTCCGACCCGGAATTGCAGAACAGCACCTTGTTCAGGTCGCCCGGTGCCATTGCGGCGATCATATCGGCGGCCTGGAACGCCTTGTCGTTCGACACCTGGAAGGCGGTGGCGTAGTCGAGCGTGTCCAGCTGCTTCTTGATCGCTTCGTTGATTGGCTTGCGGTTGTGTCCGGCGCCCACGCACCAGAGGCTGGAAATGCCATCGATCACTTTCTTGCCGTCATGGGTCGTGAAGTGCATGCCGTCCGCTGCGACGAACACGCGCGGGTCCTTGCGAAACTGGCGATTTGGCGTGAAAGGCAGCCAGTGGTGATCCATGGAGAAATCGTTGTAGGCCATGAGGAAGCGTCCTGTGCGTACTGAAAAGGTGATTTTGGCACCGCCGGCGTTCCTCGGCCGTGCAGTGGCTGCTCCTGCGACAATTCACGCGATATGAACCGAACTTATGTCCTCAATCTTTCCTGCCCGGATCGACCGGGCATCGTGCATGCCGTTTCCGGTTTCCTGCTGGAGCGAGGCGGCAACATCGAGGAGGCCGCCCAGTACAACGACCATGACACCGGCCTGTTCTTCATGCGGGTGCAGTTCGCCTGCGACCAGCTGACTTTCGACGACCTCAAGGCCCAGCTGAAGTTCTTCGCCGAGCCCTTCAAGATGGAGTGGAAGCTGCACGCAACCACGCAGCCGATGCGTACCGTCATCATGGTCAGCAAGGAAGGTCATTGCCTGAACGACCTGCTGTTTCGCTGGAAAAGCGGCTTGCTGCCGCTGGAGATCGCCGCGATCATCTCCAACCATCGCGATTTCTATCAGTTGGCGGCCGGCTACAACGTGCCGTTCCATCACATGCCGGTCACCGCTGCAACAAAGGCTCAGGTGGAGGCCAGGCAGTTCGAGGTGATCGAGGGCGAGGGCGCGGAACTGGTGGTGCTGGCCCGCTACATGCAAATCCTTTCCGACGACCTGTGCCGCAAGCTCGCCGGCCGCGCCATCAACATTCACCACAGCTTCCTGCCCAGCTTCAAGGGCGCCAAACCGTACTACCAGGCGCATGACCGCGGCGTGAAGCTGATCGGCGCGACCGCCCACTATGTCACGGCGGCCCTGGACGAAGGCCCGATCATCGAGCAGGACGTCGCACGGGTCGACCACAGTGCGACCGTGGACGACCTGACGGCACAGGGGCGCGACACCGAAAGCCAGGTGCTGGCGCGCGCGGTGAAATGGCACAGCGAACACCGGGTGCTGATCAACGGCCACAAGACGGTGATCTTCAAGTGACAAGGCAAGCGGAGCGATGTATCGTCATCCCGGGCTTGGCCCGGAATCCATGGATTGCGGCTCAAGTCCGCAATGACGACGCATCATGACAGCCCGCATTCCGCCAATCCAGTGCCTGCTGACCTTCGAGGCACTGGCGCGGCTGCGTTCGGTCACGCTGGCGGCCGAAGAACTCTGCGT
>DATNBX010000164.1:0-2119 GCA_035571795.1 Ramlibacter sp.
CGCGATGAAGTTCATCTGCATCGCCACCTGGCCCGACTTGTAGGCGTCCAGGTCCTCGGTCATGTAGGCGTTGCTGTGGCCGGGCGGCACGCAGCAGTCGTACAGGTCCTTGTAGAACTTCAGGCCCTTCACGGCGCCGGGACCGTTGATGTAGCCCTTCATGTCATACGGCTTCTTCGGGTTGTCGTAGTCCATGCCGTAGGCGTACATCGTGTTGGTGACGCCCATGGTGATGCCCTCGGAGCCGCGTTCGGTGTAAAGCGCCGAGCCGTAGACCTTCTTGCCGTCGATGGTGCGGTTCTGGAAGAACTGCGCGACCTGCTTGAACTCGTCCCAGGTCGTCGGCGGCGCCAGCTCTCGGCCGTACTTGGTCTTGAATTCGGCGCGCAGCTCGGGCCGGGCGAACCAGTCCTTGCGATAGGTGAAGGCCACCGCGTCGCCCATGGCCGGCAAGGCCCAGTAATTCTTCGTGCCCTTGGGCCAGGTCGAATAGCCCTCGACCGTGGCGGGCATGAAGTCGCCCATCTTGATGCCGTTCTTGTCGAAGAAATCGTTGAGCTTGACGTAGTGCCCTTCAGTGGCCGCCGAGCCGATCCACTGGCTGTCGCCGATCAGCAGGTCGCACAGCTTGCCCTTGGAGTTGAGCTCGTTGAGCATGCGCTGTGCGAAGTTCGGCCATGGCACGAACTCGTACTTCATCTGGATGCCGGTCTTGGCAGTGAAGTCCTTCGACAGCTCGACCAGCGCATTGGCCGGGTCCCAGGCGGCCCAGCACAGCGTGAGCTGCTTGTCCTGCGCTTGCGCGCCAACGGCCGCGAAGCCCAGCGCCGCGCCGGCCGCGAGCCGCCAAAGGTTTGATTTGAACTTGCTCATCTGTTCGTCTCCATATCGCTCGCGCGGCCCCAAGCCACGCTGGGTTGCATGAATGAAGGCGGCTCGTTGCGCCGCCCGCCTTGCTCGGCGTTCACCGCCGATCAGCCCACCGCCCGCGGCCCCCGGCTTGAAACACGCGCCAGGTCGACTGACTTGTCTGATGTGATTGATGGTATTTCCATCATTTAATACATCAATCAAGACAAACCCTAATTCCATCAAAAAATCCAGCGGGCGAAGTCCTTGAAGTCGGTGCGGGTTTAATTGACATCCAGGACCAGAAAGTGCTGGCGCACCGGCCCGGAAATGAGGTAAATTCGGGCCTGTTAGCTCAACAGAAGATTGATTTATTGCAGGGTCGCGATTGCGTTTCCATCAACATGGCCATCACCATTACCCAGATCGCCGAAGCCGCCGGAGTCAGCACGGCGACGGTCGACCGCGTGCTGAACAATCGGCCCGGCGTCAATCAGGGCACGGTCGAGCGGGTCCGTACCGTGATGCAGAGCCTCGGCGCTGCCAGCCCGAGCCGCGGCCGTCCCCGCGCCACGCCTAACTACCGCTTTGCCTTCATCCTGCCGGCCGCCCGCCGCGGCTTCTTCGACAGCGTCGATCGCGTCATCGCGCAGGCGGCCGGCGAGTTCCGGCACCAGCACATCACCGAGGTCACGCACCGCCTGGCGAACCAGGACGGCGCTGATTTCGCCGCCGAGCTGGCCAAGTTCACCGACTTCGACGGCATCGCGCTGCTCGCGCCCGACGTGCCGCAGGTCAAGCTGGCGATCAACGAACTGGCCCGCAGCGGTGTCCATGTGGTGACGCTGTTTTCCGACGTACCGGGATCGCTGCGCGAGACTTTCGTCGGCGCCGACAATCGCGCGGCCGGACGCACGGCGGGCGTCCTGCTGGGCCGCTGCCTGCCGCGCAGCGGCGCCGGCCGCTGCGCCATGCTGTCGCCGGCCACGCGGTTCGCGGCCGAAATCGACCGGCGTATCGGCTTCACCCAGGTGATGGAGGAGCGCTATCCGAAGGCTCGCCTGCTGCAGTTGCACGATCTGCCCGAATCGGAGGATCAGGCATACAGCTTCGCCAAGAGTTATCTCGACCCCGCGAAAACCGAGGGCATGCTGCACGCGCTGTACAACGTCGGCCCGGGCTCGCACGGCGTCAGCCGCGCGCTGCAGGAGTTCGGCTACGACAGCACGCTGGGCTTTGTCGTGCACGACCTGCTGGAAATGCACCGCTC
>DATNBX010000165.1:0-14089 GCA_035571795.1 Ramlibacter sp.
ACCCGAAGGGAACGGGGCTATAACAGCGCCACTCGTTGTTACGCTCCTAGCCCAGGCGGCCAGCCTGGGCGTCGTCGCGCGCCTAGATTGGCGCTGTTCTAGCCACGTTCGCACTCGCAAAAATAGTGTGAACAGGCCCTAAACCAGGAGCTTCCATGATCCATTCCTCACGCTTCCCCTCCGCACGCGCCACGGCCATGTCGCTGGCCGTTGCCGCCGCCTGCCTGTCCGCCGGCCTGGCAGCCGCGCAAACCAAGACGCTGTACATCGGCATGAACGGCGGCACGATGGAAAAGACCTATACCGAGCACGTGTTCGGTCCGTTCGAAAAGGCCAACGACGCGAAGGTGGTCGTGGTCCCCGGCACCTCGTCGGACATCCTGGCCAAGGCGCAGGCCAACAAGGATAAGCCGCAGATGCACGTGATGTTCCTGGACGACGGCATCATGTACCGCGCCATCGGCATGGGCCTGTGCGAGAAGATGCAGTCCAGCCCGGCCCTGAACGACCTGTTCCCCACCGCGCGCTTCAAGGGCGACATGGCCGCGGGCGTGAACGTCGGCATGACCGGGCTGGCGTACAACAAGAAGATGTTCACCGAGAAGGGCTGGGCGCCGCCCACTTCCTGGATGGACCTGGCCGATCCCAAGTACAAGGGCAAGGTGGTGTTCCAGTCGATGCCCTCGTCGACTTTCGGCCTGCATGGCTTCCTCCTGTTCAATCGCATCCAGGGCGGCAACGACAAGAATGTCGAGCCGGCGTTCAAGGCCTGGCCCACGACGATCGGTCCCAATGTCGTCGAGTACATCCCCAGCTCCGCCAAGATCGCCGAGATGGTCCAGACCGGCGAGGCCGCGATGTTCCCGCTCACCCCGACCGCGGTAGGCGTCCTGAAGGGCAAGGGGCTGCCGGTCGAATATGTGCAGCCCAAGGAAGGCTCGGCTGTGCTGACGGTGGGTGAGTGCGTCATCGCGAAGAACAGCGAGCCGGCACTGGCACACAAGCTGGCGCAGTACCTGATCTCGCCGGAGGCCCAGGCGCTGGCGCTGCAATACGGCGATCAGATCCCCTCGAATCCGAAGACCAAGGCGAGCGGCGAGTCCGCTACGCTGGTCAAGCAGATGAACGAGTACATGAAGACCGCGACCACGGTGGACTGGGACGTGATCAATGAAAACCGGCCGGCGTGGAACGCGCGCTGGAACAAGACGGTGGAGCGCTAACGCCGGCGTCCCAGGTGCCGCGCCGCCTTCACGGTGACGGGGGCGGTGCGTACCAGTTCTTCGGCGGAGCGGGTGAGGATGCGAAGCGCCAGGTCGAAGGCGCACAGTTGATCGGGAGTCAGTGCGTTCAGCACGGCTTTGTTGATGCGAGCCACCTGCGGGAAAACTTCCTCGTAGAGCTTCAGGCCGGGCCGGGTGATGGCGATCCGGGCGCGGCGGCGGTCGTTCGGCAGATCGTTGCGCGCCAACAGGCCCTTGGCCACCAGCTGGCTGATCACGCGGGACACGCGCGGGCGGTCGAGGTGGGCCAGCGCAGCCAGTTCGGAGGGTGACATCGGGCCGTGCACCGCGACCAGTGCGACCAGGCTCCACTCACGCCTGGAGACCCCGTAGCCGCCCTCGAACAGCCGGATCCCGGGAGCGCTGCTGAGGGCCAGCAACCGCGCCAGGCGGTAGTTCAGCAGTTCGTCGAGCCTTATTGGTTTCCCCAGCGACATGGAGCACTGCGGCCTTTAGGGTATCCACCAGACGTAGTTGTTTTCTACAACTATTCGCACGCATCTTAAACTGGCTCGGATCAGACCCGCCGCAGGGATCGGGGGCATCCAAAGGATCGACATGACCGTTACCCAGGATTGGCGCAGCAAGGTTTCTCAACCCCGCCATGGCATGACCGTGCACCGCGGCATCATGATCCGCAGCCGCGACGGCACGCGCCTGGCATGCGATGTGTACGTCCCCGACCGGCCGGGGCGCTATCCGGCGCTGCTGTCCTATTCGCACTACGGCAAGGACCTGCAGCGTGTTACCGGCAAACGCGCACCGCTCAGTCCGCTGCTCGGAAACGGTGGCCTGGAGGCGGGCGATTCCGAATATTTCGTCAGCCGCGGTTATGTGCACGTGATCGCGGATGCCCGGGGCTCGGGTGACTCCGAGGGCGAGTACTGCTACCAGGGTCCCAAGGAGCAGGAAGACGGCTACGACATCATCGAATGGATGGCAGCGCAGCCCTGGTGCGATGGCAACTGCGGCATGCTGGGGATGTCATATTTCGCAGTGATGCAGTACATGGTGGCCGCGCAGCAGCCGCCGCACCTGAAGGCGATCGTGCCGTACGAGGCGCTGACGGACCGCTACCGGCAAAGCGTCTACCACGGCGGCTTGCTCAACGAAGGCTTCTGGCACCAGTGGTGGGGCCATGTGAGTGTCGACGGCATGACGCCGCTGAGCTACGCGCGGCTGCCCCAGGAGGAGATCGATCGCCGTGTCGCCGCGTTGATGGAGAGTCCCGAGGTGCGGCATTCGGCCTACCTGCACATCCAGCTGAAGTACCCGCGCAAGAACCCGCTGCTGTTCGACTGGCTGCTCGAGCCGTTCGACGGGCCGTTCTACTGGGAGCGCTCGCCTTATTGCATGTTCGACCGCATCCGGATCCCGACCTTCCTGGTGACGCGCTGGACCAGTTGGGCCGTGCACCTGGCGGGCGCTTTCCAGGCCTACGAGGGCATCGATGCACCGAAGAAACTGCTGGTGATGGAAACGCCTTCGCGCCTGGGGCCGCTGCGGCCCTGGACCGACCATCATGACCTGATCCTGCGCTGGTACGACCACTGGCTCAAGGGCAACGATACGGGTTTCATGGACGAGCCGCCGATCGAACTGCTGATCAAGGGCAAGGATGAATACCGCTTCGAAAACGAATGGCCGCTGGCGCGCACCCGCTGGACGCGGCTGTACCTCGGGCCCGGCGGAACCTTGTCGGCCACGCAGCCAGCGCAAAGCGGCGAGGCGCAGTTCCACAATGACCCCGACCTGCCGCCCGGCCAGTTGCCGCCGGCCGTCACGTTCACGACCGAACCGTTCGCGGCCGATTTCGAAGTCACCGGGCCGGTAGCGTTCACGTTTCATGCAACCCTCGACCAGAGCGACGCCACCTGGGTCGCGACACTGCGCGACGTCGCGCCGGACGGCACTTCGCGCACGCTCACCAAGGGCTGGCTGCGCGCTTCGCAGCGCGAACTGGACGAGGAGAAATCCAGACCCTACCGCCCCTGGCAGAAACACACGCGCAAGGAAGCGCTGCGCCCTGGCCAGAGCTATGCGTACGCGATGGAAATACGGGAAGTGTCCAACCTGTTCCGCGCCGGCTATTGCCTTGCCCTGGACATCCGGGGCCAGGATTCCACCGCCGAGGATCCGATCTGGGTGCACACCTGCAATGCCGTGCGCACGCGGCACTCAGTGCGGTTCGGCGGCAGCTTCGAATCCTTCTTGTTGTTGCCGGTGATCCCGGAAAAAGGAGACAAATGATGAAGACACTTGCCCGTCTGGCCGCCTGGGCGTTGGCGCTTGCCTGCAGTGCCGCAACGGCCCAGGGCTTTCCTTCGAAGCCCCTGCGTCTGGTGGTCCCGTTTCCGCCGGGCGGTTCGGCCGACGTGCTCGCGCGGGTCGTGGGTGCCCGCTTGACCACGGCGCTGGGCCAACCGGTGGTGGTGGACAACAAGCCCGGTGCCGGCGGCATCCTGGGCGCGGACACAGTGGCCAAGGCGCCCGCCGACGGCCACACGCTGCTGTTCGCCAATACCAACATCGCGATCAATCCGAGTCTGTACAAGTCGCTTCCGTATGACACGGCCAGCGCGTTCGCGCCGGTCGTCCTGATGGTCACCGTGCCCAACCTGCTGCTGGTGGCCGACAACGTCAAGGCGAGCAACGTGGCCGAATTGATCGCGCTGGCCAAGGCCGACCCCAAGGCGCTCAACTACGCGTCGGCCGGCAACGGATCCTTTCCGCACCTGGCCGTCGAGTTGTTCAAGCTGCAGGCGGGCGTGTCGATCACGCACGTGCCGTACAAGGGCGCAGCGCCGGCGTTGAATGCGCTGCTGGCCAAGGAGGTGCAGGTGCTGTCCAACGACCTGCTCAATGCGGTGCCTCACGTGAAAGCCGGCAAGGTGCGTGCGCTGGCCATCACGGGCGGCGCGCGGTCGCCGGTCTTGCCCGACGTGCCCACCATGAAGGAAGCGGGCTTGAAGGACTATTCGGCCGTGGGCTGGCAGGGCATCATGGTCACGGCCGGAACGCCGGCGGCCACGATCGCGCGCCTGAACACCGAGATCAACAAGGTGCTTGCGGACCCGGAATTGCGCGCGAACCTGAGCGCTCAAGGTCTCGAAGTCGTCGGTGGGACGACCCAGCAGTTCGCGGACTTCGTGCGCCGCGACACGGAGCGCTGGCGCTCGGCGGTGGAAGCGTCCGGTGCGAAGGTGGATTGAGGACCCGGTCAGGCGATGCGGAAACGCGCCGACGTTTCAATGGCCGCAGCCACGCCGCTGATGACGTCGCCCACGACGATGACCGAGGGACTGGCGAGCTGTTCGCGCGAGATGGTGGCGTGCAGCTCGCCCAGCGTCGTCACGGCCTGGCGCTGGTCCGGTAGGCTGGCGCGCTGGATCACGGCCACGGGCGTCGAAGCCGGCAGGCCGGTGAGCAATTCCTCCTGGATGCGCGCGGCCCCGCTGACACCCATGTAGATCACCAGCGTCAGCTTGGCCTCGCGGGCCGTCGCCGCCAAGGCGCGCCAGTTGGTGCCCGCCGAGCCAAGGTGCGCGTGACCGGTCACGAACACCACGCCGTGCGCATGCTCGCGATGCGTCAGCGGCACACCGAGCGACGTGACGGCGGCCAGCCCGGAAGTGATGCCGTTGATCACGTTGACTTCGATACCGGCTTCGCGCAGGTGTTCGATCTCCTCGCCGCCGCGGCCGAAGATGAACGGATCGCCGCCCTTCAGGCGCACGACGTTCTCGCCTTCCTTCGCGGCGAGCACCATCATTTTTTCGATGAAGGTTTGCGGCGTGCTGCGGCAGCCGCCGCGCTTGCCGACATGGATGACCCGCGCGCCCGGCGAAGCGAAAGCCACGATCCCGGGCCCGACGAGGTCGTCGACCAGCAACACCGTCGCGGCGCGGATGGCTTTGACGGCTTTCAAGGTCAGCAGCTCCGGATCGCCCGGACCCGCGCCTACCAGCGTGACTGTTGGGGTGTTCATGTCGCCTCGGTTGCTCGATTAAATGCGCCAGCCAAATGCAAGATGTGTTCCACCTGCAATGCCATCGAAGTGGGGATGGGCTTGCGTTCGGCCAGCACGTCCCGGATGTAAGCAGCGGTGTTTTCGGCGTCGATCTCCCGCGGCAAATCCGGCAGATCAGCGGCGGTCCCCTTCCGGCCTTCCTGCAGCGTCACACGACGGCCGCCAATGAACCCGTCCATTTGCGGCAGGCGCCGCGCATCCGCGACCACTTCGCCTTCGGTGCCGCGCAGCAGCAACGCGGTCGAACCCATCAGTTCGAATACGGCTGCCATCGACGCCGCATATTCCTGATGGGTGTAGCTGCTGACGATGACGGCGGGGCCGTCGCACGGGTTCATCAGCTTGACCAGGCTGTGGCTGGAATTGCGCAGTCCCACGGCGCGGCGCACGTCGAGCAGCCGCTTCAGTCCCGCCGAAAGCAGCTCCGTGGGCACGAAGACGGCTTCGCCCGGTTTGATCGTCCGGATCGCGGGCAGCGCATGAATGTCCAGTGCTTGCAAGACGTTCGGCACGAAGACCCGGCTCGATTCGGTGGCGGTGCCATGAATGAGCACGGGAAGCCCTCGCCGTGCAACCAGCAAAGCCAATAGCGGGGTGAGCACGGGCAGTTTGCGCGCTCCGTTGTAGCTGGGCAGCACGACGACAGGCTGACCTCCCGCCGGCACGCGATGCAGGCGCGAGTAGGTGGCATCGAGAAAACCCGCCATCTCTTCCGGCGTTTCGCCTTTGATTCGCATCGCCAGGCAGAAGGCTCCGACTTCAAGGTCGGTGACGGCACCATCGAGCACCTGCCCGAACAGGTCGGCAGCCTGCTCGCGGCTGATCGGGCGAGCGCCCTGTTTGCCGCGCCCGATTTCCTTGATGTATTGGCTGATGCCCACGTCCGCGATTCTCCGCGAAGGCTCATGACTTCGGGCTATTTGACGAATTTGTCATTGCCGAGTGAGGACCATCCGCCTGAGCTCCGGGACGCACGAGCCGCAGCTGGTCCCGCATTTCAAGCTCGATTGCAGCGAAGCAAACCGCTCCTCCTCGCCGCCTGCGCACGCGCCCAGGTGAGCGCGGATCGCCGCATCGGTGACGTTCAGGCAGGTGCAGATCTGCTTGCCGCGGGACTGCACCGCGACCGGCGCCTTGGCGCCGGGCACCAGCAGCAGCCGTCCATACGCCTGGGCCGGCAACTCGTCCTGCAGCAGGGTCTTGATCCAGGCCTGCGCGCTGGTGTCGCCCGCCAGCAGGAACGCCTCCAGGCGCGCTTCGTCGCCATGGCGCATCAGGCGCATCGCCCGGCGCTGGCCCTTCCGGGGGTCGGCGTAGCGCAGCGCATCGGGACCGTCCAGGCCCAACAAGCCTTCGATTCGGGCGATCAGTTCGTCCGGCGGAGCCTCATGCGCGGCGGCGCGAAGCAGCACACCCGAGCGCTCGCGTCCGAACGGCACGCAGGAGGCGAACGGGAACAGCCCCATCACTTCTTTGAGCCGCTCGCGTGCCTGCAGAGCCTCGTCCGCCGGCAGCCAGGCGACGCCCAGCAGGGACCAGGGCAGCTCGGCCTTGAGAATCTTCACGGCCGCGTGCTTGAGTTCAGGTTGGTTCGAGATCGGGCAACAGGCCGAGTTGGTGATCGCGTTCACGCCGGCCAGCCGCTTGCCGGTGCTGGAGCAGCCGGTCAGGAACTCCGGTCCCCAGTGCATGGCCATGAAAGCCTGGCTCATGCCCAGCTCGGTGCTGCCCTGCACCGGCACGACGATCGAGCCGCGTCTGCTCGTGACATGGACCAGATCGCCATCCTTGAGCAGGCGCCGCGCCATGTCCTGCGGATTCAACTGTACGGCCGGCTCGGCCACGTGCCCGAACAGGCGTCCGAGCGTGCCGGTGCGGCTCATGCCGTGCCACTGGTCGCGCAGCCGCCCGGTGGTGAGCGAGAAAGGAAAGCGCGCCTCGGGCGGCTCGGCCAGCGGCTGCCAGGAAACGTCGGCGAACCGCGCCCTGCCGTCGTCTGTCGGGAAGACGCCGTCTTCGTAGAGCCGCGCCGTTCCTTCGGATTTTCCCGGCGGCATCGGCCATTGCAACGGGCGCTCGTCGAGCAGCTCGTAGCTCATGCCGGTGATATCGAGGTCGCGGCCGCGAGTGGACTCGCGGTGCTCGTTCCAGATCGCTTCGGCACCGGCCGTTTCATCGCCAAGCGAGTAGGGAAACAAGGTGGCTTGGCCGGGGTGCAGTTGCAGTTCGAGGTGGCGCGCGAACTCGACCGCTATGGCCCAGTCGTGGCGTGCTTCCGCAGGCTTGGGCGTGGCCGGCCGGACCCGGCTGATGCGCCGCTCGCTGTTGGTGACGGTGCCGGTCTTCTCGCCCCAGGTTGTCGCTGGCAACAGCAGGTCGGCGAATTCGCAGGTGGCGGTCGTGGAGAAAGCCTCCTGCACCAAAACGAACTCGGCGCGCTCCAACGCACGGCGCACTGTCGCCTGGTCGGGCATCGATTGCGCCGGATTGGTGCATGCAATCCACAAGGCCCTGATCTGGCCGTCGGCCGCGGCCTGGAACATTTCGACGGCCGTCTTGCCCGGCTTGTCCGGCACGGACGGAACGCCCCAAAGCGCGGCGATTTCGGCACGGTGCTGCGGGTTGTCCAGGTCGCGATGCGCGGATAGCAGATTGGCCATGCC
The DNA here is from genome assembly GCA_035571795.1 of Ramlibacter sp. Lineage (GTDB taxonomy): Bacteria > Pseudomonadota > Gammaproteobacteria > Burkholderiales > Burkholderiaceae_C > Ramlibacter. Next base: position 7,977 of record DATNBX010000165.1, read on the forward strand.
GCCGACCTCGCGCCCGCCCATCGCGTTGGGCTGGCCGGTGAGCGAGAGCGGTCCCGCGCCGGGCCTGCCGATCTGGGCAGTCGCCAGGTGCAGGTTGATGAGCGCTGCGTTCTTGGCCGTGCCGCTGGATGACTGGTTCAGGCCCTGGCAATACAAGCTGAGCGTGGCGGGCGACGTTGCAAACAACTTCGCCGCCAGGAACAGGTCCTCCTTGCGGATGCCGCAGACCTGCGCGACCAGGTCGGGCGTGCTGTCGCGCACCAAAGCCTTGAGTTCATCGAAGCCGCTGGTGTGCGCGTCGATGTAGTCCTGCCGCACCCAGCCTTCCCACAACATGATGTGCAGCATGCCGTTGAACAGCATCACATCGGTGCCGGGCTGGACCGGCAGGTACAAGTCGGCGAGAGCGGCGGTGTCGGTGCGGCGCGGATCGCAGACCACGATCTTCAATTGCGGGCTCGCCCGCTTGGCGTCTTCGATGCGGCGAGACAGGACCGGGTGCGCCCACGCCGCATTGCTGCCGGCGATGAAAATGCATCGCGCGTGATCGACGTCGTCGTAGCAGTTGGGCGGGGCGTCGGCGCCCAGCGTGAGCTTATAGCCGGCCACCGCGCTGCTCATGCAAAGCCGCGAATTGGTGTCGATGTTGTTGGTGCCGATCAGGCCCTTGGCCAGCTTGTTGAAGACGTAGTAGTCCTCGGTCAGCAGCTGGCCGGAGATGTAGAAGCCGACGGCATCGGGGCCGCTTTCACGGATCACCCGGGCGAACGTTTCGCTCGCCAGGCCCAGGGCCTCGTCCCATCGAACGCGCACCGGCTTGCCGCCGCGCCGCTCGCGCCGCAGCGGGTGCAGCAAACGCGCCTGGCGCGTGATCGGCGCTGCAGCGGTGAGGTGCAGGCTCGAGCCTTTGGAGCACAGGCGGCCGAAATTGGCCGGGTGTTCGGGATCGCCCCGCACGCCCGTGATCTGCTCGCCCTGCGACTCGATGATGACCCCGCAGCCGACGCCGCAGTAAGGGCAGGTTGATCTTGTTTCCTTCACGAGCTCGAAGCCCTTACGGAGGCGATTTCCATTGCTCGCAAAGCGATCCGCCGCGAAGCGGCGGCATCGCAGTAAGGGCAGGTGGAGCGTGTTTCCTTGACGGTCATGCCAAGGCGTTACGGCGCATCGGTCGCCAGGCTGGCCAGCTCCAGCACGCTCAGGAACACGGCACCGTTCTCGACCTTGACGCTGAAACGCTGTGCGCAGCCCTGATCGGGCGCCTTCGCGCAGCCGTCATCCAGTCCGATCGTCCAGTTGTGCAGCGGGCAGGCCACGCTGGTGCCGAACACGATGCCTTGCGACAGGGGGCCGCCTTTGTGCGGGCAGCGGTCGAGCAGTGCGAATACCTGGTCCCGGTCGTTGCGGAACACCGCCACGTCCGTGCCGCGCGGGCGCGCCACGCGCCGCGAGCCAAGCACAGGAATGTCCTCCACACGGCAGATAGCTGTCCATTCGTTCATCTTCATGTTTCCTGCTCCACCGCCAGCTTGCCGAACTGCCGCATGTCCACCCGCGCCTTGTCGAACTCGAACCAGGGATCGGGCTCGCCATCGAGGCTGAATTGCAGGCGCTCCCACAGCGCCTTGCGGCCTTCCGGATCGTCCAGGATCTTCTTCTTCACGTAGTCGAGCCCGACGCGATTCACGTAGTGCACGGTGCGCTCCAGGTACCAGCCTTCCTCGCGGTACAACTGCAGGAAGGCGCCGCTGTACTCCAGCACCTCGGCGGCGGACTTCAGCTTGCAGAGGAACTGCGCCACTTCGGTCTTGATGCCGCCGTTGCCCGCGACGTAGATTTCCCAGCCGGAATCGACTCCGATCACGCCGACGTCCTTGATACCCGCTTCGGCGCAGTTACGCGGGCAGCCCGAGACGGCGAGCTTGACTTTGTGCGGGGCGTACATGCGCCACAACGCGCGCTCCAGGTCCTTGCCCATCTGCGTGCTGTCCTGCGTGCCGAAGCGGCACCATTCGCTGCCCACACAGGTCTTGACCGTACGCAGCGCCTTGGCATAGGCGTGGCCCGAAGGCATGCCGAGGTCGTGCCAGACGCCCGGCAGGTCTTCCTTCTTCACGCCCAGCAGGTCGATGCGCTGGCCGCCGGTGACTTTCACGGTCGGAACCTGGTACTTGTCCACGACGTCGGCGATGCGGCGCAATTCATTGGCTGTCGTTTCGCCGCCCCACATCCGCGGGATGACCGAATAGGTGCCGTCTTTCTGGATGTTGGCGTGGCTGCGCTCGTTGATGTAGCGGCTTTGCGGATCGTCCTTCGCCTGCTTCGGCCAGGTGGAGATCAGGTAGTAATTGACGGCCGGCCGGCACGAGGCGCAGCCGTTGGGTGTGCGCCATTCCATGAAGCTGAATGTGTCCGCGATCGTCAGCAGTTTGTGCGTCCGGATCGCGTCGCGCACTTCCTGGTGGCTGTGGTCGGTGCAGCCGCACATGGCCTTCTTCTTCGGCGCGGCCGAGTAGTCGCCGCCGGCGGTGGCCATCAGGATCTGCTCCACCAGTCCCGTGCACGATCCGCAGGAGGCGCTGGCCTTGGTATGTTTGCGCACCTCGTCGACCGTGAACAGGCCCTTTTCCTTGATCGCCTTGCAGATCGCGCCCTTGTTGACGCCGTTGCAGCCGCACACCTCGGCGTCGGCGGGCATCGAGGCGGCCTTGGTGTGGCCTTCGTGGCCGCTGTCGCCCAGGCTCGATTCGCCGAACATCAATTTGTCGCGGATGTCGCCGACGTTGCGGCCTTCGCGCAGCAGCTTGAAGTACCAGCTTCCGTCGACGGTATCGCCGTACAGGCAGGCGCCGACCAGCTTGTCGTCCTTGATCACCAGCTTCTTGTAGACGCCGCCGAACGGGTCGGACATCACGATTTCTTCGGTGCCCGCCGACGCCGCGCCCATGAAGTCGCCGCACGAGAACAGGTCGATGCCGGTGACCTTCAGCTTGGTGGACGTCAGCGAGCCGGAATAACGCCCGATGCCGAACTGCGCCAGGTGGTTGGCGGCCACCTTGGCCTGCTCGAACAGCGGCGCCACCAGGCCGTAGGCGATCCCGCGATGCGCGGCGCACTCGCCCACCGAGTAGATGCGCGCGTCGGTCACCGTCTGCATGGTGTCGTGCACGACGATGCCGCGATTGACGTGCAGCTTCATCTCTTCGGCCAGCTCGGTGTTGGGCCGGATGCCCACCGCCATCACCACCAGGTCGGCATCGACGACGGTGCCGTCCTTGAATTTCACCGCTTGCACCCGACCGGCCGGACCCGCAACCAGCTCCTGCGTGTGCGCGCCGATCATGAACTTCAGGCCGCGATCCTCCAGCGATTTCTGCAGCAGCTTGCCGGCCACGTCGTCGAGCTGGCGCTCCATCAGCCAGGGCATGACGTGGACCACGGTAACGGCCATGCCGCGCAGCATCAGCCCGTTGGCGGCCTCCAGTCCCAGCAGTCCGCCGCCGATGACGACGGCCTTCTTGTACTTGCGCGACGCCTCGATCATCGCGTTGGTGTCGGCGATGTCGCGGTAGGCGATCACGCCCGGCAAGTCCTTGCCCGGCACCGGCAGGATGAACGGGTTGGATCCGGTACACAGCAGCAGGCGGTCGTATTCCTCTTCGGTACCGTCCTCGGCGCGCACCACCCGGCGCACGCGGTCGACCTCGACTACCTTCTTGCCGGCGTGCAGCGTGATCCGGTTGTCCCGGTACCACTCCCACGAGTTCAGCACGATTTCATCCAGCGTCTGTTCGCCGGCCAGCACCGGCGACAGCAGGATGCGGTTGTAGTTCGGGTGCGGCTCGGCGCCGAACACCGTGATCTCGTAGAGCTCGGGGGCGATTTTCAAGAGTTCTTCGATGGTCCGCACACCCGCCATTCCGTTGCCGACCATCACCAACCTGGATCTTTTCATTTCGCTCTCCAAAAGGTGCATTTCAGGCGGCCTGCTTCTCCACATGGGCCTGGCGCATGTACAGAAAGTCGATCACCGCCTTGCGGCAGTGCACGTAGTGCGTGTCTTCCGCCAGCTCGATCCGGTCGCGCGGGCGCGGCAGGCCGACGGGCAGGATTTCGCCGATGGTGGCGGCCGGACCATTGGTCATCATCACGATGCGGTCGGCCAGCAGAACGGCCTCGTCAACGTCGTGCGTGACCATGACGACCGTGCTGTGGGTCTTGGCGACGATCTGCAGCAGCTCGTCCTGGAGCTTGGCGCGGGTCAGTGCATCGAGGGCGCCGAACGGCTCGTCCAGCAGCAGCACCTTGGGCTCCATCGACAGCGCGCGGGCGATGCCGACCCGCTGCTTCATGCCGCCGGAGATCTCGCCGGGGCGTTTTTGCGCGGCCGGGGTCAGGCCGACCAGGGCGAGGGCGGCCTCAGTGCGCGCCCTGAGCTGGGGGCGCGATTCCGCGGCTCCGAACACCCGTTCGACTGCGAGGTACACGTTTTCGAAGCAGGTCAGCCACGGCAGCAATGAGTGGTTCTGGAATACGACGCCACGGTCCGGGCCCGGGCCGGCGATCTCGCGGTTGGCGCAGATCAGGCTGCCGTGGGTCGGGGTTGTGAGGCCCGCGATGAGGTTGAGCAAAGTCGATTTGCCGCAGCCCGAATGGCCGATCAGGGCGACGAACTCGCCCCTGGCAATGGTGAGGTTGATGTCGCGCAGAGCGACGAACGGCCCCTTGGCGGTCCTGAAGGTCTGCTCGACGCCATGGATCTGGATGTATTTGGTGGTGAGGTTGGCGCTCATTGGGGCTCTCCGGTTCGCTGGATCGGACAGTGGGATCGGACTCCGCCGTTCATGTCTTCACTTCTTCGAACGTGAACGCCGTAGCCAGCTTGACCAGCGCGAATTCGAGGACCAGGCCCACCATGCCGATCGCGAAGATCGCGATGATGATGTTCTTGACGTTCAGGTTGTTCCACTCGTCCCAGACCCAGAAGCCGATGCCGACACCGCCGGTGAGCATTTCTGCGGCGACGATCACCAGCCAGGCGGTGCCGACGGCCAGCCGCACACCGGTCAGCATGTAGGGCAGCACGGCGGGGAAGAGGATCTTCGTGATGACCTTCCACTCCGACAGGTTCAGCACTCGCGCGACGTTCATGTAGTCGCTCGGCACGCGCTGCACGCCGACGGCGGTGTTGATGATCATCGGCCAGATCGAGCAGATGAAGATGGTCCAGATGGCGGCCGGATTGGCACCCTTGAACACCATCAGGCCGATGGGCAGCCAGGCCAGCGGCGACACCGGCCGCAGCAGGCTGACCAGCGGGTTGAACATCCGCGAGAGAAACGTGAAGCGGCCGATCATGAAGCCCATCGGGATGCCGACCAGGGCGGCCATGCCGAAGCCGAAGGCCACGCGCTTCAGTGAAGACAGGACGTTCCAGCCGATGCCCTGGTCGTTCGGGCCCTTGCGATAGAACGGATCGCTGAAGACGTCGACCGCCTGCCTGAAGGTTTCGATCGGCGAGGGAAAACCGCTGCTGCTCTTCATCGAGACGATGGCCCACAGGCCGATCAGCAATCCGATGCCAAGCAGCGGAGGCAGGACCTTGAGCCACAGGCCGCGCCAGTCGAAGGGAATCTTCTGCTCCCGCGCCGTGCCCGTGCGGACTTGCTCCTTCCGCGTCCGGGGAAGGGCGGGCGAGTGAGCAGGATTTCCGGCAGTCCTCGCCGTTGGTGAGGGAGTAGCCGGCGCTCGCTCCAGCGGCGAATGAAAAACGGCACTGACCATGGTTTGCTCCTTGGTTTTGACTGCTCTGCCTTCAGGCGTGGACCTTGAAGCCGTCCGCGTACTTTTTCGGGTCCTTGCCGTCCCACACGACCCCGTCGATCAGCTTGTTGCTGCGCATCACCTCCTTGGGGATCGGCGTTTTCGACGCAGTGGCGGCCTGCTTGTAGATGTCGATCTGGTTCACCTGCCTGGCAATGGCGAGGTAGTCCGGATGCTCCTTGATCAGGCCCCAGCGCTTGTGCTGCGTCACGAACCACATGCCGTCCGACAGATAGGGGAAGTTCACCGCGCCGTCGTTGTAGAACTTCATGTAGTTGGGGTCGTCCCAG
>DATNBX010000166.1:0-3518 GCA_035571795.1 Ramlibacter sp.
CACGACCTGGCCGACATCTTCTGCACCACGAGCGAAGGCGTGCGCGGGCAGAAAGCCAAGGACTGGCGGCTGGTGGACGACATCGCCAAGCCGGCCGTTTTCGCGCAGAAGGTGCAGGAGCGGGCGCTCCAGCTGGCTGCCGGAAGCGACCGCCCGGCCTCGGCCAAGGGTGTGACGCTCACCCCCCTGCAACGCCAGATCGAAGCCGATGCGCTGCGCTATTCGCATGTGACGGTCGAGATTTCCCGCGCGCAGCGCACCGCCACTTTCACCGTCAAGGCGCCGGCTGGTGCGCAGCCCGCCGACATCGCTGGCATCGAAGCCGCAGGTGCCGCCTGGTATCCGCTCGCCTTGGCGCGCGAGCTGGAAGACGCGATCCTGTCGATGCGCACCAACGAACTGGACATCGGCACCTGGCTGATCAAGACCGAGGGCGACGCCGCTTCGGTACTGGCGCTGGACGCCACGCTCGCGGCCCACAAGGACCACTGGCTGGTGCGCGAGACCATCGGCCTGCTGCGCCGCACCTTCAGCCGCCTCGACCTGTCCTCGCGCAGCCTGTTCGCGGTGATCGACGCGGGTTCGTGCTTTGCCGGCACGCTGCTCGAGCTGGCGCTGGCCTGCGACCGCAGCTACATGCTGGCGCTGCCCGACGCCGCCGCCAAGGCCCCGAAAATCACCGTAGCCGAGACCAGCTTCGGCTTCTATCCGATGATCACCGGCCAGAGCCGGCTGGGCCGCCGTTTCTACGACGAAGCGCCGGCGCTGGACGCCGTGCGCGCCAAGGCCGGCCAACCGCTCGATGCCGACGCGGCATTCGCGCTGGGCCTGGTCACCAGCAACCCGGACGACATCGACTGGGCCGACGAGCTTCGCATCGCCGTCGAGGAGCGCGTGGCCATGTCGCCCGATGCGCTGACCGGGATGGAAGCGAACCTGCGGTTCAACGGCCCGGAGAACATGTTCACCCGCGTGTTCGGACGGCTCACCGCCTGGCAGAACTGGATCTTCCAGCGGCCCAACGCCGTTGGCGAGAAGGGCGCCCTCAAGGTGTATGGCAAGGGCGACAAGGCCGCCTTCGACTGGAACCGGGTTTGAACAATAGGAGCAGATCAATGAGCACGATGAACTACAGCGACAAGATTCCCAACAACGTCAACTTGAGCGAGGACCGCACGCTGCAGCGCGCGCTCGAGCAATGGCAGCCCAATTACCTGAACTGGTGGGCCGACATGGGTCCCGACAACTCGCAGAACTTCGAGGTCTACCTGCGCACCGCCGTCAGCGTCGATCCGCAGGGCTGGGCCCACTTTGCCCACGTGAAGATGCCTGATTACCGCTGGGGCATCTTCCTGAATCCGGGCGATGCCGACCGCAAGATCCATTTCGGCGACCACAAGGGCGAGGCCGCCTGGCAGGACGTGCCCGGCGAGTACCGGGCCAACCTGCGCCGCATCATCGTGACCCAGGGCGACACCGAGCCCGCTTCGGTCGAACAGCAGCGCGCCCTGGGCATGACCTGCCCGAGCCAGTACGACCTGCGCAACCTGTTCCAGGTCAACGTCGAGGAAGGCCGCCACCTGTGGGCGATGGTCTACCTGCTGCACAAGTACTTCGGCCGCGACGGCCGCGAGGAGGGCGAGGCGCTGCTGGAGCGCCGCTCGGGCCAGCAGGACAACCCGCGCATCCTCCAGGCCTTCAACGAGCCGACGCCCGATTGGCTGAGCTTCTTCATGTTCACCTATTTCACCGACCGCGACGGCAAGTTCCAGTTGTGCGCGCTGGCCGAGAGCAGCTTCGATCCGCTGGCCCGCACCACCAAGTTCATGCTGACCGAAGAGGCGCACCACATGTTCGTCGGCGAGTCCGGCGTGTCGCGGGTGATCGCCCGGACCTGCGCCGCGATGAACGAACTGAAGACCGACGATGTGGCCAGGCTGCGGGCCGCCGGCGTGATCGACCTGCCCACCATCCAGCGCTACCTGAACTTCCATTTCAGCGTCACGATCGACCTGTTCGGCGCCGACGAGTCGAGCAATGCCGCCACCTTCTACAGCACCGGCCTGAAGGGCCGTTTCGAGGAAGGCAAGCGCACCGACGACCATGTTCTGAAGGGCCAGACCTACAAGGTGCTGGCGGCACAGGGCGACCGGCTGGTCGAGCGGGAAGTGCCCATGCTCAATGCGCTCAATGAAGTGCTGCGCGACGACTACATCAAGGACTCCGTCGGCGGTGTGGAGCGCTGGAACAAGGTGATCGAAAAGGCCGGCATCCCGTTCCGGTTGAAGGCGCCGCACAAGGCTTTCCACCGCAATATCGGCGCACTGGCTGGCGTCAAATGCTCGCCGGATGGCCGCGTCGTGACCGAGGCCGAATGGAACGCGAAGGTCGGCGAGTGGCTGCCCACGGCCGAGGACCGCGCTTTCGTCGCCTCGCTGATGGGGCGGGTGGTCGAGCCGGGCAAGTTCGCGAACTGGATCGCGCCCCCGGTCATCGGCATCAACCGCCAGCCCATCGACTTCGAATACGTCCGCTTCAACTGAGCGGCCCCGGAGCGAGACCCATCTTTCAAGGGGCCGTGCGGCCCCTTGATTCCATGCAAGGGGACAAGCCATGGACATGCCTACCACCACCGTCATCAAGCAGCACCTGATCGATCCGGAGATTTGCATCCGCTGCAACACCTGCGAGTCGATCTGCCCGGTGCATGCGATCACGCACGACTCGCGCAACTATGTGGTCGACGTGGACAAGTGCAAGCAGTGCATGGCGTGCATTTCTCCATGCCCGACCGGTTCGATCGACAACTGGCGGGTCTTGCCGCGCAGCCTGGCTTACAGCCTGGAGGCGCAGCTCGGCTGGGACAGCCTGCCCGGGGAACTGAGCACGGAACAACTGGCCGGCGCCGGCGTCGAAGCGGACGCGGTGCCGGTTGCGGAGCCGTCGCCACCCGGCCTGGTCGACGCGGCCGGCGGTGAAGTTTCATTCGACAGTTCGCGATTCGGCGCCACCATCCCGCCGTGGTCGGCAGCTCATCCTTACACCAACCTCTATGGCCCCAAGGCGGCCGGGAAGACGATCACGGCGACGGTGACGGGCAACGTGCGCGTCACCGAAATCGGCCGCGAATACGACACGCACCACATCGTGCTCGACTTCGGCGCGATGCCGTTTCCCGTGCTGGAGGGCCAGTCGATCGCGATCGTGCCGCCGGGTGTGGACGCGAATGGGCGGGCCCATCATGCCAGGCAATACTCGATCGCCAGCCCGCGCAACGGCGAGCGTCCCGGCTACAACAACGTGTCGCTCACCATCAAGCGGGTGCTGGAAGACCACCAGGGCATCCCGGTGCGCGGCGTTGCCAGCAACTACATGTGCGACCTGCAGGTGGGCGACAAGGTCCAGGTGATCGGCCCGTTCGGCGCGAGCTTCCTGATGCCCAACCACCCGCGCAGCAACATCGTGATGATCTGCACCGGCACGGGGTCGGCGCCGATGCGTGCCATGACGGAATGGCG
>DATNBX010000167.1:0-5954 GCA_035571795.1 Ramlibacter sp.
GCAGAAAAAAGCCGTCACGCTGGAACTCGCGCAAGGCGATCCTTCGACTCGGGTCGAGGCCGACGCCGACAAGCTCAAGCAGATCCTGATCAACCTGGTGGACAACGCGGTGAAGTTCAGCCCACCGCAATCGAGCGTGCGCGTGCGCGCGCAGCCCGCCGCAGCGGCATTGCGCATCCTGGTGGAGGACGAAGGCCCGGGTGTGCCTGCCGAAGACATGCCGCATTTGTTCGAGCGCTTTTTTCGCGGTCGGGCGGCGGGTGTCGCGCCGGGCAGCGGCCTGGGCCTAGCCATCGCCAAGAACCTGGCGCGGCTGCATGGCGGCGACATCACGCTCAAGTCGTCGCCCGGCCAGGGCAGCATCTTCACCTTGAACTTGCCTGCGGCGGGAGCTGCCTGATGAGCCGGGTCCTGATCGCGGACGACGATCCCAGTATCGGCCGCGTGTTGCGGGACCGGCTGAAGGAACTGGGGCACGAGGTCGAGCATGTGCTCGATGGCGTGGAAGCCCTTCGGCTGGCCGATGGCGCCGACCTGCTGCTGCTGGACCTCGAAATGCCTCGCATGGACGGCTTCGCGGTGCTCGACAGCCTGCAAGGCCAGAGCGCTTCACCGCTGGTCATCGTGATCACCGCCCATGGCGACATGTCCAAAGCCGTCCGCGCCATGCGTGCCGGCGCCTATGACTTCATCGCCAAGCCGTTCGACGCCGCGACCATCCAGCTGGTGGTGCGGCGCGCGCTCGAAAACCGCGGCCTGAAAAGCCAGGTGCACAACCTGCGCAAGGAGCTCGGGCGCAACCATCTGTGGGTGCGCGGCGCTGATCCGGGAATGGCCCGCGTCGCCGAAACGGTGGAGCGGGTGGCACCCAGCAATGCAACGGTGCTGCTGCTGGGAGAAACGGGTACCGGCAAGGAGGTGATCGCGCGGGCGCTGCACCTGCAGAGCACGCGGCGCGAACATCCCTTCGTGGTGGTCAATTGCGCGGTGCTGAAAGGCGAATTGCTGGAAAGCGAACTGTTCGGGCACGAGAAAGGGGCCTTCACCGGCGCCGACCGCGCGCGCCCAGGCCGCGTCGAAGCCGCGCGCGGCGGCACCTTGTTCCTGGACGAAATCGGCGAGCTGCCGCAAGCGCTGCAGGCCAAGTTGTTGCGCCTGTTGCAGGAGAAGGAATACGAGCGGCTGGGCAGCGATCGAACCCAGCGGGCCGACATCCGTGTGATTGCGGCGACTCATCGCGACCTGAGCGCGCACATCCGCGCCGGCACTTTCCGGGAGGACCTGTACTACCGCCTGAAGGTGATCAGCATCAGGATCCCGCCCCTGCGCGAACGCGAGGGCGACATCCTGCCATTGGCCGAGTGGCTATTGGGCAAACACGCGGCCGAGTCGGCGCGGTCACCGCCGCTGCTCGCCGACGACGTGAAACAGGCCCTGCAACGCTACCCGTGGCCGGGCAATGTGCGTGAGCTGTCGAACGTGATGGAGCGCTGCGTGCTGTTGGCCGGCGATACCGTGGGCCTGTGCGACCTGCCCGAGGAATTGATCGGCAGTGCCATGGCCACGGGCGCTGCGGCGGTGACCGAAACCGAAGAGTTGTTCGGCTTGCCCTACAGCGAAGCAGTGACGGCAGCACGGCGGCTGATCGTCCTGCGCGCGCTGGAGCAGGCCGGCGGTCACCAGACGCGGGCGGCCGAGCGGCTGGGCGTGACCCAGCCCTACCTGTCGCGGCTGGTCAAGCAGCTGGGGATCCGGCGCGACGAATCGTGAGCGAGGCTCACAGCCAGCGGCGCACCCGGGACTTGTAGGCGGCGTACTCGTTTCCGAACAGCGATTGCAGCGTGCGCTCTTCGGGGGCGATCTGGAAGCGGTTGATGTAGAGCACGAAAACGACTGGTCCCAGCAGTGCCAACAGCGACGACAGGAAGACCGCCCACGCCAGCAGGACGAGCAACAGGCCCGCATACATGGGATTGCGGGTGAAGCGATACGGCCCCGACGACACGAGCGCTGTCGCTTCTCCCGGTTTGTGGGGATTGATCGTCGTGCGCGCCCGGCGGAACGCGGCGATACCCGAGGCCGCGAGAACGACGCCGGCCAACGCGATCAACACGGCTGCGGGAGCGCGCATCCCATTGGGCACGTCGAAGACGGGGAAAGCTCGCGCCAGGCCCCACATACCGGCAGCCGCCGCGCCCGCGATCACGGGCGGCGGGATTTTCAGCTCGAACCTGGCGGCCTTGCGTGCAGGCATTAATGCATCACGCACAGGCAATACACAAATTGCTGGATCGCCCCTGACGGGGTATGGTGGGCTTCGAGTTCGTGCGCCACCAGTTCGAACGCAGAGCCGAACTGTGCATGCAGCGCATCCGGCGCGTACCTGACAACCGGCAAGCCGCTGCATTGCGGCGGCCCGTCGGGGCTGAACGCGGCGACGATGACGTGGCCGCCCGGCCTCACGGCGCGGCGCACCTGGCGCACGTACGCGGCCCGGTCTCCGGGCTCGGTCAGGAAGTGGAAAACCGCGCGGTCATGCCACACGTCGACACTGGCCGGCGCAAGCTCGACCGATGTGATGTCGCCTTCGATCCACTGCACACGATCCGCGCGCGGTCCGAGCCGGCGGCGGGCGACCTGCAGTGCCGCGGCCGAAATGTCGAGCACACCTACGTGCGTCATGCCGGCATCCAGCAGATCGTCCACCAGCGTCGAGGCTCCGCCGCCGACGTCGAGAATGCTGACGTCCAGACGGGGCGCCACCCGCCGGATCAGCTCCAGCGATCGCAATGCGTGCGGCTGGTACCAGCTGACCGAGTCGACCGGCTTCGACCGATAAACCTGTTCCCAATGCGATTTCATTTCCATAGCTACCCTCGCATGGATAAGCCTGCCTTCGATCCTATTCCCGGGCAAAAGCCCATGGTGTGGATAATCTTTGATCCATGACAAGCGCAACGAAGGCCGGGCGCACCAAGGCCGGCGCGATCACTGACGTCGCCGGCATCGAGGTCGGCCATTTCACCGACACCCGCCGGCCCACCGGCTGCACTGTCGTCATCGCGCGCGAGGGCGCGATCGCCGGGGTGGACGTGCGCGGGGCGGCCCCCGGCACGCGCGAGACCGACCTGCTGGCGCCGACCAACCTGATCGATCGCGTGCACGGCCTCCTGCTGGCCGGCGGCAGCGCCTGGGGACTGGATGCGGCCACCGGTGTCGTGCAGTGGCTGGAACAACAGGGCGTCGGTTTTCCCGTCGGGCCGGCGCGGCTGCCGATCGTGCCCGGCGCGGTGCTGTTCGATCTGCTGGTAGGCGATGCGTCGATCCGGCCGGACGCGGCCGCCGGTTATCGCGCCTGCGAATTGGCGTCGGCCAAGGCGCCGGCCGAAGGCAATGTGGGTGCCGGCACCGGGGCGGCCGTCGGCAAGGTCTTCGGAATCGAACGGGCGATGAAAGGCGGCATCGGCACCGCTTCGGTCAGCGTGGACGGCATCACAGTGGGCGCCCTGATCGCCTGCAACGCCGTGGGCGATGTGATCGATCCCGATACCGGCCAGGTGATCGCCGGTGCGCGCACCCGCAATGGCAAGGCCCTGATCGACGCGCGGCGCGCACTGCTGCGCGGCGAGCCGCCCAAGGTGCCGCTGGCCGGCAGCAACACCACGATCGGCGTCATTGCGACCGACGCCGTGATCACGAAAGTCCAGGCGGCGCGGCTGGCGACGATGGGCCACGACGGGCTGGCGCGCAGCATCAACCCGGTGCACACCATGGCCGACGGCGACACGCTGTTCGCGTTGGGGACGGGCCGGGCCGGCCGGCCTATCGGCATGCTGCTGCTGGGCACCATGGCAGCGGAAGCGGTTGCGCTCGCCGTGGTTCGTGCCGTGCGCGCCGCGCAGGCTCTTTCGGTCGGCAAGCTGCATTTGCCCGCTGCCGGCGATCTGACGTGACCTGACTTCTCCCTCCCCTTCCGGCGGAGGGCTGGGGTGGGGGCGAATCGTTGATTGGCGTGTGCCCCCACCCTAACCCTCCCCCGGAGGGGGAGGGAATAATGGGTCCATGCCGCAAGTCATCCGCCATACCCTGCTGTCGATCCGTGAGCTGCTGATCGCCGCCGGCCCGTTCGCGTTCCTGGCGGTCGGGCTGCTGGTGCTGGCCTACCTGTGGCTGGACCCGACACCGCCCAAACGCGTGACGTTGGCCACCGGCCCGGCGCAGAGCGCCTACGACGAGTTCGGCCAGCGCTACCGCAAGGCGCTCGCGGCGGAAGGCATCGAGGTCGTGCTGGTGCCAAGCCAGGGCTCCTCGGACAACCTGCGGCTGCTCCGCGAGGGCAAGGCCGACCTGGGTTTCGTTCAGGGTGGCAGCAACGAACGCGCGGCCGCCGATGAAAAGGAGATCGAATCGCTGGGCAGCCTGTTCGTCGAACCGATCTGGCTGTTCTATCGCGAGGAGTCGGTGCGCAAGACCAGCGCCACGGCCGTGCTCACCGCGCTGCCGCAACTGCAGGGGCTGCGGCTGAACGTGGGCACTGCGGGCAGCGGCGTGCCCAGCCTGATGGACAAACTGCTTCAGGCGAACAAGATCGACCCCTCAAGCATCGCGATCTCGCGGCTGGAACAAACGCCGGCGACGGTCGCCTTCCTGGCCGGCGAGCTCGATGCGATCGTGTTCGCCTCCGCGCCCGAATCGCTGATGGTGCAGATGCTGCTGCAGACGCCGGGCGTGAGGCTGATGGACTTCGCGCAAAGCGAAGCCTATTCGCGGCGCTTTCCGTTCCTCACGCCGGCGGTGTTGCCACGCGGGGTGGTGGACCTGGCGCGGGACATGCCGCCCGGCAACCTGCGGCTGGTGGCGACCACCACCGCGCTGCTCACGCGCAAGCAGACGCATCCGGCGCTGCTGCAGCTGTTCGCGCAGGCGGCGCGCGACCTGCACAGTCCGGCCGGCTGGTTCAACCGGGCCGGCACGTTCCCGACCATCGAACACAGCGAGTACCCGGTGGCTCGCGAAGCCGAACGCGCGATCAAGGGGGGCCAGCCGTTCCTGCAGCGTTACCTGCCGTTCTGGCTGGCGAACCTGGTCGAGCGCATGTGGCTGGCGCTGGGCATCATCATTGCGATCCTGCTGCCGCTGTCGCGCATCGTGCCGCCGCTGTACCAGTTCCGCATCCGCTCGCGCGTGTTCCGCTGGTATGGGCAACTGCGTGCGATCGAGCAGCAGATGGACGCCGGCGACGCCGAGCGCGGACAGCTGGCGAAGGAGCTGGACGCGCTCGAGGAGAAGGTCGGCCGCATCAGCGTGCCGCTGTCGTATGCCGACGAGCTTTATGCGCTGCGCAGCAACATCGCCCTGGTCCGGCGCAAGCTCCCCGACAAGGCAGACCGGACGGCTTCTTTCACAGCTTGAGGTCCAGGCTGTTGCGCAGCGCCGCCTGCGCGACCGCATCCAGGGCGCCGTCGACCACCGCCTGCGCCGAGATCATGCGCAGCGTGCCGCCCCGCAGCATCTTGTCCAGCAGCCGGCGGGTCATCGAATGCGTCTGGCCCGCGGCGTTGGCAAACATGAACAGCGTGCCGTGCGGGCTGGCCCATGTGACCTGGTAGCGCGACCAGCCACCGTCGATCAGCATCTCCACCCAGGCGCCGGGCCGCACATCCGATTCGGGCACGGTCGGCGTCATGTCCCCGACCAGCGGACGGGTCTGGCCGAATCCCGGCTGGGTCGGTTGGAACAGCGGCTTGGCCGGCGGCGTCGAATGGGTTTCCATGAATCCCGAGATCTGGGCCTCGGTCGGCGCCAGCCAAGGACCCGGCCCGCCTTCCTCGTCGCCGCCGAACATCGCTTCCAGCTCGGCACGCGTCATGCTGGTCGATAGCGCCGGCGGCCGGCCCGGCTGCGCGCCCGGGCGCAATGCCGCCAAGTGCCCGGCTGCAAGATAGTCGAGAAAG
>DATNBX010000168.1:0-26179 GCA_035571795.1 Ramlibacter sp.
TTCCTGCACACGAAGTACGTTGGCCAGAAGCGCTTTTCGCTCGAAGGCGGCGAAAGCTTCATCGCCGCGATGGACGAACTGATCCAGGACGCCGGCGCCAAGGGAGTGCAGGAGATCGTCATCGGGATGGCACACCGCGGCCGGCTGAACGTGCTGGTGAATTCGCTGGGCAAGATGCCCGCCAACCTGTTCGCCGAGTTCGACCACACCGCCAGGGAAGACCTGCCGTCCGGCGACGTCAAGTACCACCAGGGCTTCAGCTCGGACGTGACCACGCCCGGCGGCCCGGTCCACCTGAGCCTGGCCTTCAACCCGTCACATCTGGAAATCGTCAACCCCGTGGTCGAGGGCTCGGTGCGTGCGCGGATGGACCGGCGGGCCGACCCGCAGGGCAAACAAGTGCTGCCCGTGCAGGTGCACGGCGATGCGGCGTTCGCGGGGCAGGGCGTCGTGATGGAAACGCTGGCGCTGGCCGAGACGCGCGGCTATTTCACCGGCGGCACGGTGCATATCGTCATCAACAACCAGATCGGGTTCACCACCAGCGATCCGCGCGACAGCCGCTCGACCCTGTATTGCACCGACGTGGTCAAGATGATCGAGGCGCCGGTGCTGCACGTGAACGGCGACGACCCCGAGGCCGTGGTGCTGGCGACCCAGCTCGCCCTGGAGTACCGCATGGAGTTCGCCAAGGACGTGGTGGTCGACATCGTGTGCTTCCGCAAGCTGGGCCACAACGAGCAGGACACGCCCTCGCTGACGCAGCCGCTGATGTACAAGAAGATCGCCGCCCACCCCGGCACGCGCAAGCTCTACGCCGACAAGCTGACGGCGCAGGGGCTGGGCGAGACCCTGGGCGATGACATGGTCAAGTCCTACCGAGCCGCAATGGATGCGGGCAAGCAAACCGCGGCCCCGGTGCTGACCAACTTCAAGAGCAAGTACGCCGTCGACTGGACGCCATTCCTGGGCAAGAAATGGACCGACAGCGCGGATACGGCGATCCCGATGGCCGAATGGAAACGTCTGGCCGAGCGAATTACTACCATCCCCGAAAATTTCGCGGCGCATCCGCTGGTCAAGCGGGTGCTGGACGACCGCGCCGCCATGGGCCGTGGCGAGGCCGGCGTGGACTGGGGCATGGGCGAACACATGGCCTTCGCGTCCCTGGTCGCGAGCGGCTACCCGGTGCGGCTGTCGGGCGAGGACAGCGGCCGCGGCACGTTCAGCCACCGGCATGCCGTTCTGCACGACCAGAATCGCGAGAAGTGGGACACCGGCACCTACACTCCGCTGCAGAACGTGACCGACAACCAGGCGCCCTTCCTGGTCATCGACTCGATCCTGTCCGAGGAAGCGGTGCTGGGCTTCGAATACGGCTACGCCTCGAACGATCCGAACACGCTGGTGATCTGGGAAGCGCAGTTCGGCGATTTCGTCAACGGCGCCCAGGTGGTCATCGACCAGTTCATCGCCTCGGGCGAAGTCAAGTGGGGGCGCGTCAACGGCATCACGCTGATGCTGCCGCACGGTTATGAAGGCCAGGGCCCGGAGCACAGTTCCGCGCGGCTGGAGCGCTTCATGCAGCTGTCGGCGGACACCAACATGCAGGTGGTGCAGCCGACCACCGCCAGCCAGATCTTCCACGTGCTGCGCCGCCAGATGATCCGCGGCCTGCGCAAGCCGCTGGTGATCATGACGCCCAAGTCGCTGCTGCGGAACAAGGACGCGACTTCGCCGCTCGCCGAGTTCACCAAGGGGACTTTCCAGACGATCATCCCGGAAAACAAGGAACTCAAGGCCGACAAGGTCAAGCGCATCGTCGTGTGCTCGGGCAAGGTCTACTACGACCTGGCCAAGCGGCGCGACGAAAGGGGCTCGGACGACGCGGCGATCCTGCGGGTCGAGCAGCTCTACCCGTTTCCGCACAAAGTGTTCGCGTCGGAGCTGAAGAAGTACCCCGGTGCCACCGAAATCGTCTGGTGCCAGGACGAGCCGCAGAACCAGGGTGCCTGGTTCTTCGTGCAGCACTACATCCACGAGAACATGAGCGAGGGGCAGAAGCTGGGCTATTCGGGCCGTGCCGCCTCGGCCTCTCCGGCCGTGGGCTATTCGCACCTGCACCAGGAACAGCAAAAGGCCCTGGTGGACGGCGCCTTCAGCAAGCTCAAGGGCTTTGTCCTGAGCAAATAAGGTGAGAAGCCACCCCGGGCCCGCTTGCGCGGCCCACGGGTGGCTTCGCGCACACAAGAATAAGGAAACAAGAAATGGCTATCGTGGAAGTGAAGGTCCCCCAGCTGTCCGAATCGGTTGCCGAGGCAACCATGCTGCAGTGGAAGAAGAAGGCGGGCGAGCGCGTCGCGCTGGACGAAATCATCATCGAAATCGAAACCGACAAGGTGGTGCTGGAAGTGCCGGCACCGGCGGCCGGTGTGCTGGCCGAAGTCGTGGTGCCCGACGGCGCCACGGTGGTGGCCGACCAGGTGATCGCGAAGATCGACACCGAGGGCAAGGCCGCTGCTGCGCCCGCTGCCGCCCAGGCCGCCACGCCGGCGGCACCCGTTCCCGCAGCACCGGCTTCTGCGCCGGCGGCCGTCGCCGGCTCCAAGGTGGGCATTGCGATGCCTGCTGCCGCCAAGATCATGGCCGACAACCAGCTTCCCGCCGGCTCGGTGCCAGGCACCGGCCGGGACGGCCGCGTGACCAAGGGTGACGTGCTTGGCGCCGTCGCTGCGGGCGCTGCCAGGCCGTCCGTGGCTCCGGTCGCCGCGCCGGCCGCCGCGCCCAGGGTCGCGCTGCCCCAGGTCAATGCGCCGGTGGCCGCTCCGGATCTTGGCGATCGGCCGGAACAGCGCGTTCCGATGAGCCGGCTGCGCGCGCGAGTGGCCGAGCGGCTGCTGCAGTCGCAATCGTCCAACGCAATCCTCACCACGTTCAATGAGGTCAACATGGCGCCCGTGATGGAAATGCGAAAGCGTTTCCAGGAACGCTTCGAAAAAGAGCACGGCGTCAAGATCGGCTTCATGAGCTTTTTCGTCAAGGCGGCCGTGCATGCGCTCAAGAAGTATCCCGTGATCAATGCCTCGGTCGACGGCAACGACATCGTCTACCACGGCTACTTCGACATCGGCATCGCTGTGGGGTCGCCGCGCGGCCTGGTGGTGCCGATCCTGCGCAACGCCGACCAGATGAGCTTTGCCGACATCGAGAAGAAGATCGCCGAGTACGGCGTCAAGGCGCGCGACGGGAAGTTGGGGCTGGAGGAGATGACCGGCGGCACCTTCTCCATCTCCAATGGCGGCGTCTTCGGCTCGATGCTGTCCACCCCGATCATCAACCCGCCCCAGTC
The DNA here is from genome assembly GCA_035571795.1 of Ramlibacter sp. Lineage (GTDB taxonomy): Bacteria > Pseudomonadota > Gammaproteobacteria > Burkholderiales > Burkholderiaceae_C > Ramlibacter. Next base: position 3,350 of record DATNBX010000168.1, read on the forward strand.
GGCGATCCTGGGCGTGCACGCGACCAAGGACCGCGCCGTGGTGGAGAACGGGCAGGTGGTGGTGCGGCCGATGAACTATCTGGCCATGAGTTATGACCACCGCATCATCGACGGCCGCGAGGCCGTGCTGGGGCTGGTGGCGATGAAGGAAGCGCTGGAAGAGCCGGCCCGTCTCTTATTCGATATTTGAGGTAACGGACGATAACGCGGCCTGAAGGCCGCGAACTTGTCCATGATAAAAACAACCATGAAATCATTTGACGTCATCGTCATCGGCGGGGGTCCGGGCGGCTACATCGCGGCCATCCGCGCCGCCCAACTGGGATTCAACACCGCCTGCATCGACGAATGGAAAAACGGCAAGGGCGCGCCTGCGCTGGGCGGGACCTGCACCAATATTGGCTGCATTCCCTCCAAGGCACTGCTGCAGTCCTCCGAACACTACGAGCATGCCGGCAAGCATTTCGCCGACCACGGCATCGAGGTGAAAGGCCTGGGGCTGGATCTGGCGAAGATGCTGGCGCGCAAGGACCAGGTGGTCAAGCAGAACAACGAGGGGATCGCTTTCCTGTTCAAGAAGAACAAGGTCTCGTTCTTTCATGGCCGGGGATCTTTCGTCAAGACAGGTGAAGCCGGCTACGAGATCAAGGTGGCCGGCGCGGCCGAGGAAACCATCGCGGGCAAACACATCATCGTGGCGACCGGCTCCAACGCCCGCGCGCTGCCGGGCGCGCCGTTCGACGAGGAGACCATCCTGTCCAACGACGGCGCCCTGCGCGTACAGAACGTGCCGAAGCGGCTCGGCCTGATCGGGGCGGGGGTCATCGGCCTGGAGATGGGTTCGGTGTGGCGCCGGCTGGGCTCGCAGGTCACCGTGCTCGAAGCGCTGCCGGCATTCCTCGGGCTCGTCGACGACCAGATCGCCAGGGAAGCGAAGAAGGCCTTCGACAAACAAGGCCTGAAGATCGAGCTGGGCGTAAAGGTTGGCCCCGTCAAGAGTGGGAAGGGTGGCGTTTCAGTCGCCTGGACCAATGCCAAGGGCGAGGACCAGACGCTGGAAGTCGACAAATTGATCGTCTCGATCGGCCGGGTGCCCAACACCATTGGCCTGAATACTGAGGCGGTGGGCCTGAAGCTCGACGAGCGCGGGGCCGTGATCGTGGATGACGAGTGCCGCACCAATTTGCCGAACGTGTGGGCCGTGGGGGATGTGGTGCGCGGCCCGATGCTCGCGCACAAGGCGGAGGAAGAGGGCGTGGCGGTGGCCGAGCGCATTGCCGGCCAGCACGGGCATGTCAACTTCAACACCATCCCGTGGGTGATCTACACCAGCCCGGAGATCGCCTGGGTGGGCCAGACCGAGCAGCAGCTCAAGGCAGCCGGCGTCAAGTACCGGGCCGGCACTTTTCCGTTCATGGCCAACGGCCGGGCGCGGGCACTGGGCGACACCACGGGCATGGTCAAGTTCCTCGCCGACGCCGCGACCGACGAGATCCTCGGCGTCCACATCGTGGGCCCGATGGCGAGCGAACTGATCTCCGAGGCGGTGGTGGCAATGGAGTTTCGCGCCAGCAGCGAGGACATCGCGCGCATCTGCCACGCGCACCCGTCACTATCGGAGGCGACGAAGGAAGCCGCATTGGCGGTCGACAAGCGGACGTTGAATTTCTGAAGACAAGCACCTCTTTCTTCCTCGGCCTTCGATGACCGTGCTCCAGCTCTACAAGAAGGAGCTCGCTGCGCGCGGCTACCAGAGCGACCCGGCTCAGCTGCGCGCGGTCGGGGCGCTCGGCCGGTGCGCGCGGGAGTGGGCCGGCTACAAAGAGAAGCGCTCCAATGCATTCAAGAAGCTGATCAACCGGCCCGCGATTCCCCGCGGGGTCTACATGTACGGCGGCGTCGGCCGCGGCAAGAGTTTCCTGATGGACTGCTTCTACACGGCCGTGCCGATCGTACGCAAGACCCGGCTGCACTTCCACGAGTTCATGCGCGAAGTGCACCGCGAACTGGCCGAGCTGCAGGGCACGGTGAATCCGCTGGATGAACTGGGCCAGCGGATGGCGCGGCGATACCGGCTGATCTGCTTCGACGAATTCCATGTCGCCGACATCACCGACGCGTTGATCCTGCACCGGCTGCTTCAGTCCCTCTTCGACAACGGCGTGGGGTTCGTGACGACCTCCAATTTCAAACCGGACGACCTGTATCCCAACGGACTGCACCGCGACCGGATCCTGCCGGCCATCGCCTTGCTCAACGGGAAGCTCGAAGTCATCGGCGTGGACAACGGCACCGACTACCGGCGCCGTGCCATAGAGCAGGTCGAGCTGTACCACACACCGCTGGGACCCGAGGCCGACGCGCTGATGGATCGCGCGTTCACCCGCTTGGCCGAGGCGCACGACGAGAATCCGGTCCTGCACATCGAGGCCCGCGAAATTCATGCACGCCGCAAGGCCGGCGGTGTCGTCTGGTTCGATTTCAAGACCTTGTGCGGGGGCCCGCGTTCGCAAAACGACTATCTGGAGATTGCCGCCCAGTTCCACACGGTGCTGCTCAGCGACGTGCCGCAGATGCCGGTGCGCATGGCTTCGGAAGCGCGGCGCTTCACATGGCTGGTGGACGTGCTTTACGACCGGCGCGTCAAGCTGGTAATGTCGGCTCAGGTGGCGCCCGAGGCGTTGTACCAGGAAGGGCCGCTGGCCCATGAGTTTCCACGAACGGTATCGCGGCTGAACGAAATGCGGTCGGCCGCCTTCCTCGCGCTCGAGCACCGCACGGTAGATACCCGCCTGACATGAAATCGCTTTTTTGGGCCCTTGTCCTGCTGAGCTTGCCGGCTGTGGCGCAGCCTCAGGATGACCAGAGCGCCTCCGCCCAGCGGGCCCGCATCGCCGCCGAGCGAAGCGATGCCGAAGCCGCTTTCAGCGCGCAGGAAAAGGCCTGCTACGGCAAGTTCGCCGTGAACGACTGCCTGAAGGCTGCGAAGGCCCATCGCCGCGCGGTGTTGGCCGACCTGCGCCGGCAGGAGATATCGGTGAACAACGCCCAGCGCAAGCGCAACGCGGCCGAGCACTTGCGCGCTATCGAAGAGCGCTCGGCGCCCGAGAAGCTCCAGCAGGACGCACAACGCCGGACTAACGCGATCGAGACCCAGCGTGACCGGGAGGCGGCGGCGGCGCAAAAAGCGGCCGAGCGCTCATCGAAGGCTCAGGAAGCCGCCGAACGTGCCGCGCGCAAGGAAGGTGACAGGAGCAATGCTTCCAGCGGCCCGAAAGCATCGGACCAGGACCGCGCGCAAAGCCGGCAGGCGCAAGCGGCGGCGGCTCGAAGCCGCAGAGCCGAAGAGGCCGCGCAGAACGTCAAAAGGCGTGAACAAAAGCAACTCGAGGCCGAGGACCGGCAGGCCGGTGTAGACCAGCGCCTGGCCGAGCGAAAGAAACCGAAGGCGCAGCCGTTGCCGGCGCCCTGATCCGGCTAATCAGCTGGGGTCAGAGCACAATTTCGTTGGAGATTTTCCGTCTCCGGCTGGATTACTGTCCTGGATTGTGATCTGACCCGCAGGGTATTTAACTTTCCAGCGGGTCTAGCTTGACGATGACTAGAGACAGGTTGTCGCCGCCGCCGCGCCCGCGCGAGCGTGCCTTCTCGATCAGGAATTCGGTTGCCTCCCGGGGCGAGAGCGAAGAAAGCACGGAGCCCAGCTCGCTGGTGCTGAAGTAGTGCCAGACGCCATCGCTGCACGCCATCAGCACGTCGCCGGGGCGCAGTTGGGGAATGAAGTTCACGTCGGCCGGCGGGTCCTCGTCGGCGCCCAGGCAGCCCATCAGTATGTTCGATTGCGGATGGACGTTGGCTTCCTCCTCGGTCAGCTCGCCGCTGTCCACCAGCGTCTGCACGTAGGAATGGTCCATCGTCCGCTTGACCAGCTTGCCGCCGTGGAAGTGGTAGATGCGCGAGTCCCCGGCGTGAATCCAGTGGCAGTCGCCCGCCGGATTGATGAGGAACGCCGCCAGCGTGCTGTGCGGTTCCTGTTCCGCCGAGACCGCCGTCAGCTTGATGACGATGTGCGCTTCCTGCACCATCTGCTTCAGCATCGACGCCCCGTCATCGTGGTCGGGGGAATAGCGCTCGAACAGCTGCCGGGCGGTCATCATGACCTGGTCGGAAGCTTTTCGCCCGCCGCTGCGGCCGCCCATGCCGTCGGCGACCACGGCCAGGACGCAGCCTGTCGCCCGGGGATGGCTGAGCAGGGCAACCTGGTCCTGCTGGTATTCGCGGTCACCCTTGTGGATGCCGGTGGATGCGGTGAGTCGATATCCCTTGGCCATGCTTCAGTCACTTGCGGCGCCCACAAACATGATGCGGACGCTCGATTATTGCCCCCGAAACACGTATTATCGGGCGAACCCGACCGCAGCCGGCGCAGCGCCCGCAGATGACGTGAATTCCAACCTTCATTCCCCTGAACGCCGCCTGATCGAGCTGCGCATGGAGCATGCCGATCTGGATGCCCTGATAGACCGCGCCGCCGATGAAGAGACGGTCGACGAACTCATGATGCGCCGGCTGAAGAAGCGGCGCCTGGCACTGCGCGACCAAATCGCCCGCCTGGAACTCGTTCTCGACCCCAAAGAACCCGCCTGATGACGAGGACGGACGGGCCGCCTCGAAGCAGCGCCGACGGCGGCAACGATCTGGAAACAGCGGTACACGAGGCATTCGCGCCCGGCGGCGTGCTCTCGCGGGCAGCCGAGCAGTTTCGTCCGCGTAGCGGCCAGACCGACATGGCGCTGGCCGTTGCCGCCGCTATCCAGCGCGGCGGAGCCCTGGTAGTCGAGGCCGGCACCGGCGTTGGCAAGACGTTTTCCTACCTGGTGCCGGCTTTGCTCAGTGGCGAACGGGTGCTGCTGTCCACCGCGACCAAGACCCTGCAGGACCAATTGTTCGGCCGCGACCTGCCCAGGCTGGTGGAGGCGCTCGGCTTGCCGGTGCGAATGGCCCTGCTCAAGGGCCGCGCGAGCTACCTGTGCCTGCACCGCATGGAACTGGCGCGCCGCGAAGGCTCTTTCGCCGACCGGGCCTCGATTCGAACGCTGGCCAAGATCGAGGAGTGGGCGAAGGTCACCCGAGCGGGTGACCTGGGCGAACTGCCCGGCCTGGACGAGCGCTCGCCGCTGATCCCGCTGGTCACTTCCACCCGCGAAAACTGCCTGGGTACCCAATGCCCGAAGTTTCGCGCCTGCCACGTCAACCTTGCCCGCCGTGAAGCACTTGCGGCGGACGTGGTGGTGATCAATCACCATCTCTTTTTTGCCGACCTCGCGGTGCGTGAATCGGGCATGGCCGAATTGCTGCCGACGGTGCGGGTGGCGATTTTCGATGAAGCGCACCAGCTGAACGAAACGGGCGTGCAATTCCTCGGCGCGCACCTGACTACCGGCCAGTTGCTCGACTTCGCGCGCGACACGCTGGCCGCCGGCCTGCAGCTGGCGCGCGGGCTGGCGGATTGGCAACTGGTGGCCTCCGCCGTGGAGCGTGCCGCGCGCGAGCTGCGGCTGGTGGTGGGCAAGCACGCGCCGGGCGCGCGGCTGCGCTGGGTCGAGGAATCACCCGGCGAGGTAAGCGCGCGCGACTGGCGCTGCGCACTGGACGAATTGCATCTCGCGTGCTCGCAGGCGATGGCGGCGCTGGCCACGGTGAGCGAGATCGCTCCCGACTTTGGCCGGCTGTCCGAGCGTGCCGACGACCTGGCGCAGCGGGTGCAGCAATTTGCCGGTCCGTGTCAGGCCGGTGCGGTGCGATGGGTGGACGTGGGCGCGCAGCTGCGCCTGATCGAATCGCCTCTGGATATCGCCGACGCGGTCCGGCACAAGCTGCTGCGCGCCGGCGAAGAAGAGGCATCTACGCGTGCCTGGATCTTCACGTCGGCCACGCTCGGGGACGATGCGCGGCTGTCGTGGTTCACCGAACCGTGCGGCTTGGGGGAAGCGCAGGTGCTGCGCGTAGGCAGCCCGTTCGACTATGCAACTCAGGCCGCCCTCTACGTACCGCGTCACCTGCCCAAGCCCAGCGACCCGGGCCACAGCGCCCAGGTCGCGGCGCTGGCGGCCGAGGGTGCCGGGCGGCTGCGCGGCCGCACCATGGTGCTGACGACCACCCTGCGCGCACTGCGGGCCATTGGCGAGGAATTGCAGCGCCGCTTCGATGGTTCGGACGAGGTCGAGGTACTGGTGCAGGGTCAGTGGCCCAAGCGCCGCCTGATCGAGCGATTCCGCGAGGGCGCATCGCAGGGCCGCCCGGGATGCATGCTGGTGGCTTCGGCGTCTTTCTGGGAGGGCGTCGATGTCCCCGGCGATGCCTTGCAGCTGGTGATCATCGACAAGCTGCCGTTCCCGCCCCCCGGCGACCCGCTGGTCGAAGCGCGGGCGCAGCGCCTGGAGCTGCAGGGGCGCAGTGCCTTCAACGACTACTTCGTGCCCGAAGCGGCGGTGGCGCTCAAACAGGGAGCGGGGCGCCTGATCCGGCGCGAATCCGATCAGGGCGTGCTGGTCGTTTGCGACACGCGGCTGGCCAGCATGGGCTACGGCCGGCGGATATTGGCGGCGCTGCCGCCGATGCGCACGCTTGGATCGAACGAAGAATTCCTCGAGACCCTGGCCGGGTTCACCAGAACTTCCACCACGGCTCCTGCCTGGACTTGAAGCCCCGGCTCAGGTACTCGCTTTGGGGGTAGGTCTTCTCCATGACGCGGCGGGTGTCGTCGCGCAGCTGGGCCATCCCCAGCGCGTCATAGGAGCGCACCAGGATGAACAACGCTTCTTCCAGCGCGGGCACGTTCTGGTAATCGGTCAGTGCGTTCTGGGCGCGGTTGATGGCGGCCACGTAAGCGCCGCGGCTGTAGTAGTAGCGTGCCACGTGGACCTCATACGCCGCCAGGGAATTGACGATGTAGGTCATGCGCGCCCGCGCGTCGGGCGTGTAGCGCGAATCCGGAAAGCGCGTCACCAGTTCCTTGAACGAATCGAAGGATTCCTTGGCCGCCTTCTGGTCTCGCTCCGAGAGGTCCTGCCTGGACAGGAAGGCGAAGATGCCCAGGTTGTCGTTGAAATTGACGATGCCCTTGAGGTACAGGGCGTAATCGATGGCCGGACTGGAGGGGTGCAGCTTGATGAAGCGGTCCAGCGTCGACAGCGCTTGCGCCTGTTCGCCGCTCTTGTATTGCGCGTAGGCCTTTTCCAGCTGCGCCTGCTGGGCCAGCGGCGTGCCCGCGGCGCGGCCCTCGAGCTTCTCGAACAGCGGGATGGCCTTGTCGAAGGCGCCCGAGTTCAGCTCGTCCTTGGCTTCGGTGTATATCTTGTTCGGACTCCAGTTCGCGGTCTTGTCCTCGGAGGTCGAAGAGCAAGCGGCCAGCAGTGCGGCGGCACCGATCGCCAGGATGGGCAGCACCGATAATTTGGCTCGAAGCATTGAAACGAACTTTCTTGAAACAGGGCAAATTCATTATATCGGCCGACCCCCTGGCCGCGGCTCAGGACAGGCCCTCTCCACCTGAGGCGCAGCCTGCCCTGGAAGACGCCCTGGACGCCGGCCCCGACGCCGAGCTCAGGCCCTTCGTGATCGAAGCCGCGCAGCACGGTGAACGCCTCGACCGCGCGCTGGCCGCATTGGTGCCGGAGTTCTCGCGCAGCTACCTCCAGCAGCTGGTCGAAGCCGGTGCGGTGACGCTTCAGGGCGCACCCGCGAATCGCTCCTCACAGAAGGTGAAGGCCGGTGACCGCGGCGAAATCGAGCTGCGCCCGACACCGCAAAGCCAGGCCTTCCGGCCCGAGCCGATGGCCCTGCCAATCGTGTACGAGGATGAACACCTGCTGGTGATCGACAAGCCCGCCGGACTCGTCGTGCATCCCGCGCCGGGCAACTGGAGTGGAACGCTGCTCAATGGCCTGCTTGCGCGCGACAGCCGTGTCTCATTGCTGCCGCGGGCCGGTATCGTGCACAGGCTGGACAAAGACACCAGCGGCTTGATGGTGGTGGCTCGCACGCGCGCCGTCATGGACGCGCTGGTGCAACGCATCGGTGCGCGTGAGGTGGCGCGTCAGTACGTCGCGCTGGCGCATCGCTCATGGGGCGGCGCGGCGGTGCGGCATGTGCAGGCGCCGATCGGCCGCGACCCGCGCAACCGCCTGCGCATGGCTGTGGTCGAAAGCGGCAAGCCCGCCTCCACGGCGTTCGAGCTGCTGCAGGGCAACGAGCGGGGCTGCTGGGTCCGCGCCACGCTTGGGACCGGCCGGACCCATCAGATCCGCGTTCACATGGCCCATATCGGCCATCCGCTGGTGTCGGACGAGCTCTATGGCGGCGCGCAAGCCGCCGGGCTGGTGCGACAGGGCCTTCATGCATATCGCCTGGCGTTCGAGCATCCCGCCACCGGCAAGGCGCTTGAGTTTCACGCTCCGTTACCGGCGGATCTGCGGCATGCGCTGGTGCTTTGGGGCCTGCGTTACAATGATTTCGAATGGCTAGAAAGCCACGCCCCCGGCTAGGGTCGCCGAACCCGCCCTGCCCGCGGTGGCATGCCTCGCACAACCTCGGGTTGCCTGCGTCGCAGCGAACCGAAATCGCCCTTTGATTTGCGCGCCGGATGGCGCCTTTTCCCGGATCGGCAAGACCATGAATACGACGGATGCGAAGCGCGTCCTCGAAACCGCCTTGATCTGCTCGCAGCAGCCGTTGCCGTTGCGCGAGTTGCGCGTGCTGTTCAATGACGAACTGGGCGCCGACACAATCAAGGCGCTGCTCGCGGACCTGCAGAACGAATGGACCCAACGCGGGGTCGAACTGGTCCACGTCGCCAGCGGCTGGCGCTTTCAGAGCCGGCCGGAGATGCGCGAGTACCTGGACCGGCTGCATCCTGAAAAGCCGCCCAAGTACACCCGTGCGGTGCTGGAGACGCTGGCCATCATCGCGTATCGCCAGCCGTGCACGCGCGGCGACATGGAAGACATCCGCGGCGTCACCATCAATGCGTTGATCCTGAAGCAGCTGGAAGACCGCGGCTGGGTCGAGGTCATCGGCCATCGCGAGACCGTGGGGCGCCCCGCCCTGTTTGCGACCACCCGCCAGTTCCTGGACGACCTCGGCTTGGATTCCCTGGACCAGTTGCCGGTTCTGGACAGCCCAGCGCAACAGGCACACGTGTTCGATTCGTTGGGTACCGCCGACCAGCCGGACCTCGCGATCGAAAGCCGCGCCGAGCCGGGCGGCCCGGAGCCCGCCGCAGCGGCCACAGCTAGCAGCCAACAACCCGCCCATGAGGGTGCCGCCGACGATGCGGCGCAAGCCGTCGAGACATGAACATGAACGAACCATTGCGTGGCGCGATTTCCGTGCAGTCCGCCGAAGAGGTGGACGAAAAAGAAACTCCGGCCGCCCCCGAGCGCGTCGTCGCAGCGCAGACTGCCGAACCCCGCGTGGCCGAACAGCTCTGGGACGACAGTGATGGCGAAGGCGAAGCCGACTCCGATGATGAGGGTCAAGACCGCGAGCGCCTGGAGGAGCCACAGCCCAAGTCCGAGCCGACGGTTCCGATCAGCTTCGCCGACGTGGTTTCCGGCCAGTTCGATGCCGAAGTGGAAAGTGCCGAGATAGCGGCCCCCAAGCGGGTGCTCTCGCCTCAGGCGGATACCCCCAAATTGCACAAGCTGCTGGCGCAGGCGGGCCTGGGTTCGCGTCTCGAGATGGAGCAGCTCATCACCGAAGGCCGGATTTCCGTCAACAACGAACCGGCCCACATCGGTCAGCGCATCCAGTTCGGCGACCAGATCAAGGTCAACGGCAAGCCCATCCGTTTCCGCATCGCACCGCCCCCGGCAAGGGTGATCGCCTATCACAAGCCGGTGGGCGAAGTCGTCACCAATGACGATCCGCGCAACCGCCCCACGGTATTTCGCAAGCTGCCCAAGCTGCCGCAGGGCAAATGGCAGTCGGTGGGGCGCCTGGACCTGAACACCGAAGGCCTGCTGCTGTTCACGAATTCGGGCGAACTGGCCAACAAGCTCATGCATCCGCGTTTCGGACTGGAGCGCGAATACGCCGTGCGGGTGCTGGGCGCGGTAAGCAACGAGGAGAAGCAGCGCCTGCTCGAAGGTGTCGACCTGGAAGACGGCCGCGCGCAGTTCGGCTCGATCGAGGACGGCGGCGGTGAAGGTGCCAACACCTGGTACCGGGTGACGATTTCCGAAGGCCGTAACCGCGAGGTCCGGCGCTTGTTCGAGGCGCTGGGCCATGCCGTCAGCCGGCTGATCCGCATCCGCTACGGCGCAATGATGCTGCCGCGCGGACTCAAGCGCGGAGCCTGGATGGAGCTGGACGAACGCGACATCCGCGCGCTGATGCAAGCCGCGGGTCCGAATGGAACCGGCCGGCCCTCCCAGGGCGAGCGTGAAGGCGAAGGCGAGCCGGGAGGTGGCGGCAAGAGCCGTAATCGCCGCCGGGGCAATCGCAATGGGGCGCGCGGCAACAACCGGGAAGGCCAGCCGCGCGGCACAGGGCAGCAGTCCGGCCAGGCGGGGCAGCCAGGACAGGGCGGCAACGCCGGCGGGCAAGGGCAGCAGCGCCGCAAGGATCGGGGGGATCGCGGTGACCGGGCCGACCGGCAGGGCGGCAACGCCCAGCCCGACCCGATGAAGACATCCTTCGGCTACATCGGAGCCGACAGCTTCACGCGCCAGCGCCAGGGCCAGGGACCGGGTCAAGGGCAGGGCGGCCGGCGCCGTGGCGGCGGCGGAGGCGGAGGCGGTGGCACCGGGGGCGGCCAACGCCGCGGGGGCCGCGGCCGCTAGCGCAATACGCAAGGGGCAGGGGCTTCCCAGGCCCGGCTAAAATTCAAGGCTTTGCGCAATTTCCGGGTTGCGACGAAACCCGACAACATCAAGCTTTAGGAAATCTCAATGGCCATCGAACGCACCCTCTCCATCATCAAACCCGACGCCGTGGCGAAGAACGTGATCGGCCAGATCTACGCCCGGTTCGAGGCCGGCGGCTTGAAAATCATCGCCGCGAAGATGGCCCATCTGTCGCGCGGGGAGGCGCAGCAGTTCTATGCCGTGCACAAGGATCGTCCCTTCTACAAGGACCTGGTCGAGTTCATGATCTCGGGCCCGGTGATGGTCCAGGTACTCGAAGGCGAGGACGCCATCCTCAAGAATCGCGAACTGATGGGCGCGACCGATCCGAAGAAGGCCGCTGCCGGCACCATCCGCGCCGATTTTGCCGACAGCATCGATGCCAATGCGGTCCACGGTTCCGATGCGGCCGAAACGGCCAAGGTGGAAGTGGGCTTCTTCTTTCCAGCGATGAACGTCTACTCGCGCTAGGGCCCGGACAAGCCCTGGCCGCGGCGAGCGGACTCCCCATGCGATGAAGGCCAATCTTCTCGACTTCGACCTGGAGGGGTTGGCTGCTTTCTGCGAAGAGCTGGGCGAAAAGCGCTTCCGGGCGACCCAGCTGTTCCGCTGGATTCACCAGCGCGGCGCGCGCGATTTTGACCAGATGAGCGATCTGGCCAAGCAGCTCCGCGACAAGCTCATGACCGCCGCGCGCATCGAAGCCCCGGCCATCGTTTCGCAGCATGAGTCCGCCGACGGCACGATCAAATGGCTGTTCGACGTGGGCGCGGGCGACGCCGTCGAGGCCGTCTTCATCCCCGAGGACGACCGCGGCACGCTTTGCGTTTCCTCGCAGGCCGGCTGCGCCGTGGGTTGCCGCTTCTGCTCCACCGGTCACCAGGGCTTTTCGCGCAACCTGACCACCGGCGAAATCGTCGCCCAGCTCTGGTTCGCCGAGCACTTCCTGCGCCGGCATCTGAAAACCAGTGAGCGTGTCATCTCCAACGTCGTGATGATGGGGATGGGAGAGCCGCTGCAGAACTACTCCGCACTGCTGCCGGCGCTGCGCGTGATGCTGGACGACCATGGCTACGGCCTGTCGCGCCGGCGCGTGACGGTGTCGACTTCGGGCATGGTCCGGATGATCGACCGGCTGGCCCGGGATTGCCCGGTGGCCCTGGCGGTGTCGCTGCACGCGGCCAACAACGAGCTGCGCGATCACCTGGTGCCCTTGAACCGCAAGCATTGCCTGGAGGACTTGCTCGACGCCTGCAACCGCTATCTCGAGCATGCGCCGCGCGACTTCATTACCTTCGAGTACTGCATGCTCGATCGCGTCAACGATCAGCCGGAACATGCACGCCAGCTGGTGGACCTGGTAAGGCACCATGGCGGCAAGGGCGTGCCCTGCAAGATCAACCTGATCCCCTTCAATCCATTTCCGCAGTCCGGACTGACGCGTTCCCCCCACAGACACGTGCTCGCTTTCGCGAAAATCCTCGGTGATGCTGGTATCGTCACCACCGTGCGCAAGACCAGGGGGGACGATATCGACGCGGCGTGCGGGCAGCTCGCCGGCGAGGTCAGGGATCGCACCCGCGTGGGCGAACGCATCGTGCGGCAGCGCACCGTGATGATGAAGCAGGTGCCGGCACCGGCACCCGGTGCGAAGGAGACATGACGCCATGAAAAGGTCCGTCTGGGACGCGCGAAGATGCCTGGCCTGGGCCTGGCTGGCCGCCACGCTGCTGCTCGCCCTGGCCGGTTGCGCCTCGCGGGCTGCGGGCGGCGACGCTACCGCATCGCGCGACATCGTGACCGAATCCGACGAGCCCGAGGGGCGCAAGCGGGCGCGTATCCGGATGGAGTTGGCGATCGGGTATTTCGAGCAGGGCCAGACCAACGTGGCACTCGACGAACTCAAGCAGGTCATCGCCGCCGACCCGAGTTTTCCGGATGCGTACAACCTGCGCGGCCTGATCTACATGCGGCTGAACGACAACCGGCAGGCCGAGGAGAGTTTCCGCCGCGCCGCCGCGCTGAACCCGCGCGACGCCAACGTGCAGCACAACTACGGCTGGCTGCTTTGCCAGCAGGGCCGCTATGACGAGTCGCTGCGCGCCTTCGAGGTGGCGATGGCCAATCCGCTCTATGCCGGCCGGGCCAAGACGCTGATGGCCCAGGGACTGTGCCAGGCGCGCGCCGGCCGACCGGCCGACGCCGAGCGCAGCCTGGCGCGCTCCTACGAGCTGGATGCGGGCAACCCGGTGACCGGCTACAACCTGGCGACCCTGCTGTTCCAGCGGGGCGACTTCACCCGCGCCCAGTTCTACATCCGGCGCCTGAACAACAGCGATCAGGCCAATGCCGAGACGCTGTGGCTGGGTGTCAAGGTCGAGCGCCGCATGAACGACCGGGTTGCCATGCAGCAGCTGGGTGAACAGCTCAGGAAACGGTTTCCGCAGTCGCGCGAGGCCACCGCGTACGCAAGAGGGGCTTTCGATGAGTGAATCCTGGGCACAGGAAGGCATCGGCGAGGGCGCCGGCCAGCCGGCGGCCGCAGATGCAGCGACGGCCGGCGCACTGCTGCGCCGAGCGCGCGAAGCGGCGGGGCTGCACGTGGCGGCGTTGGCCGTGTCGCTGAAGGTGCCGGCGTCCAAACTGGAGGCGCTGGAACAGGACCGCTGGGACCTTTTGCCCGATGCCGTGTTCGCGCGCGCGCTGGCGGCCACCGTGTGCCGCACTCTCAAGATCGACCCCCAGCAGGTACTCGACCGGCTGCCCCAGACCGCCGCGCCGCGCCTGATCCATACCGACGAAGGCATCAACGCCCCGTTTCGCGCCCCCGGCGATGGGACCGCGCCGACATGGCTCAACCTGCTTTCCAGGCCGGTGTACCTGATCGTGTTTGCGCTGCTGCTCGGTGCGCTCGTGCTGATACTGCTGCCCTCGATGCAGCGAGACGACGGCGTGTCTGCTGCCACCAGCTCGCCAAAGGCTGTCTCGCCAGCGCCGCCGGTGGCCGTTCCAGGCACCGTCCTGGAGCCGGCCGCCAATGTCGCACAACCGATGGCTGCGATGGCCGCGGCATCCGGGACATTGCCGGCGGGAGCCGCATCCCCGGCGTCCGCGGCTGTGCCGGCCAAGAACTTCACCCCGGCCAGCGCCGCCAAGCCTGCGTCCTCGGCGGCCGCCGCGTCCGCTCCGGCGACCGTCGCCGCCAACGACCTGGCGACTCCCGCCAGCGGGATCGTGGTCTTTCGAACCAAAAGCGGGTCTTGGGTGGAAGTGACCGATGCCAAGGGGGTGGTCGCGGTCAGGCGGCTGCTCGCTCCGGGCGAAGCCGCGGGCGCTTCCGGCGTGCTGCCGCTGCAGGTGACCGTTGGACGGGCCGATGCCACTGAGGTGCAGGTGCGGGGCAAACCGTTCGACCTGCAGTCGATCTCGCGCGACAACGTGGCGCGCTTCGAGGTCAAATGATGCAGCCGTGCCTGCCCATCGAACCGGCCTCACCCAGGCCGCGCCGCTCGCGCCAGGCCCGCATCGCGTGGGGATCGCGCGTCGTCACCGTCGGCGGGGACGCGCCGGTGCGCGTGCAGTCGATGACCAACACCGACACCCAGGACGCGGTCGGCACGGCGATCCAGGTGAAGGAACTGGCCGTGGCCGGTTCGGAGCTGGTGCGCATCACGGTCAACACGCCCGAAGCCGCTGCGCAGGTGCCTTACATCCGCGAGCAGCTCGACCGGATGGGAATCGATGTTCCGCTGATCGGCGACTTCCACTACAACGGGCACCGCCTGCTCACCGACTATCCGGACTGCGCCCAGGCCCTGTCCAAGTACCGGATCAACCCCGGCAATGTGGGCAAGGGCGACAAGCACGACAGGCAGTTCGGCCAGATGATCGAAGCGGCGATGCGCTGGGACAAGCCTGTGCGCATCGGCGTGAACTGGGGCAGCCTGGACCAGGACCTGCTCTCACGGCTCATGGACGAGAACAGCGCGCGGGCCGAGCCGTGGGATGCGAAGTCGGTGATGTACGAAGCGCTGGTCACCTCGGCCATCGGTTCCGCCAGGCTTGCGCAAGAGATGGGCATGGCGGGCAACCAGATCATTCTTTCGTGCAAGGTCAGCGGCGTGCAGGACCTGATCTCGGTCTACCGCGAGCTGGCCGCGCGTTGCGACTATCCGTTGCATCTGGGTCTGACCGAAGCGGGAATGGGCACCAAGGGCACGGTGGCTTCCAGCGTGGCGCTGGGCATCCTGCTGCAGGAAGGCATCGGCGACACCATCCGCGTTTCGCTCACGCCGCAGCCGGGCGAAGCGCGCACGCAGGAAGTGGTGATCGCGCTGGAAATCATCCAGGGCCTGGGCCTGCGCAGCTTCGTGCCCAGCGTCACGGCGTGCCCGGGATGCGGGCGCACCACCAGCACCACCTTCCAGGAACTGGCCAAGCAGATCGACGATTACCTGCGCGCGCAGATGCCGGTGTGGCGCGCGAAATATCCCGGTGTCGAGAAGATGAGGGTCGCTGTGATGGGCTGCATCGTCAACGGACCGGGCGAGAGCAAGCACGCCGACATCGGCATCAGCCTGCCCGGTACGGGCGAAGCACCGGCCGCGCCGGTCTTCATCGATGGGCGCAAGGCCATGACGCTGCGCGGCGACAACATCGCGAACGAGTTCCACCAGATCGTCGAAAACTACGTTGAAGAGCGCTTCGGCCGAGAGCGTGCCGACGAAAGCGCTTGAGCATCCATGACTGCTGAATTGAATCTGCCCGCCAGGAAGGCGGAAAAACTGCTTGCCGTCAAAGGCATGAACGACATCTTGCCGGGCACGGTATCCCGCAAGGAGAAGCTGCCTACCTCGGCGATCTGGCACTGGTTCGACGGTGTGGTGCGGGAAGTGCTGGCGCGCTATGGCTACCAGTACATCGTGACCCCGGTGGTCGAGCCGACGGCGCTGTTCGTCCGCGGCCTGGGCGAAGTGACGGACATCGTCGAGAAGGAAATGTATTCCTTTGTCGATTCGATGAACCAGGATCAACTCAGCTTGCGTCCGGAAGCGACGGCGGGCATCGTCCGCGCGGTCGTGCAGCACAACGCGCTGTACAACGGGCCGTTGCGGATCTGGACCATGGGAGCGATGTTTCGCCACGAGCGGCCGCAGAAGGGCCGGTACCGGCAGTTTCACCAGCTCGATGTCGAGGCGATGGGTTTGGCCGGACCGGATGTCGATGCCGAACTGATCCTGATGGGACGCTCGCTCTGGCGCGAACTGGGGCTCGTTGAAGGTGAGCATGTTCGCCTCGAGATCAACAGTCTCGGGCAGGCGGGTGAGCGCACCGCGCATCGCGACGCGCTGGTTCGCCATTTCAAACAACATGCCGATGCCCTTGATGAGGATGCCAGGCGCCGTCTCGACACCAATCCCCTGCGCATTCTCGACAGCAAGAATCCTTCCATGCAGGACGTCATCGAATCGGCCCCGAAGGTGCTCGATTTCCTGGGGGCCGCGTCGCTTGCGCATTTCGATGGCGTGAAAGCGCTGCTCGATGCCGCAGGCCTCGAGTACCGGGTCAATCCGCGCCTGGTTCGCGGCATGGACTACTACAACCTCACGGTTTTCGAGTGGACGACCGATCTTCTGGGCGCGCAGGGAACGGTCTGCGGTGGCGGGCGCTACGACGGCCTCATCGAGCAGATCGGCGGCAAGAGCGCCCCCGCGATCGGATTCGGCTTGGGCATCGAGCGACTGCTGCTGCTGATCCAGGAGCTGGGACTGCCGGTGCCAGACGGGGCGCCGCAGTTCTACGCGGTCGTTCCCTCCGCGGCGGCGCTTGCACGCGCGTTGCCGGTGATCGAGCGGCTGCGTGAGGCTGGCAGCAGTGTTCTGATGCATGCCGGGCCCGGAAACCTGAAGTCGCAACTGCAAAAGGCGGACGCGAGCGGCGCGCAGTACGCCCTGATCTTTTCCGACGACGACCAGTCTTCTTTCAAGCTCAAGCACCTGCGCGACCGGGACGCCCCACAATCGGAGATTGCGCTGCGGGGGCAACCCGATCCGGTGCTCCGGATTCGCGAAGAGCTGCGGCTTGGAAACCCATCCTAACTACAATTCCCGGTTGCACGGGCGGACATCAAGCATGGCAAAACATCTCGACCTCGAAGAACAGGAACAGCTTGCTGAGATCAAGCACTTCTGGAACGAGTACGGCAATCTCATTACCTGGGTGGTCATCGTGGTCTTCGGCTCCATTGCCGCCTGGAACGGCTGGCAGTACTGGCAGCGGGCCCAGGCCGCGCAGGCGTCGGCGCTGTACGAGGAGGTCGAACGCGCTGCGCAGGCGGGCGACACGGGCCGGCTCGGCCGGGCTTTTTCCGACATGAAGGACAAGTTCGGCCGCACGACTTATGCGCAGCAGGCTGGGCTGCTGGCCGCCCGGATCTTCGCGGAGAAACGTGATACCGAGGCGGCGAAAAACGCGCTCGGCTGGGTTGCGGACAAGGCGTCGGACGAAGGCCTGCAGGCCGTGGCGCGGCTGCGCCTGGCCAGCATCATGATGGAGGCCAAGGCCTACGACGAGGCCCTCAAGTACCTGTCCGGGGACTTTCCCAAGGAATTCGAGGCGCTGGTGGCCGATCGGCGCGGTGACGTGTACAACCTGCAGGGCAAGAAGGCCGAGGCCAGGGCCGAATATTCCAAGGCGTACAAAGGCTTCGACGATCGTGCCGAGTACCGCAACCTGGTGGCTGTCAAACTCAGCGCGCTGGGCGTCGATCCGCAGCAGATCGCCGGCGTTCCCGCTCCGGCAGCGTCCGGAGGCGCCAAACCATGACCGGCCACAGGATTGGGGCCCGCGCGCGCGGGCTGTCAGCCGTTTGCACCATGACCTTGGTTGCCGCGCTGGCCGGCTGCTCGATGATGCCCTCCTTCCTGGGCGGGGCCGCCGAAAAACCCAAGCCCGCCGAACTGCCGCCCAATGCGGCCCTGATCGCCGTGCGGCCGGCCTGGACGGCGCGCGTCGGGGAGGTCAACTTGCTGCTGTCGATCAACGTCAATGGCGGCACCGTCGCGGTGGCCAGCGGCGACGGGACGGTCGCGGTGATCGATGCGGCGACCGGCCGCGACGTCTGGCGTGCCGGTGCCGGTGGACCGCTCGCCGCCGGCGTCGGCAGCGATGGCAAGCTGGTCGCGGTGGTGAGCCGGGCCAATGAACTGGTGGCGCTGGCGGACGGCAAGGAGGCTTGGCGCCAGAAGATGCCGGCCGTGTCGTACACGGCTCCGTTCGTGGCCGGCGGCCGCGTCTTTACGCTCACCGCGGACCGCGCCGTGACGGCCTTCGACGGCCAGACCGGCCGCAAGCTCTGGACCCAGCAGCGCGCCGGCGAACCGCTGGTGCTGCGCCACGGCGGCGTGATGCTCGCTGTGGGCGACACGCTGATCGTGGGCCTGTCGGGACGCCTGGTGGGCCTGAACCCGAGCAATGGCAGCGTCCGATGGGAGGCGCCGCTGGCAACGCCCCGCGGCATCAATGACGTCGAACGGCTGGTCGACCTGGTGGGCGGCGTCAGCCGGGTGGGTGAGACGGTTTGCGCCCGAGCCTTCCAGGCCAGCGTGGGCTGCATCAACGCGGTGCGCGGCGCCGTCCTGTGGACCAAGCCCGCCAGCGGCGCTGAAGGCGTGACCGGCGATGACCGGCTGGTATTCGGCACCGAATCCGACGGCAAAGTGCTGGCATGGCGTCGCGACAGCGGCGAGCGGGCCTGGACCAATGACAAGCTGCTGCATCGCGGCCTCACCGCGCCGCTGGCTTTGGGCCGCTCCGTCGTCGTCGGCGACAGCACCGGCCTCGTGCATCTGCTGTCGCGTGAAGACGGTTCGCTGCTGAACCGCCTGAGCACCGACGGGTCGGCCGTTGCCGCCGCGCCCGTGGCCGCCGGCAACACCCTCGTGGTGGTGACGCATGGCGGCGGCGTGTATGGCTTCGTGCCCGAGTAGGGCAGGCCTGGCTTGAAACCCGTCATGGCCCTGGTGGGCCGGCCCAATGTCGGCAAGTCGACGCTGTTCAACCGGCTGACCAAGTCGCGCGACGCGATCGTGGCGGACTTCGCCGGCCTCACGCGTGACCGGCATTACGGCAACGCGAAACACGGCAAACACGAATTCATCGTCATCGACACGGGTGGTTTCGAACCCACGGCGGAGAGCGGCATCTACATGGAGATGGCCAAGCAGACGCGGCAGGCGGTCGCCGAGGCCGACGTCGTGATCTTCGTGGTGGACGCCCGGGGCGGCCTGTCGGCGCAGGACCACGACATCGCCAGGTACCTGCGCAAGCTGGGCAAGCCGACGGTGCTGGCCGCGAACAAGGCCGAGGGAATGACCGAAGGAGTGCAGCTGAGCGAGTTCTACGAGCTCGGCCTGGGCGAGGTGCATCCGGTTTCGGCGGCCCATGGACAGGGCATCCGCAGCCTGGTCGAGCTCGCGTTCGAGCCGCTGAACCTTTCCGATGACGAAGACGAAGCTTCGGCGCAGGACACCGGTGTCATCAAGCTCGCCGTCGCCGGGCGGCCCAACGTCGGCAAATCGACGCTGATCAACACCTGGCTGGGCGAGGAGCGGCTGGTGGCGTTCGACCAGCCGGGCACGACCCGGGACGCGATCTCGGTGCCTTTCGAGCGGGCCGGGCAAAAATTCGAACTCATCGATACCGCGGGCCTGAGGCGCAAGGGCAAGGTGTTCGAGGCGATCGAGAAGTTCTCGGTGGTCAAGACCCTGCAGGCCATCGAATCGGCCAATGTCGTGCTGCTGCTGCTGGATGCGACCCAGGGAGTGACCGACCAGGACGCGCACATCGCCGGCTACATCCTCGAAAGCGGACGGGCCGTCGTGCTGGCGGTCAACAAGTGGGACGCCGTGGACGAGTATGAGCGCCAGCAGGTGCAGCGCCAGATCGAGTCGCGGCTGGCCTTCCTCAAGTTCGCGCCCATGCATTTCATCTCGGCCATCAAACGCCAGGGGCTGGGGCCGGTGTGGGCCTCGATCGCGCAGGCCCACAAGTCGGCCATGGTGAAAATGCCCACGCCGGTGCTTACCCGGCTGCTCCTGGAGGCGGTGCAGTTCCAGTCGCCCAAGCGCGCGGGCATGTTCCGGCCCAAGCTGCGCTATGCACACCAGGGCGGGATGAACCCGCCGGTCATCGTCGTCCACGGAAACTCGCTCGAACACGTGACCGACGCTTACAAACGCTTTCTCGAGGGGCGCTTTCGCAAGGAATTCAACCTGATCGGCACCCCTTTGCGGATCGAAATGAAGACCTCGCGCAACCCATATGCCGACAAGGAATAGCAAAATCCGCACCCAGCTGGAGTGCTATCGGCATTGGACTACTTGCGCAGCACTGTTGCTGTGGTAAGGTGCAGTTTCCAACAACATTTCCGGATGCGGAACACGGAGAATATCGTGAGCAACAAAGGGCAGCTTCTACAAGACCCATTTCTCAATACCTTGCGCCGCGAGCATGTGCCGGTGTCGATTTACCTCGTCAACGGAATAAAGCTGCAAGGCCAGATTGAGTCTTTTGACCAGTACGTTGTGCTGCTGCGCAACACCGTGACCCAGATGGTTTACAAGCACGCCATCTCCACCATCGTGCCCGGCCGGGCCGTGAACTTCACCACGACCGAAGGTGAAGCCGGCGCGACTTGAACGCAGCGCCCCGGGCGCTCGAACGGCAGTGTGGTCCTCGCCGCCGACCTGATTGCGCCTTCCTGGACCCCTGGCTTTGAGTTTGCCCCAATCGCCCGCTTCCCCAGTCGCGCCGACCATTCTTGTTGGCGTGGACCTGGGCGTGCCTCATTTCGACTCGCAGCTGGAAGAGCTGGGCCTGCTCGCGCAGACCGCGGGCCTGACGCCGGTCGCCCGGGTCGCCTGCAAGCGCAAGGCGCCCGACGCAGCCCTGTTCATCGGCAAAGGGAAGGCGGACGAGATCAAGGCACTGGCCGAGGAGACGGGTGCCACCGAGATCCTGTTCGACCAGGCCCTGAGCCCCGCTCAGCAGCGCAACCTGGAACGCCACCTCGACCGGCCGGTCAACGACCGCACGTTGCTCATCCTTGAAATCTTCGGCCAGCGTGCTCGCAGTCATGAGGGCAAGCTTCAAGTCGAGCTTGCCCGGCTGCAGTACGTCAGCACGCGGCTGGTGCGAAGGTGGTCCCACCTGGAGCGCCAGACCGGCGGAGCCGGCCTGCGAGGGGGCCCGGGTGAAAAGCAGATCGAATTGGACCGGCGCATGATCGGCGACGCCATCAAGCGCACCCGCGAGCGGCTGGAGAAGGTCAAGAAGCAGCGCCACACCCAGCGGCGCCAGCGCGAGAGGCGCGGCGCATTCAACATCTCGCTGGTCGGTTATACCAACGCCGGCAAGTCCACGCTGTTCAATGCGCTGGTCAAGGCCCGTGCCTATACCGCCGACCAGCTGTTCGCCACGCTCGATACCACCACGCGCCAGCTTTACCTGGGCGAAGCGGGGCGATCGGTGTCGCTGTCCGATACGGTCGGGTTCATTCGCGACTTGCCCCACAGCCTGATCGACGCTTTCGAGGCCACCTTGCATGAAGCGGCCGATGCCGACCTGCTGCTGCACGTGGTCGACGCCGCCAACCCGAATCACCCGGAACAGATCGCCGAAGTGCAGCGCGTGTTGCACGAAATCGGCGCGGCCGACGTGCCGCAGGTGTTGGTGTTCAACAAGACGGACGTGCTCGATCCAAGCCAGCAGCCGCTGCAATCCAGTGACCTGTTCGAACTCGAAGGCATCCCGGTGCCACGCCTGTTCGTCAGCGGCCGGACCTCGGCCGGCCTGCCAGCGTTGCGGCGGCAATTGGTGGAAGAATTGGCACAGCGCGACTCCCAAGGGACAACTGCCTCGGACAACCCCGAAATGCATCACACTGCGGCGTAGGGCCGGCCGAAACGGTGTGAACTGGCCCAAGGCACAATGCGGCTGCTACAAGAAAGAGATCCAAGCGCGATGAACCTCCATTTACGCAGCCTGCCGTGGGCGGAGCTGAAAGGCCGGATCAGGGGCATGTTCAACCTGAACGATCCGCGCTGGGGGCGCGGCGACGACAAGCAGTCGGAGAACAATCGTCCCGACCCGCAAAAGCCGGAGGGCAACGGCCGCGGCCCCAACCAGGGCCCACCGGACCTGGACGAGCTCTGGCGCGATTTCAACCGCAAACTGGGGGGACTGTTCGGCGGCAAGGGCCGTCGTCCCGACAATGGCGGCTTCGGCGGCGGCGGGAACTTCCAACCCGACATGAAGAGCGCCGGCATCGGTGCCGGCCTGGTCGCCGCGGTTGTCGTCCTGATTTGGCTGGGGACCGGCTTTTTCATCGTCCAGGAAGGCCAGCAGGCCGTCATCACGCAGTTCGGCCGCTACAAATCGTCCGTGGGTGCCGGCTTCAACTGGCGGCTGCCGTACCCGATCCAGCGCCATGAGCTGGTGTTCGTCACGCAAATCCGCTCCGTGGACGTGGGACGCGACAACGTGATCAAGGCCACGGGCCTGCGCGAATCCGCCATGCTGACGGAAGACGAGAACATCGTCGAGATCAAGTTCGCGGTGCAGTATCGTCTGAGTGACGCGCGGGCCTATCTGTTCGAGAGCAAGAACCCCTCCGAAGCCGTGGTGCAGGCGGCGGAGACTGCCGTGCGCGAGACGGTGGGCAAGATGCGGATGGATTCGGCGCTGGCCGAGGAACGCGACCAGATCGCGCCGCGCGTGCGCTCGCTGATGCAGACCATCCTGGACCGCTACAAGGTGGGCATCGAAGTGGTAGGCATAAACCTGCAGCAAGGCGGCGTGCGGCCGCCCGAGCAGGTGCAGGCGGCATTCGACGACGTGCTCAAGGCCGGCCAGGAGCGCGAGC
>DATNBX010000169.1:0-15454 GCA_035571795.1 Ramlibacter sp.
GATGCCGCCGCGCTGCACCAGCAGTACGGTGCGGCCGCGGGCGAGGTGCTGACGGTCTGCCCCGATGGCTCCGTACTGCTCAATCCGACGGAAACCGAACTGGCCCGCTGCATCGGCATGGTGGACACGGTCGACCACAACGAGCTGTTCGATGTGGTCGTGGTGGGGGCCGGTCCGGCAGGCTTGGCGACCGCGGTGTACGCCGCATCGGAAGGCTTGCAGGTGCTGGTGCTCGACTGCAGGGCGTTCGGCGGGCAGGCCGGTGCCAGTGCACGAATCGAAAATTACCTGGGCTTTCCGACCGGCATCTCGGGCCAGGCCCTGGCCGGCCGAGCCTATGTGCAGGCCCAGAAGTTCGGCGCCCAGATGCTGATACCGGCGCAGGTCAAGTCGCTGGACTGCGCCCGCACAGGCGCTGACGACGAACTGCATCTCACGCTTACGGACGGGCGGCACTTGCGTGGCAGGACGGTGGTGATAGCCAGCGGCGCGCGCTACCGCCGACCCGCCGTCCCGCGCCTCGCCGAATTCGAAGGCCGGGGCATTTGGTACTGGGCCTCCGCGCTGGAAGCAAGGATGTGCAGCGGATCCGAGGTGGCCCTCGTGGGCGGCGGCAACTCGGCCGGGCAAGCCGCCGTATTCCTGTCCCAGCACGCAGCCAAAGTCAACGTGCTCGTGCGCGGCCCCAGTCTGGCGGCCAGCATGTCGCGCTACCTGGTCGACCGGATCGAGGCCACGACCAACATCGAATTGCGGCCGCACACCGAACTCACCCAACTGCATGGCGACCCGGCGGAAGGCCTTGTCGCTGTGACGTGGCGCGACCACCAGAATCGCGTTGAACGGCAAATGGCGCTGCGCAATGTGTTCCTGTTCGTGGGGGCGGAGCCCGAAACGCAGTGGCTGCGGGGCTGCGGCGTGGCGATCGATTCGAACGGCTTCGTGCTGACGGGCGAGCCGGCCGCGGCGCCTGGCCGAAGCCGCATGCACGCGGCGCTGGAGACCAGCGTCCCGGGCGTGTTCGCCGTGGGCGACGTGCGCAGCGGCTCGATCAAACGCGTCGGTGCGGCGATCGGCGAAGGAGCCGCGGCCGTGTCGATGATCCATCAGCGCCTCGCGACCACGAATCGCGCCGGTGCGGCAGTCTGACTAGGCCGGCCGGCTCTCCCAACCCGTCTCCCCGATCAGGAATTTCGCGATGCCGATCAAAGCTTGCTCCCACGTGCCCACCACCATTCACCCGCCCCTCGCAGCCGGCTGCCAGGAATGCCTGGCGATGGGTGACACTTGGGTTCACCTGCGGCTGTGCGTTCATTGCGGCCATGTCGGCTGCTGCGACGAGTCGAAGAATCGCCACGCCACCCGGCACAACGCGGCGACCGGCCATCCCGTCGTCCGCTCGCTGGAGCCCGGCGAAGACTGGTTGTGGTGCTACGAGGACGAGCGGCAGGTGGGCTGAGGATCGAACATGGCAGACCCGCTCGATCAACTGTGCATCGACACCATCCGCTTCCTGGCCGTCGACGCGGTGCAGAAGGCCAATAGCGGCCATCCGGGCATGCCGCTGGGGGCCGCGCCGATGGCCTACACGTTATGGACGCGCTATCTCAAGTGCAATCCGCGCAACCCGCTCTGGCCCGACCGCGACCGCTTCGTGCTGTCCGCCGGGCACGGCTCGATGCTGCTCTACGCGCTGCTGCACCTGAGCGGCTACGAGCTGCCGCTGGTCGAGATCGAGAATTTCCGCCAGTGGGGCAGCAAGGCCCCAGGTCATCCCGAGCGCGGCCACACGCCCGGCGTCGAAGTGACCACCGGCCCGCTCGGGCAGGGCTTCGCCAACGCGGTCGGCCTGGCAATCGCCGAAGCACAACTGGCAGCGCGCTACAACCGGCCCGGGCACGAGATCGTCGACCATCGCACCTACGCCATCGTCAGTGACGGCGACCTGATGGAGGGCGTTGCGTCCGAAGCGGCATCGCTGGCGGGCCACTTGGAGCTCGGCAAGCTGATCTGCCTTTACGACGACAACTACGTCACACTGTCCGCAGGTACCGACATCACCTTCTCCGAGAACCGCGCGGGGCGCTTCGAGTCGTATGGCTGGCATACGACGGTGGTCCCGGACGGCAACGACGTCGAGGCGATTGCGCAGGCACTGGAAGCTGCGCGTGCGGAAGCGTTGCGGCCTTCGCTCGTGCTGGTGCGCACGCATATCGGTTACGGCTCGCCGAACAAGCAGGATACCTACGAAGTTCACGGTTCGCCGCTGGGTGCCGACGAAGTGCGGCTCACCAAGGAGCGCCTGGGCTGGCCGCCCGAGCCGCCGTTCCTGATTCCGGACGCGGCGCTTGCGCATATGCGTGAAGCACTGGCGCGTGGCGCGCGCGAGGAAGCGGCGTGGGCTGCGCGCATGCAAGCCTACGAGCAAGCTTTTCCCGACCTGGCCGCGGAGTTGCAGCGCAGGTTGCAGGGTGAGTTGCCGGCCGGCTGGGATGCGGACATTCCGGTATTTCCCGCCGATGCGAAGGGCATGGCCACACGCGCTGCCTCAGGCAAGGTGATGAATGCGGTGGCCCCGAAACTGCCGGCATTGGTCGGCGGGTCGGCCGACCTGGATCCGTCCACCAAGACCGCGCTCAAGGACCTGGGCGACTTCAACCCGCCCGCGGTCACCGGGAACGACACGCAGGGGTCGGGCGGCGGGGGTTGGAGCCGAGCGGGGCGCAACCTGCATTTCGGTGTGCGCGAACACGCGATGGGCGCGATCGTCAACGGCCTGGCGGCGCATGGGGGATTCATTCCGTACGGCGCGACGTTCCTGATCTTCTCGGACTACATGCGTCCTGCCATCCGCCTGGCCGCGTTGACGCGGCTGCACGCCGTACATGTGTTCACGCACGACAGCATCGCGCTCGGCGAAGACGGTCCGACGCATCAGCCGGTGGAGCAGCTGGCCAGCCTGCGCGCAATCCCCAATCTCACGGTCATCCGGCCAGCCGACGCCAATGAAACCGCCGTCGCGTGGAAGGTGGCCATCGAAACGCGCGACCGGCCGGTGCTGCTGGCCTTGACCCGTCAGGATGTCCCGACGCTCGACCGAACCCGCTACGCAAGTGCCGAGGGCCTGCGCCGCGGCGCCTATGTGGTGAGCGACGCGAAAGATCGCGGCCCCGCGCTGATCCTGATCGCCAGCGGCTCCGAAGTGGGCCTGATCGTGGCTGCGGCCGAGCGATTGGCTGGTGACGGCATCGCGGTGCGCTGCGTGTCCATGCCAAGCTGGGAACTGTTCGAGGCCCAGCCGCAAAGTTACCGCGACGAGGTGCTGCCGCCCGCCGTGCCGGCACGATTGGCCGTGGAACTCGGGGTGGCGCTGGGCTGGAGCCGCTACGTCGGGAACGGCGGCGAGATGCTGGGCATCGAACGGTTCGGCGCCTCGGCGCCGGCTGAAGTCCTGCTGCGCGAATACGGCTTCACC
Organism: Ramlibacter sp.; assembly: GCA_035571795.1. Taxonomy (GTDB): domain Bacteria; phylum Pseudomonadota; class Gammaproteobacteria; order Burkholderiales; family Burkholderiaceae_C; genus Ramlibacter. The sequence goes on from DATNBX010000169.1 coordinate 3,476, forward strand.
GTCGACAACGTGGTGCTGCGGGCGCGCGAGCTGCTGCACAAGATCGATCGAGCATGAGTACTTGATGTGAGGAAGACCGAATGAGCAGCCCAGACAACGAACTCAGCGGACCCGACCTGGCCCAGGGCGTCCCGCTCTCATCCCTTGCCGACGGCGCGATGCTGTCTGGCCACGCGCACGGTGAGCCGGTGCTGCTGGTCCGGCGCGGCGGCGAGCTGTTCGCGATCGGCGCCCATTGCACGCATTACGGCGGCCCGCTGGCGGACGGATTACTGGTCGGCGATACGGTTCGTTGTCCCTGGCACCACGCCTGTTTCAGCCTGCGTACCGGCGAGCCGCAGCGTACGCCGGCACGCGATCCGATCCCCTGCTGGCGCGTCGAGCAGCGCGACGGCAGCGCCTATGTCCGCGAGAAGCTCACACCACAGCCGCGTCAGCTGGCGCCCGCGGCCGACACCCCGAAAGCGGTGGTCATTTTGGGTGGTGGCGCCGCCGGCAATGCCGCCGCCGAAACGCTGCGGCGGGAAGGTTACTCGGCAGGCATCACGATGCTCAGCTCCGATGCGTCCGTGCCGTGCGATCGCCCCAATCTGTCGAAGGGCTATCTGGCCGGGACGGCGCCCGAAGACTGGATTCCGCTGCGCCCGAGCGAGTTCTACCAAGAGCACCGCATCGACCTGAGGCTGGACACGCCGGTGGCCGCGATCGACACGAAGAACCGGCAGCTGAAGCTGGCGGACGGCAGCCGTGTCGACTACGACCGGCTGCTGCTCGCGACCGGGGCCGAGCCGGTGCGGCTGGACATCCCCGGCGCGGATCTGCGGCACGTGCATTACCTGCGCACGCTGGCCGACAGCCGCGCGATCGTGGCCGCCGCGGCGGCTTCGCAGCGAGCCGTGGTGATCGGCGCGAGCTTCATCGGCCTCGAGGTGACGGCGGCACTACGCGCGCGCAACATCGAGGTGCATGTGGTCGCGCCCGATGCGGTTCCCATGGAGAAGGTCCTGGGCGCCCAGGTGGGCCAATTCGTTCGCAAGCTGCACGAGCACCATGGCGTGACGTTCCACCTGGGCACCACCGCCGTTTCCATCGACGGGCAAAGTGTCCGCTTGAAGAACGGCGAAGTCCTGCCGGCCGATCTTGTCGTCGTCGGCATCGGCGTGCGCCCGGCGATCGGATTGGCGCAGCAGGCGGGCCTGGGCATCGATCGCGGCGTCACGGTCAACGAATACCTGGAGACCAGCGTTCCCGGCATCTTCGCGGCCGGCGACATCGCGCGCTGGCCGGACCGGCTGACTGGCGAGAACATCCGGGTCGAACACTGGGTGGTGGCCCAGCGCCAGGGGCAGAGCGCCGCGCGCAACATGCTCGGCCGGCGCGAGCCGTTCGACGCCGTCCCGTTCTTCTGGACCGAACAGTACGACTTCACCCTGGCTTATGTGGGTCATGCCGGGAGCTTCGACGCGGCCGAGATCGACGGACAGCTCGATCTGCAGACGCGCGACTGCACCATCACCTACAGGCTCGGCGGCAAGAAATTGGCCGTGGTGGTGGTTCAGCGCGATCTGGAGGGCTTGCGCGCGGAAGTCGAGTTCGAGAAAGCGATCGGCACGGCCATGTGAGTATCGCGGCTGCGGTCAGCGGGCGGACGCGCCGGCCAGCTGCGAGCTCTTCTCGCGCAAGCGCGCCAACAGCGCGTGCCACGACTTCGAGAACGCGTCGGCGCCTTCGCGCTGCAAGCGTTCGGCCAGGGCCTTGTCGTCCACGCCCTGACGCCTGAATTCTTCGATCACCGCCTCGGCCGAGCCGCCGTCCGCCGGCATCGTGGCGCCGACCTTGCCATGGTCGGCGAAAGCTTCCAGCGTCTTGTCCGGCATGGTGTTGATGGTGTCGGGAGCCGCGAACGCTTCGATGTAGAGCGTGTCGGGCGCCGCCGGGTCCTTGGTGCCGGTGCTGGCCCACAGCAGGCGTTGCGGATGCGCGCCGGCCTTCGCCAGTTTCTGCCAGCGCGGCGAGGCCAGCAGTTCGCGGTAGGCCTTGTAAGTGCGCATCGCGATGGCGATGCCCAGCCGGTTGTGCAATCGCGGCGGGAGCTGGTCCTTCACCGCGACGTCCCAGCGGCTGACGAACAGCGATGCGACCGATTCGACCTTCGGATCGAGCCCCGCCTCGATGCGCCGCTCGATGCCGCGCAGGTAGGCCTGCGCGGCGGCCAGGTATTGCTCGCGCGAGAACAACAAGGTGACGTTGATCGGCACGCCCGCGCAGATCGACTGTTCGATCGCCGGGACGCCGGCCGGCGTGCCCGGAATCTTGATGAACAGGTTGGGCCGCCCGCCGGCCGCGTGCAGCCGCGCGGCGGCCTCGACCGATTTCGCGGTGTCGTCGGCGATGAGGGGCGACAGCTCGAACGAAACCCAGCCGTCGACGCCGCCGGTCGCATCGTGCGCCGGGCGGAACAGGTCGGCGGCCTGCCTGAGGTCCTGCAGTGCCAGCGCGTTGAAGAGATCCTCGCCGGATTTGCCCTGGCCCGCCAGATCGGCGATCGCCTGGTCGTAGAAGGTGCCGCCGCCGATCGCCTTGTCGAAGATCGTCGGATTGGAGGTCAACCCGGTCAGCGAGAACTGGGAGATGTAGCGTGCCAGGGTGCCATTGACCAGCAGTTCCCGGCTCATGTTGTCGAGCCAGAGGCTCTGGCCCAGGTCGTGCAGTTTGCGCGTGTTGGGATTCATGATTTCTCCTGTTTCGGTGCAGGAATGACTTGCGCCGTCAATGTTGTCTTTTGCGCCGCGCCGCCGCACGGCTCGGGTCGCGGGTTGTGCCAGCCGACGGGGCCGGCGATCAACGCGTCGGCTGCCTCAGGCCCCCAGGTGCCCGGCTGATAGGGCAGCGACGGATAGTGGTTGGCGAGCACCGGTTCGACCACCGCCCAGGCGGCCTCCACCGCATCCTGGCTGGTGAACAGCGCGCCATCGCCGGCCATCGCATCGCCCAGCAGCCGCTCGTAGGGCGCTTCCTCATGGGCCATGTCTTCGCACAGGTAAAGCTCGCGCTGGTCACCGACGAATTGCTTGCCCGGATGCTTGACCCGCGCGGCCAGGGCGATGGCCGATACCGGTTGCAACCGGAACCGCACATAGTTCGCGCGGTCGTCGCTGGGATGCGAGTCGTCGAACAGCTGCTGCGGCGGTGCGTGCAACTGCACCAGAACTTCGGCCAGCGTATGCGGCAGCATCTTGCCCGAACGCAGGCACCACGGCACCCCGGCCCAGCGCCAGGAGTCGATGAAGAGGCGCACCGCGCAGAATGTTTCGACATCGGAGTCACTCGCCACATCCTTTTCCTGGCGATAGCCCGCGTACTGTCCGCGCACCACGTCGTCGGGCGTGAGCGGCCGCATGGCGCGAAAGACGCTGGCCTTGGCGCTTTGCACCGCGGCGAAACCCTGCCAGGCGGGCGGCTCCATCGCGAGCAGCGCGACGATCTGGAACAGGTGGTTCTGGATCACGTCGCGCAGGCACCCTGCCGATTCGTAGAAGCCGCCGCGCCCGCCGATGCCGAAGTCCTCCGCCAGGGTCACCTGGACGCTGGCGACATGGTTGCGATTCCAGATCGGCTCGAGAAAGGAATTGGCGAACCTGAAATACAGGATGTTCATGATCGCCTCCTTGCCCAGGAAGTGATCGATGCGGAAGATCGAGTGCTCGGGGAACACCGTGTGGGCGATCGTATCGAGTTCGATCGCCGAGGCCAGGTCGCGACCGAAGGGCTTTTCGACGATGACACGCGCCTCGCGGGCCAGCCCGGCGCCGCCCAGGCTGCGGATCACGGTGGGGAACAGGTTCGGCGGAATCGCCAGGTAATACGCCGGGCGCTGTGCGCTGCCCAGCGCGGCCTTCAGGGCCGTGAAGGTTTCGGCGTTTTCGTAATTGCCGCTGACATAGCGCAGCAGCTTCGTGAGGCGGTCGAACGCCGCCGGATCGTCGATCCCGCATTCGCGTTCGATGCTTTCGCGCAGGCGCTGATGCAGCTGATCGGTGGTCCATCGCGACGAGGCCACGCCAATCACCGGCACGGTCAACTCGCCCTTTTTCACCATCGCATAAAGTGCGGGCAGGATCTTCTTGCCGGCGAGATCGCCGGTGAAGCCGAAGATGACCAGCGCGTCGCTGGTCGCGGTCCCGGCGCGGCGGCCTGGTGTGGGCAGGTTCATTTGGCCTTCCCTGCCGTCGGCTCGACGTGGCCGCCGAATTGGTGCCGCATCGCCGACAGCACCTGGTTGGCGAACCCGGCCTGGCCGCGCGAGCCGAACCGTTCGTACAAGGCCGCGGTGAGCACCTGCGCCGGCACCGCTTCGTCGATGGCCGCCAGCACGGTCCAGCGTCCTTCGCCCGAATCGGAGACACGCCCGCCGTAGCTTTCCAGCAGCGGGTCCCTCAGCAGCGCCTGCGCCGTGAGGTCCAGCAGCCAGGAGCCGATCACGCTGCCGCGACGCCAGACTTCGGCGATCTGCGGCAGGTCCATCTCGTACTGGTAGAACTGCGGCTCGCGCAGCGGAGTGGTTTCGGCATCGCTGGCGACGGCCTGCTTGCCGATGCCGGCGTGATGCAGGATGTTGAGCCCTTCCGCGTAGGCCGCCATGATGCCGTACTCGATGCCGTTGTGAATCATCTTGACGAAGTGGCCGGCGCCATGCGGGCCGCAGTGCAGGAAACCCTGCTCGGCGTCGTCGACCGTGCCGCTGCGTCCTGGCGTGCGGGGCGCGGCATCGACGCCCGCCACCAATGCCCGAAAGACCGGCTCCAGGTGCCGGACGATCTCGCCCTCGCCGCCGATCATCAGGCAGTAGCCGCGATCGGCGCCGGCGATGCCGCCGCTGGTGCCGACGTCGACATAATGCAGGCCCGCCTCGGCGAGCTTCGCCGCCCGCCGGATGTCGTCGCGGTAGTATGAATTGCCGCCGTCGATCACGATGTCGCCGGCCTGCAGGTGGGCGGCCAGCTCGTCAAGGACCTTGTCGACCACGCCGGCCGGCACCATGATCCAGATGGCGCGCGGCCGGCTCAGCTTCGAGACCAGCTCTTCCAGCGATGCCGCGCCCTGGGCCCCCGCGTTGCGCAGGCCGGCAACTGCCGCGGGCTGGGCATCGTGCACAACGCACTCGATGCCTTTGCCCAGCAGTCGCCGCACCATGCTCGAGCCCATTCGACCCAAGCCGATCATTCCGAGCTGCATTGACTTCTCCTGGCGAAACCGTGCCGATTCATCGGTAGTTCCCCGGTAGGAGAGGGCGCAAACATGGTTCGTTCCCGTCACGGCGAACGAAGGGCGCTGCTGTCCAGTTGCCCGCACGTTTCGTTTCCCTGTGCGGGAATATCGGGGCGGACGCTGAGGTCTTGATGGGAACGTTGCTGCGATCCGCGCAGCCAGGAGCCCGTCCATGAACTCACTCCCCGAACTACAGCTTCTCGGCGCCTATATCGACGATTCGCTGGACCAGGCGCAGCGGCTCGCCGTGCGAGCGCGGATCGAGCGGGACGCCGCGTGGCGCGACGAGCTGCGGGTCATGCAGCGCGTGCGCGAGGCGGTGCAGGCGAATGCGCAGCGCTATGCGACGCCGCCGGAACTGCGCGAGCGCATCTGCGCGTCGGCGCGCCGGCGCCCAGCGGGCTGGTGGCATCGCGTCGGCGTGGGCTGGCGCGCCCTGCCGCGCTGGGGCGATGCGATCGCCTGGCGTCCGCTCGGGGTCGCGCTGAGCGTTGCGACCTTGACCCTGTCGGTCGTGAACATCACGGTGTTGCAACCGGCGCGGGACGAGCGCCTGATGCAGGCCGCTGTAGCAAGCCACCTGAGCGCGGCAATCACTCGGCCGCTGGTGGAAGTGGCATCGCCGGATCGCGACACGCTGCAGCCCTGGCTGGCGCAAAGGCTGGGCTTCCTGGTGCCGGTGGTAGTGCCGCCCGTTGCCCAGGTGAGCCTCGTCGGCGCGCGGCTCGACGGCCTGGACGGCCGCCCGGTGGCTGCCCTGGTGTATCGCTTGCGCGACCACGTGGTGCACGCCTTCATCTGGCGCGCCACCGACGACGGCGCCACCGTCACGTCGGCTTCGATGCGCGGGCTCAGCGTGGACCATTGGTCGCGCGGCGGGCTGCGCTATTGCGTGGTTTCCGATCTGCCCCAGGCGCAACTGCTCGCCTTCGCGCAGTCGCTCGCGGATGCCAATCATGTTCACTAGACCAGCGGCCGGCCGCGGGACCGGAATGGACGAGGACGAGGACCGGCGCCGCTTCGAGCGGCTGGTGCTGCCGCACCTGGACGCCGCCTACAACCTGGCGCGCTGGCTGACGCGCAACGACCATGATGCTGAGGACGTCGTGCAGGAGGCGATGATGCGCGCCCTGCGCTACATGGCGAGCTGCCGCGGCGACGATGCGAAGGCATGGCTGCTGCAGATCGTGCGCAACGCCTGCTTCACCTGGCTGAAGGACAACCGTCCGGCCGAGCGGCTGTTCCTGGACGACGAGGACGGCGAGTCCCTGAACGAGATCGCCGCGCCCGCCGTGGACGAGCCCCATGCGGTCGCCGCGCGCAACGGCGAGCGCCGGCTGATCAACGACGCGATCGCGGCGCTGCCGGCGGCCTACCGCGACGTGCTGGTGCTGCGCGAGATCGAGGATCTGCCCTATGGCGACATCGCGCGGATCGCCGGCATTCCGATCGGGACCGTGATGTCGCGTCTGGCGCGCGCTCGCGGCCTGCTGCGGCAAATGCTGTATCCGGCCGGCGCGCCCGCGCTGCGCGTGGTGGCCGGCCGGAAGAAGGCCGGGTCGTGATGACGCTGCTTCCTGCAGCGCGCGCAAGGGGCCGGGAGGCTCCTAGATGGCGGCTTTCATGGCCGCCGTGAACAGCGCCATTTCCTCGCCGCTGATATCCGATACGGCCCAGAATCGCATGCCCGCGCCTTCCCATTCGGCGACCTGGTAGCCGTGACGCATCGCGCGGGTGGAAGCGGGCGACCTGGCTTCGCGCGCGGGCAGCACGAAGACGTTGATCGTGTGCCCACGGCGGCGGTAGACGAGCGCCGCGACCGGACGGTCCTGCAAATAGTCCAGGCGTCCTCCGGCCAGGGGGAATCCTTGCTGGGCCAGGTCGACCACGGGCGGTGCATAGTCCAGCTTGCCGGTGAACCAGGGCTTGACCGTGTGCTGATCGGTGGATGCTACGTCGGTGAGATGGTCCGCCATCAGCGAGCGCACGTGGCTGGCCACCACTTGGCGGTCGAGCTGCTCGTCGTCACCGGGCTCGCGATATGTCACTACACCGATCGCCACGAGTGCGCCGCACGCAAAGCTTGCGCCGACCGGTACCCAGCGCGTCCAGGACGCACGCACTTTCTCCAGCAGGCCCGGGCCGCGCGATTCCTGCGCCAGCATGTGCCTGATGCGCCGCTTGAGCCCGGGCGGCGCCTTGTAGCGGGTCATGTTCTGCTTCAACTCGGCCGGCAGTTCGGCCATCGGATCGGTGTCCATGTCTTGCGGCCTCATCGGTGGTATTCGCTCAGCTCGTCCTGCAGTTGCCGCCGCGCGCGCGACAGCCGCGACATCACGGTGCCTTTGGGGATCTCCAGCACCCGGGCGATGTCCTCGTAACTCAGGTCCTCGATCTCGCGCAGCACCAGCACTTCGCGAAATCCCAGCGGGAGGCGGGAGATGGCGGCAGTGACCTGCGCACGCTCGGTCTTCTGCAGCAACATCGTTTCGGGTGTTTGCGGCCGGTCCTGCGCGTCCAGGCTCGGGCCATCCGCGTCCTCGAGGTCGCATTCGAATTCCTGCGTGCGCTTTTGCTGGGCGAACCAGGAATAGCAGCGATTGCGGACGATGCCCAGCAGCCAGGGCCGGGCATCGCCGCCGCGAAAACTGCCGAAGTAACGGAATGCGCGCAGGAACGCGTCCTGCACCAGGTCTTCGGCGACATGCTCGTCGCGCACCAGCCAGCGCGCCAGGCTGTATGCGGCGTCCAGGTACGGCAGCACTTCGGCTTCGAAACGGCGATTGGAGTCAGTCACATCGGTCCACCTTGACTCTCCCCATTACCGGGGCCGGCGGCGATTTATTCCAGGTTTTCCAAACTTCTTCGTTTATTTTCTTGCCGGGAATTTCCGCCGGGCCGCGCCGGTACCCCGTTGCATGAACTACTTACGCACTCATCTCCTGGCGGCTGCCACGCTGGCGGCGCTGGCCGCACCTCTTGCCCGCGCTGAAGGCGACCCGGCCGCCGGCGAGCTGCTCTATGCAACGCGCTGCGCCGCCTGCCATTCGCTCGAATACAACGGCGTCGGGCCGGCCCACAAGGGCCTGATCGGACGCCGCGCCGGCACTGCGCAAGGCTACACCTATTCGAATGCCCTGAAGAACTCGTCCGTGGTGTGGGACGAGGCGACACTGTCGCGCTGGCTGGCCGGCCCGGAGAATTTCATTCCCGGCCAGAAGATGTTCGTATCCGTTCCCGACGCCAAGGAGCGCGCGGACATCGTCGCGTACCTGCTGGTGGCGACCCGCAGGAGTCCAACGAGTAGCTCGCCTGGATGAAGTGCTTTTCTCCCCGGGCCTCGTGCCAAGGTAGCCACGCCGCGCATTCCTTGTACGCCTTCACAACCTGCCCCCAAGGTGGTGCCGTAGCCCCGGATTGCTCTTGGCTCCCGCGGGCGGCAAAGACCCGCAAAAACCGCCTCGCCGCCAGGAGGAATTCACGTGCGAGCAGTAAACGTGTGCGTGTCGCAGCAGCGATTCGTAATAGTTCGGCCCCGATTGGCTGGGTCGCAAACTTGACGATAACCCAACCAATTCACTCCTGACGGATCGGCTCGAGGCTGTGCGTTCCGGTCTGCCATCGCACTGGCCGCCTTTGGATTGGCGCGCCTCAAACGCGACGCCTCACACGCTTTGCCAACCTTCTTCCGTCTCTGCAGCGCGGCCCGCCGCCCCAGCAATGAACCAACGTGCTTGTTTACTTCTTGCCTGTGATCGCCTCGCGATGTGGTGCGAGCCTTGCGCGTGGCAGCAGTTCGTTCAATACCTTTTTTGGCAAAGCTTTTTTGGGTAGAAACATGAGAAGACGTGAAATTTCCACGCGCACTGTTCGCGCCTCTGGCAGTGCTGTGGCCCTCGCCGTGGCGCTCAGCGCCTGCGGTGGCGGTGGCGACGGCGGTGCGGCCGCCTTGGCATCCGGCGCGACTCCTGCGACCACTCCGGGCGCCATACCGGTGATCACACCGGCACCTCCACCGTCACTCACACCGGCACCCGCACCGGCACCCATATCGGAGATCACACCGGCGCCCCCACCGTCAGTCACACCCACACCCAACCCAACACCCATACCGGTGACCACACCGGCACCCCCGCCGTCAGTCACACCTCTGCCCGTACCAGCACCGATACCGGTGACCACCCCGGCACCAGTACCAGCGCCCACGGTGGCACCAGCTCCGGCACCCGCACCGGCGGCTGTTGTCGACGCAGGCCTGATCCCGATCGCGGCCTGGCCCACCACTGTGCTGCAGACCGGGCGCGACAACGATGCGTACTGGGTGGACGATGGTGTCTGGGGCGCCTTTGGTTTGACTCGCGGCTCCTACGCCGGCACGGGCGGCACGACCTACGAGCAGTACACGGGCGTGAGCCACAACATTGGACCGAACGGCGAAGTCGCCTTCGGGATGGCCTGGAAATGGCCGAGCTGCTGCAACGAGATCAAGAGCTTCCCGAGCATCATCAGCGGGCGCAAACCCGGTTGGTTCAACACATCGAACAAGCCGAACGGACTCGACGTGCAGCTGCCGGGCGGCGGCTTGTCGCAGACCGCCCCTTCAGGTGCGACACCCGGCACGTTCTTCCCGCTGCAGTTGCCGATCGCCTCGCTCAAGACGTCCTTCACCGAACAGCACGTGTTCACGCCGAATGGCAAGGGGCAGCTGGCCTATGACATGTTCCTGCAAAACACGCCCACCCAGGTTTCGGGCTTCGGGCCCAACATCACGCACGAGATCATCATCCCTGTGGACTATTGGGGCGGCTACGGCGCCCATCCCACCGGCCGCAACCCGGTCTGGTACGACCATGACGTGACCATCGATGGTCTGCTGTTCCATGTCTATGCGGCCAAGGACCCGAATGGTGCGCTGCGCGCCAGCTTCGGTGCTGGCTGGAAGTTCATCATCTTCGAGCCGGACCATCCCATTGCCGGGGCCACGCTCGATCTCGCGAAGTTCATCAACTATGTGACGACACGCAAGGACGTCTTCGGCACGCCGTGGGCCAACGGCAACGAATACTTGGTGAGCGTCGAACTCGGAGTCGAGGCGCAACTGGGCGAGGGTGAGATCCAGGTGTCGAGCTATCGAGTCTGGAGGTAGGCCCGGGAAAAGGGGCTCTGAAATGGGATCGGGAGGTTCGACAGCGCTTCGAGACGAAGTTGCTGGATCGAATTGCGTGTGCGACCGGGCATTCGGGACGCCTGCTAGGACGAGGTACGGTAGAAATAGTACGTTGCCGTGTAGGGAACCCTGGCAATCTGCTTGGCGTTTGCGGGGCTACACGGTTCAGATGGCACGACTCCGCCGACAGTCTGAACCCGTTGAACGCTCGTCGTTCGGCTAAAGACGCCCGCGCCAGTCGTCGACTTGCTGTTCAGGAGCAGCCATGGAATTGCCGATTGACTTGGGCCCGCATCCCGGCTTTTGACCTCTCCAACGACGGTACTCCCGTCGACGGACTCCCACGTCGGACCCGCGTAGTGCTTTCCAATAACACGCCCCGAACGATCAGCGAGAGCCGCTTCCGGAGCGCGGAATGCCCACTCGAATGTGGACGGTTGATCAGGCTTGGCGGCGCACTCGTAGATTTGCACGCCGGTGGCCAAGGCCTCGAGGAATACGGACTGACCGGCAGGGGCACGGAGCTGCGCAGGAACATCCGGCGGAATAACCGCCGGCCCACTGACACAGCCAGTTGCGACAAGAACGGCGGCCCAAAGAGCAAGGGTATTCACATGGAGTGATCTCATCGTTAACCTTTCAGCAACAGCCGATACGTGCCGGAGCCGCTGCAGTATTTGCGGCGCAGGTATTCGTTTGATTTCAGCGGTCAACTGTTTTGTATCGCGCTGGTATCCTGCGCGACTGTGCGCTGACGGCGCACGGACGCAGTGGTAGATTTACCCGACATGTCGTCAAGCTATCTTGTCTAGCCCTCACCATTCCCTTCGCGAGGCTCATATGTCAGAGAAGCCGAGCCCGATTGCCATTGTCGCAACCGAGGCACCCACACGAGCGCGTCCGTCAACCTACCCCGCGGCGTTCGCGGCGCGCGTGGCGGGCAGAGAAAAGCGTCCGCTCGGTGATCTTTTTGGCCTCACAAACTTTGGCGTCAACCTCACCCGATTGGCTCCAAATGCAGCCTCGGCCCTTCGCCATGCTCACACCAAGCAAGACGAATTCGTATACATCTTGCAGGGGTACCCCACGCTGCATACCGACGAAGGTCTCACTCGTCTTGCTCCTGGCATGTGCGCGGGATTCAAGGCGGGCACGGGAAACGGCCACCATCTGGTCAATGAAACCGCAGAGGACGTCATTTACCTCGAGGTCGGCGACAGGACTCCAGGAGATGCCGGAACCTATCCCGATGACGACCTCAAGGCGATGCTTACCGAAGGAAAGTGGCAGTACGTCCACAAAGATGGCACGCCGTACTAATGTCACCACCCGCCTCGTTATCGAACTGGCGAGCCAGGAACCATCCGACTCGAAGGGTGCGCTCCCACGGTGAACCGATGAATCAGCGCGAGCACCAGGAGGTTGGCCACTCCGCCCAGCGAAGCATTGGCGAACGAGACCCCGTAGCTGCCGCAAAGATCGTAGAAGACGCCCCCCTGCCACCCGCCGGCGGCCATTCCCACCCAGGCAAAGAACATGACGGT
>DATNBX010000170.1:0-4472 GCA_035571795.1 Ramlibacter sp.
CCGCCCGCCAGGCCCATCAGCAGCGCTGAGAGCGCAAGCGTCGTGAACATTGGGAGCCCGGGCTGCTTCGCACCCTAGATGATGCGCGAGAACTTGGCTCGGTTGCGATCCGCCTGCAGGTAGCGGTCGAACACCATGGCGACGCCGCGCACGAAGTACCAGCCCATCGCGGTGACCTGGATGCCGCAGTCGTCCACCACGACGAGGCCCTTGCCGGCGAGGTCCTTCAGCGCTTCCATTTCGGGCGCGAAGTACTCGCGGAAGTCCAGCAGCCAGGCCAGCTCGATCGACTCGAACAGCACCTGGCCCTGGCACATGATGGCCATGATGACGGCGCGCCGGGCCAGGTCGTCGCGGCTGAGCGCGAGTCCGCGATTCACAGGCAGGCTGCCGTGATCCAGCAGGTCGCAATACTCTTCCAGGGTCTTGGCGTTCTGGCTGTAGGTGGCGCCGACGCGGCCGATGGCCGATACGCCCAGGCCGATCAGGTCGCAGTCCGGCTGGGTGCTGTAGCCCTGGAAGTTGCGATGCAGCCGGCCCTGGCGCTTGGCCACCGCCAGCGAGTCGTTGGGCAGCGCGAAGTGGTCCATGCCGACGTAGACGTAGCCGGCATCGAGGAACGACGTCAGCGACTGCGACAGCATCGCGATCTTCGCGGCACCGCCCGGCAAATCGGCGCTGATGATGCGCCGCTGCGGCTTGAAGCGCTCGGGCAGGTGCGCGTACGCATACAGCGCGATGCGGTCGGGCCGCAGCTCGTTGACCTGGGCCAGCGTGCGCGCGAACGATTCCGGCGTCTGCTTGGGCAGGCCGTAGATCAAGTCCATGTTGATCGAATCGAAGCCGATGGCGCGCGCCTGCTCCACCAGCCGGTACACCTGCTCGGCCGGCTGGATGCGGTGCACCGCCTTCTGCACGTCGGGGTCGAAATCCTGCACGCCGAAGCTGAGGCGATTGAAGCCCAGTTCAGCCAGCGTGTTCAGGCGCTTTTCGTCGACGGTGCGCGGATCGATCTCGATCGAGTATTCGCCGCCGGGCGCGAGCGCGAAACTGCGGCGCAGCATCGCCATCAGTTCCTTGAGCTCGGGGTCGGACAGGAAGGTCGGCGTGCCCCCGCCCAGGTGCAGTTGCGTCACGGCCTGGCCCAAGCCCAGTTCGGCGGTGTGCAGGTCGACTTCGCGGCTCAGGTACCGCAGGTAATCGGCCGCGCGGCTATGGTGCTTGGTGACGATCTTGTTGCAGCCGCAGTAGTAGCACAGCGAATCGCAGAACGGGATATGGATGTACAGCGACAATGGCATGGCCAGCGCGGCCGGCCCGGTCCTGCGCTGGGCCAGGGCCTGCGCATAATCGGTGGCGCTGAAGGCCTCCACGAAGCGGTCGGCCGTCGGGTAGGACGTGTAGCGCGGCCCCGGTATGTCGAAGCGCCGCAGCAGGTCGGGCGATAGTGGGGTCATCGTGTGAATTGGAGTAGTGAAGACAATGTGCAGCCGCGCAGCCCCGGCGCGATTGACCTGGATCAACTCGGACCCCCCGCGCCCACCGACAATTTGACCCAGATCAGAAGTGCCATGCGATGAAGGAAACCCCTGTGCCCACCCCGACCGTGAACCTGATACCGTCCGGCTCCACCGAGCCTTTGGACGGGCACAGCATGAAGGTCGCCTGCTCCAACTGCAATCTGCGCGAGTTGTGCATGCCGGTGGGTCTGAGCCCTGAGGAACTCATCCGTATCGACGAGGTCGTAGCCGTCCGCCGCAAGATCAAGCGCGGCGCGATCCTGTTCCGCAACGGCGAAGCGTTCCAGTCGCTGTTTGCCATCCGCACCGGCTTCTTCAAGACCTGCGTGACGGCCGAAGACGGCCGCGACCAGGTGACCGGTTTCCAGATGGCCGGCGAAATCATCGGCCTGGACGGCATCGTCAACGACCACCATACCTGCGACGCGGTGGCCTTGGAAGACGCCGAGGTCTGCGTCATGCCGTTCGACCGCATCGGCGAGCTCTCGCGCGAAGTCAACGCGCTGCAGCACCACGTGCACCGCATCATGAGCCGCGAGATCGTGCGCGAGCATGGCGTGATGCTGCTGCTGGGCAGCATGCGCGCCGAGGAGCGGCTGGCCGCATTCCTGCTGAACCTGGTGCAGCGCCTGCATGCGCGCGGCTTCTCGCGCCACGAACTGGTGCTGCGCATGACCCGCGAGGAGATCGGCAGCTACCTGGGCCTGAAGCTCGAAACGGTGAGCCGCACCTTCTCGAAGTTCGTCGAGGACGGCATCGTCGAAGTCCGGCAGCGCCACGTGCGCATCCTCGACACCGACGCGCTGCGCACGATCGTCAACCGGCAGTCGCTGAACTAGGACGTTGTCATCCCGGGGCGTGTCACCCCAAGCTTGTCATCCCGGGCTTGACCCGGGATCCATGTCTGCCGGCTTGTTCGGCGACACCTCGCGGCAAAGGCGGGGCCGGGCAGGCCGCGGCGCATCCGCAAGGCCGGTCGGCGCTGCGCGCCGACTTCCCTCGTGTTTGCCTGCTCTCGTGGCCCCGTCGCGGAACTCACTACGGGCCCTGAGGCCCCTCCGTTCAAACAGCCGCGACGAGCCAGTTCACGAGCGCGCTCTCGCGCGCGGCCACGAGAATCAGGCAAACCCGAGGCGGGCCTCGCGTGATCGATGCGCCGCGGCCTGCCCGGCCCCGCCTTTGCAGGGATGTTCCGGCGCGGAAATACCCCTGACCGCATCATGTCTGCAGGGTCGCCAGCGTGGTCGATGCGGGACCTTGCAGCGGGGTAGCCAGCTATCAGAACAGCAGAAACGCCGCCCCCGAGATCGCGGTTGGGACGAGCGCGCCAAGGAGGAGGCCCAGTGCTCCTATCGAGTCATCGGCGAATCCGCGCCTGAGCAAGGCAACTCCCGCTGGGTTGGGGGCGTTGGCAATCACTGTTAGGCCGCCCCCCGTAACGGCTCCGGCCACCAGCGTGTACTTGGCTTCGTCCGGAATTCCCTCGATGAGGGAGCCCAGGTACGTGAGCGCCGCGTTGTCAGTGACGGCGGTGAGGGCGGTTGCGCCGAAGAAAAGCGCGCCAGGCGACATGGATGAGACAACCGGCTGCAACCACCATTGCTGCAGGCCGCCGAGCACCACGAGCCCCGCCAGGAAGAATGCGACGAGCAAAGCTTCCTTGATGATGAGCGAGCTCTGGTGACGTTCGTAGGCCTGCGTGAATCCCAGGAACATCAGGAACAGCCCAAGGAACGCAACCGGATGGTGAGCAAGCAGCACAACCCCTGCCAGGAAAGCGAGGTGTACCGCGATAATGAGGAAAGGCACCTCGCCCCTTGGCGCCGACGCATTAGGCGAGGCGTTGGCCTGTAGATAGCGCCGCAGAACAATCACGGCCAAAGTGGCATTGACCACCACGGCGACTGCCGCTTTCCAGCCGAAGGTTTGGGCCATGAACGCAGAGCTCCAGCCCCAGGTTCCAGAAACCATCAGTACCGGCGGCGCCGCGAACGAGGTAAGTGTGCCTCCGATCGAGATGTTCACGAACAGAACACCCAGTGCGAAGTATTTCGGCGGCTCAGGCAGGCTCGTACGAAAGATCTGAGGCGCGAGCATCAAGGCCCCGAGCGTCATCGCCGCAGGTTCCGTGATCAGGGAGCCGGCAAGCGGAATGAGGGCCAGTCCCAGCCAGGCATTGGCAATCCCTTCTGGTACGGGCAGAAGCCGCACAAGAACCGCGGCGAACCGCATGACGCCGACCAGGACAGGTCGAGAAGCGGCCACCACCATCACGACGAAGACGAAGAGCGGCTCCGCGTACTGGCGTGACTCTGCGTAGCTCAGCGCAAGGTTCCCACTACCAAACAAGGCGAGGCACAGTACCAGCACGATGGCCCAGAAGCCGAAGATGATCTCCACTTCGCCCAGCAGGTGGAGCAACCCCGCGTGTCGCGGAAAGCGGTGGGCAAGTCGCTCGAACTGCTTGGCACTGAAGGTGTGCAGCAGGGCGATGCCGAAAAGTGCTGCGGCCAGGTGCAGCAGAAAGGGTGTGATCTCTTGGTTCATGGTCGAGCGAAACCCGCGAGGCGGCCCGACCTTCGCGTCAACCTGCCCAGGAGAAGTCTCCTTGAGCACCCGGAAGGCCATAGTCTAGCTTGGACAACAAAATCAGGTGCTGTCGGAGCGCTGCATTCAGAGCACCCCGTTCTTGGAATCGCACTGCATCCACGGTCGCCGGCTACTAAAAGGCGGCTGCCACTCAACAGCCCAGCGCCCTCCCCGGCTGCGGACGGAACTGCGCCAGCCGCTGGCGCCGCCCCCGCCCTTGTCCCAGATCAAGGACGCCGTGCAATCAGCCTTCCAGAATGCCTTGTTGGCAAAGGTGTTCCCTATGGAAACATACGACCGCACGCTTTTCAGCCGTTTCACCCAATTGCTGGCCCAGCGCGAGGCCGAGCTTCGCGCAATCCT
>DATNBX010000171.1:0-12787 GCA_035571795.1 Ramlibacter sp.
AATGAGGGATGACCCGGCCGCGATCACGCCGGTGCCAGGGACGCGACCGGATCGCGGCTGTTCACCGCGCGGCCTTCGCGCGCTCGGGTTCGCGAGCGCGCTCGTGGTTGCTGGCTGCCAATGGGCACTCGACGATGGCGCTGCGCGTGGCGGCAATGCACCCAGGGAGCGTGAACAGGCCATGAACGCACGCTGGAAGGACCACTCCTATTCCGAGCTGATCGGTGCCCTCGGCCAACCCCAGCAACTCCTCCATATTCCCGGCGGCGGCAATCCGGCCGGGTTCGCGGCCGTGTATGGGCGCGACCCGGTGAGCGGGTGCATCGATGCCTTCGCGCTGGTGTACGGCAGCGACCCGCTGATTCGGGTTTATTACTGCCGGTGACGCAAGTTGACAAGGCCCGATGCAGTGAAATACCCTCCGTTCGATGGCCTCCCTACCGCAAGAGCCGGCACCGGCGCTGCCGGCTTCCATAGCCACGGAAGCGGCGCGCTACGCGTTGCTGCGCCGCCTGGCACCCTCGATCAGGCACCACCTGGTGGTGAACTTGCAGCCCATCGGGATGATTTACGAGGTGATGGACCGGCGGCTGAGCGCGCCCGAACCCGACCTGGGCGACCTTCATAACAGCGCCCACAAGATCAATGGCTTTGCGCGGGCGGCGCTTCAGTCGTGCCTGGACGTAGTCGGCTGGCTCGCCCCGGAAGAGGGCGCCGTCACGACGGTGGGCGACGGCGTGCGCGAGTGCCTCAGCCTGCTGGCCACCAGCCTGACTTTCCGCGGCTACGCCGTGCGCAACGATGCAGCTGCAATGGAGGGCGAAGTCGGGCGATCGGCCATGCGCAATGTTGCGACGGCGGCGATCATCCATCTCACCGATGAAACTAGGGCTCCGGCCGAGCTCGCGCTGTCGGCGCAACGGCGGCCCGCGGCCCTGGTGCTCACGCTTGTCATGCGGCCCACCGAGGGCGAAAAGGGCTTTTCGACCGGCACGTCGTATCGCAATCTGACCTGGGCTGACGTCGAGGCGCTGGCGAGTGCCGAATCGGTCCAGCTGGAGCGCGAAGGCAGCCAATGCCTGCGCCTGGTCATCCCCTGGGCGGCTCAGCGCAATCGGTGAGGGCCTTGCGGCCATTCAAGGCTTGAAGCCCAACGCTTTCATGGCCGCTGCCAGGCTGGCGCGGCTCGCCTCGTAATCCTTCCAGGGACCATTGCCCTCGTCCAGGCGCGTATGCACCGTGGCGACGCTCCAGTGGTCCCCGCCCTTGAGGCCCGCAAGTTCGTCCCAGTGCGCCGGCACCGAGATACCCAGGCCCGGCCGGGCGCGGGCCGACCACGCGCAGGCCGTGGTGGCGCCATAGCCGTTGCGCAGGTAATCGATGTAGATCATGCCCACCCGGTTGGACGCGCCGCTCTTGGCCACGAAGCGCTGCGGAATGGTGCGTGCCAGGTGCTGCACGATGGCCTGCGAAAAATCCTTGACGGTGTCCCAGTCGAATTGCCGGCGCAGCGGCACCACCACATGCAGGCCCTTGCCGCCGCTGGTCTTGAGAAAGCCCGCCAGGCCCAGCTCGGCCAGAAAGCCGTGCACCAGCTGGGCCGCCTCCTGCATCTGGCGCCATCGCACGCCTTCTCCCGGATCGAGGTCGAAAGTCATGCGGTCCGGCTTGCCGATGGCGGTCTTCACGCCGTTCCAGGTGTGGAACTCGATCACGTTCATCTGCGCCGCCGAGAGCAGTCCCTCGGCCGTGGCGACCTCCAGCATCGGCGGATGGCCGGGAAAGAAGGCCGGGTCGAGCTGCTCGATGCCCGGCATGCGATAGCGCTCGGCATGCTTCTGGAAAAACAGCTCGCCGCCGATGCCGTTGGGCGCGCGCACCAGCGCCACCGGCCGGCCCTTCAGGTGTTCCATGATCAGCGGCGCCACCAGCGCGTAGTAGCGCACGAGCGCGATCTTGGTGGTTCCGCTGGCGGCGTCGATCACCCGGTCCGGATTGCTCACGCGCAGCGTCGGCGGCAGGGTGACGAGCGGCGCCTCGGGCTCGCGCCGCCCGGCTGCTGCCTTGCTGCCTGCCCGGGCGCCGGTCCCGCCTCCCTTGGCCGGCTTGTCCACGGGCGCCGCTTGACGCGGCTCCTCGCGCGTGACGGCCGCCGCCGGCTTGTCGGCGCGCAGGCCGTGGAACACCGAATGGCGGATGCGGCCGTCGCGGGTCCATTCGCCGAACGCCACTTCGCATACCAGTTCGGGCTTGACCCAATGCGTCTTTTTCGGAACCGGCGGCTCGGCCGCAAACGGGCTGCGCTGCGCGTGCAGCGAATCGAGCGTGCGGCGCAGGTCGCGCAGCACCTGTTCGTTGAACCCGGTGCCCACGTTGCCCGCATAGCGCAGCGCCCCGTCCTTGTCGTGGACGCCCAGCAGCAGCGAACCGATGCCGGTGCGCGCGCCTTGCGG
The DNA here is from genome assembly GCA_035571795.1 of Ramlibacter sp. Taxonomy (GTDB): domain Bacteria; phylum Pseudomonadota; class Gammaproteobacteria; order Burkholderiales; family Burkholderiaceae_C; genus Ramlibacter. The sequence goes on from DATNBX010000171.1 coordinate 2,454, forward strand.
GTCGGTGTAGCCGCCGATGACGAACTCCTGGCGCCGGCCGCACTTGAGCTTGACCCAATCCGACGAGCGCCGCAGCACATAGGCCGAGTCCCTGCGTTTGGCGATCACGCCCTCCAGGCCCAGGCTGCAGGCCGACGCCAGCACGTCCTCGCCCCGGGCGTCGAACACCGCGCTGAATCGCACCTTGGGGTGCGGCTTGCGCTGCACGATCCGCTCGAGCACCGCCCGGCGGTCCACCAGCGGCACGTCGCGCAGGTCGTAGCCCGCGCAATAAGGCAAGTCGAAGAGGTAGTAGACGATGTCGCCGGTGCGCGCACTGTCGAATGCGCCCTGCAGGGCCTGGAAGTCGGCCGGCACCCGATCGCCCGGCAAGATGATTTCCCCGTCGTACCAGCCATCGGGCAGTTCCATGGACTTCAGCGCGTGCGCCAGTTGCGCCAGCTTGGGGGTCCAGTCGTTGCCGTTGCGGGTGATCAGGCTGGGCTGCCCATCCTCGACGCGCGTGAGCATCCGGTAGCCGTCGAACTTGATTTCGTAGATCCAGTTCGTGGCGTCTTGCGGCGGCCTGTCCACCAGCGTGGCGAGCTGCGGCTGCAGCGACTCGGGCAACGCGGCCTTGCGCGCGCCCGGCGGCGGGCCGGCTGCAGCGGCGGGCGGTTTGCTCGCGGCGGGCGCGGCCGCGGCCGGGTGCGCCGGCCGGTCGGCAAGCTGCTTCACGCTGCCCGGCATCTCGTCGACCACGCTGAATTCGGAACCCAAGCGGGCATAGGCGTCTTTCTCCTTGATCAGCAGCCAGGGCTCCTGTCGTTCTGCTTCACGGCCCTTGATGCGCACCAGGGTCCAGCGTCCGTGCAGCTTGTGGCCGCGCAATTCGAACTTGAGCTTGCCATCGCGATAACCCCGGTGCGGGTCCTCCAGCGGGATCCACACGCCCTTGTCCCAGATGATGACCTTGCCCGCGCCGTATTGCTTGGGCGGGATCGTGCCCTCGAAGCTGTTGTACGAGATCGGGTGATCTTCCACGTGCACGGCCATCCGCTTGTCGGCCGGATCGAAGCTGGGGCCCTTGGGCACGGCCCAGCTCTTCATGCTCCCCTCCAGCTCCAGTCGCAAGTCGTAGTGCAGCCGGGTGGCCCAGTGCTTCTGGATCACGAAAGCCCGTTCCTGCTCATTGGGCACGCCGCCGGCCGCCGGTTCCGGCGTCACCTCGAAGTTGCGCTTTTCGCGATAGGTCCTGAGGGCGTTGGAGGAACGCTCGTCCATGGCGTGCAGCCTTTCTGGCCGGCAGCAATGCCGGCCGCGCGGTGGCGTTGCCGCCCGGCGCCGCTGGTCAGGCGGATGCGCGGAACTGGTCGCGCAGCATCTTGATCTGGTCGTGGTTGCGCTGCGCGCCCTGCATCTGGCGCTCCACGATCAGCTTGATGCCCGCCGGCAGCGGCTTTTTCAGCGCCTTGCGGTAGCGTGCCAGCGCATTGTCTTCGCCGCGTTCGCATTCCTCCAGGACCGCCTTGTCGTCATAACTGGAAAGCTTGGCCCTGACCGCGACCCAGCCGCGCTCGAGCGCGCCCATGACGCTGCCGCCTTCCTCGGGCTTGCCGCCGAGGCCGCGGATCTGCTCGGCCAATTCCTGCGCGGCACCACGGCAATCGTCCGCGCGTTGCATGAAGACCGATTTCAGGTCCGCTCGCGTGGCCTGCTGGGCGCAGGCATTGAAGCCGTACTCGCCGTCCCGGCAAGTTTCGAGCAGCTCGTTCAGCACATCGATGACGTCGTCGCGGTCGCCGCTGTCGTCGCCGGCGCTCTGCATCTCGCCGACCATCGCCGCGGCACCGCTCGGCCGATCGGTGCCGAACCGGCCGCTGTCCATGCGCTCACTGGGCAGGCGACTGGAATCGATGCGCTCCCAAGCGGCGCGGCTGGCGGGCTGCGCCTGCGGCCAGCTCAGGCTGGAGCCGCCCCGGGCCGACTCCCATTCCGATGCAAGCTGGGGTTCCGCGCTCTCCCAGTCGCCTTCATAGCGCGTGCGGCCGGCCAAGCCGAGGCGATAGGCCGGCGCATAGTCGTCGAAGCTGCGCCCTTGCTCGTAATACGGCTCACTGCTGTAGTGCTCGCGCCAATGGGCTTCCTCGGCGGTCGGGTTGACGGCTTCGGCCGAGGCCTTGCCCGCCATCCCACCCACCACCGCACCGACCGCGCCGCCCACGGCAACGCCCACCGGGCCGCCGATCACACCGGCCGCGGCGCCCGCCACGGCTCCGCCGGTCGCACCGACGCCGGTGCCTACCGGATGCGAGCCCGGCTCATCGGTGATCGGATCGCGATTGAGGTCTTTGTCTTCAGCAGCCATAGGTGTATCTCCTTGAATCGATGGATTGAACTGGCGCGATGCCTGCTTGGCGGCGGCATCCCCACGGGCACGCGCCACGCGGCGCGGCGAAGGCATCGTCAGGTGCACTTACTGGCCATCTTCGGCCGGTCGCCGCCCGGGGCAGTCAGCCAAACGGGAGATTGCCTGTAGGAGAAACGCCGAAACGGCGCCGGCTTGTCTCTCTGCCGCGCAGGCTCCCAGGGACCGGCTGCGCCCACAGGCGAATGCTGTGTTGTCCTACAGCTTGCAAGCCGATCCGGGCGCAATCTGCGGTCATTCTGTACGCCGCCGCGGCACGTCGTTCCAGAACCGGTCATGAAATACTCTTTACGCAAGACGCCATCGCATTTGCACCTGGCCTACAAGTACGGAGAGGCGAGCGACGGGTTGCTGGGCCGGCACTTCACGCTCGAGACCGAAGGGCGCGTGCTGACGCTCTCGATCGACCTCACGCCGAACTTCCACACCCGCAACAAAAGCGCGGCCGCATACCTGGACGCTGTCAACCTCGCTCAAAACCATCACAAGCTGCGCTACCTGCAATGCAGCGACAACCTGCTGCGCACGCGCTTGATCAGGGCCTGGGAGCAGATCGAGGATCCCGAGCTGCGCATACGGCTTGAACTCGGGCAGCGCGGCCGATATGTCTACGCCGTGCGGCCGCACTCGCTTTTCATGGGCGGCATCCAGCTGGACGTGGAGCGCGAACTCGAGGAAGAAGAGGTTCCCGGCCGCGCCCATGCGATGGAAATCCACGGTCACGGGCACCACGCATGAACAGCTGTCGCAATGCCGTTACCCGTGCGGTCCGGGCCGTGCTACGGTTTGGCCTGGCCGGGCTGCTCGGCTTCACGGCCCTGAACGCCTTCGCCTACGCGGGCGCTGGCGAGCTGCGGGCCAAATACGGCCAGCTGCAAAAGCAACTTCACGACAACAATTTCCACCGCGCGCTGCACATCGACTCATCGCAGGAGGGCGATAACCTCAAGGGTGACGTCTATGCGGTGCTGGATCATCCGTTCAGCGAATTGGCCACCGCCTTGAGCCAGCCCAACGACTGGTGCCGCATCCTGATCCTGCCCTTCAATACCAAGTACTGCCATGCGGTCGTGCAGGGCGGCGCGGCCAACCTGCTGGTGCGCATTGGACGCAAAGCCGATCAGCCGGTGCAGGACGCGTATCGACTGACCTTCGCCCTGCAGCCGGTCGCCGCCGCTGTCGATTACTTCGAGAGCCGGCTCAACGCGAAGGAAGGCCCATTGGGCACTCGCGACTATCGCATCGTCGTGGCCGCCGTGCCGCTCGGGGCCGGACGCACCTTCATGCACCTGAGTTACTCGTACGGCTACGGTGTCACGGGGCGCGTGGCGATGCAAGCCTATCTGGCGACGGTGGGAGCCAGCAAAGTGGGCTTTACCGTGACGGGGCGCGATGGCAGCGGGCAGCCGATCTATATCGGCGGAGTCCGCGGAGCGATCGAGCGCAACGTGATGCGCTACTACCTGGCTATCGACGCGCATCTGGCATCGCTGGGCGCGCCGCCCGAAAGGCAGCTGGACAAGAGCATCGAGACCTGGTTCGACGCTGCCGAGCGCTATGGCCGGCAGCTGCATGAAATGGACCGCGCCACCTACATCGCGATGAAGCGCGGCGAGTCCGAGCGCCAGCAGGCGATGATCGAGTAGGGCCTGTCTAGCCGCGACGCGGCCTGCTAAGCCCTGGCCTTACTTCAGGCCGGCAGCGGAGCGCAAGAGCTGAGCGCGGTCGGTGCGCTCCCACGTGAACTCGGGCTCTTCGCGGCCGAAGTGGCCGTAGGCCGCGGTCTTCTCGTAGATCGGGCGCAGCAGGTCCAGCATCTGGATGATGCCCTTGGGCCGCAGGTCGAAGTGGTCATGGACCAGCGACGCGATCTGGTCGTCCGGGATCACCCCGGTGCCTTCGGTGTAGACCGTGACGTTCATGGGCTTGGCCACGCCGATCGCGTAGGCGACCTGGATCTGGCACTGGCGTGCCAGCCCCGCGGCCACGACGTTCTTGGCAACATAGCGGGCCGCGTAGGCGGCCGACCGGTCGACCTTGCTCGGGTCCTTGCCGGAGAACGCCCCGCCGCCGTGCGGGCAGGCGCCGCCGTAGGTGTCGACGATGATCTTGCGCCCGGTCAGGCCGCAATCGCCCTGCGGACCGCCGATGACGAAGCGGCCGGTCGGGTTGATCAGGTAGCGCGTTTCCTTCAGCCATTCCTTGGGCAGCACCGGCTTGATCAGTTCCTCGATCACCGCCTCGACGAACGAGGGCAGCATGCGCTTGCCGTCGCTTTGCTCGGGGCTGTGCTGGCTGGACACGACAACGGTGTCGATGCTGTGGGGCTTGCCGTCCACATAGCGCATCGTCACCTGGCTCTTGGCGTCGGGCCGCAGGAACGGCATGCGGCCGTCCTTGCGCAATTGGGCCTGGCGCTCCATCAGCCGGTGCGCGTAGTAGATCGGGGCGGGCATCAGCTCCGGCGTCTCGTCGCAGGCATAGCCGAACATCAGCCCCTGGTCGCCCGCGCCGGTGTTCAGGTAGTCGTCGCTCGCGTGGTCCACGCCCTGCGCGATGTCGTTGGACTGCTTGTCGTAGGCCACCAGCACGGCGCAGCCCTTGTAGTCGATGCCGTATTCGGTGTTGTCGTAGCCGATGCGCTTGATCGTGTCGCGCGCCACCTGGATGTAGTCGACGTGCGCATTGGTCGTGATTTCGCCGGCCAGCACCACCAGGCCGGTGTTGGTCAGCGTCTCGGCCGCGACCCGGCTGCGCGGGTCCTGGGCGAAGACCGCGTCGAGGATGGCATCGGAGATCTGGTCGGCCACCTTGTCGGGATGGCCTTCGGAAACGGATTCGGAGGTAAAGAGAAAGTCGTTCGCCATTTGAATAAACTCCAGAAGATTGCTTAAGGCGCGTTGCCTTTGCCGGAGCTTGAGGCGAACGCTTTAGCAGAATTTATTGATGTCGCCCTGCAAGTAGTTCATAACTCGGCGACCCCTCTATTCTAAACGCTTGTGAAAACCCTGTTCCGCCTTTTTGCGCTGCTGCCGCTGCCGGTGCTGCACGCCGTGGGCGCGATGCTGGGATGGCTGTCGTTCCTGGCGTCGGGCACGTATCGCCGCCGCTTCGCCGAGAACGCGCGCCAGGCCGGCTATCGGCTCGCGCAGGTGCGTCCCGCTGTCGCTGAAGCCGGCAAGCTCGTTGCGGAATTGCCACGCCTGTGGTTCGGGCGTTCCGTGGCCATTCACTGGGACGGCGCGCAGCTGATCGACGCGGCGCGCTCGCGCGGCCAGGGCATCGTGTTCCTCACGCCGCACCTGGGCTGCTTCGAAGTCACCGCGCAAGGCTATGCCCAGCGCTATGGACGCATCACGGTGCTCTATCGGCCGGCGCGCAAGCCCTGGCTGCGCGACCTCGTCGACAGCTCGCGCGATCGCTCCAACCTTGCCAGCGCGCCGACCACGCTGGCGGGTGTGAAACAGATGCTCAAGGCGCTCAAGGCCGGTGAGGCCGTGGGCCTGTTGCCGGACCAGGTGCCGCCGCAAGGCCTGGGTGTCTGGGCGCCGTTTTTTGAACGCCCGGCCTATACGATGACGCTCTCGGCGCGGCTGGCGCAGCAGACCGGCGCGACGGTGCTGCTGGCGTGGGGCGAACGCCTGCCGTGGGGACGCGGCTATCGGATCCGGCTGCGGCCGTGGCCGGGCGATCTGCCGCAAGAGAGTGAATCTGCTGCGAGCCAGGTGAATGCGCAACTGGAGCGCCTGATCCGGGAGCGCCCGCAGCAGTATCTCTGGGGCTATGCGCGTTACAAGACGCCGGCGAAAGGGCCGGTCGTGTGAGCAGGCTGGGCATTCATTTCATGCGAATGCTGGCGCACCTGCCGCTGGCATGGGTCCGCGCGCTGGGATGGGGCCTGGGCTGGGTACTCTACCTGGTGATCGTGCCGCGCCGTCATGTCGCGCGCACCAACCTGGCTTTGTGTTTTCCGGAGTGGACAGAGCGCCGGCGCCGGGCGCTGGTCCCGCGCATCTTCGTGCATGTGGCCCAGGCGTGGCTCGATCGCAGCTGGCTGTGGCATGGCCGGCCGGAAGTCACGCGGCAAAGGCTGACGCTGGCCGGCGAGGTCGGCGAACTGGCGGGCTCGCAGCCTACGGTGATCTTCGCGCCGCACTTCATCGGCATGGACGCCGGCTGGATCGCGCTCACGCAGCAGGTGCAGCGCGACTTCACGACCATCTATACCGACCAGGCCAACAAGGTGCTGGACGCCTGGATCCTGGAGCGGCGGCAGCGTTTCGGCTCGGGGCGCCTGTTCGGACGGGCGGCCGGTGTCAAGTCCATCGTCTCGGCGCTGCGCGAAGGGGCGCCCCTGTACTTGTTGCCGGACATGAACTTCGGGCCGGAGGAATCGATCTTCGTCCCGTTCTATGGTGTGGCGGCCGCCACGGTGCCCTCGTTGTCCCGCTTCGCCAGGCTCGGCCGCGCGAAGGTGGTACCGGTGGTCACGCGAATGACGCCGCAAGGTTACGAGGTGCGGGTGCTGCCGGCCTGGCCAGATTTTCCTTCGGGCGACCTGGCGGGCGATACGGCGCTCATGAACGAGCGCCTGCAGGCTTTCATCGACACCATGCCCGACCAATACTACTGGGTGCACAAGCGCTTCAAGACACGGCCCGACGGACAGCCTCCCGTGTACTAGGGAGAGCGGCGCGACGGTGCTAGCGGCTCAGGAACGTGGCGAGCCGCTGCGCGACGAACTCAGGGCGCTCATGAACGATCCAGTGGCTGGCACCGTCGACCTTTTCCAGTGTCAGGTTCGGCACGTACTGCTCCAGGCCATCGACCAGACACGGCAGCAGTGCGCCATCGTTCATCGCCCACAACACCAGCGTGGGCAGGTTCACCGTGAGCATTTCATGCGGCAGCGTGATCGCCGCCGCGCCCGGATCTTCGGGGCGGGCCGGCCGCAACGGCGACGCCCGGTAGTAGTTCAATCCGCCGGTCAGGCTGGCCTCCCAGACCTCGCGGTATTGCTGCTTCACGGCCTCGGTCAGCCAAGGTGCGGTGCCCCAGTGCGTGAAGAACGCCCACAACCTGCGGTAGTCGCCCTCGCGCAGCAGCGCCTCGGCGTCGGGCCGGATCAGGAAGTTCATGTAGGCGCTGGCGGCTTGCTGGAGTGGATTCGATTTGAGTTCGCGCAGGAAGGTCCCGGGATGCGGGGAGTTGATGATCGCCAGCCTTTTTGTGAGCTGCGGCATCTGGTTGGCGAGGAGCCACCCCGCGGCGCCGCCCCAGTCATGCGCCACCAGGCACTCGATCGACCCGCCCTCGGCCTGGATCAAAGCCGCAATGTCCTGCACCTGGAACTTGGCGCGGTAGGCTTGGACCTCGCTGGGCTGGGATGAATTCTCGTAGCCGCGCAGGTTGGGCGCGACGCAGCGATAGCCGCCGTTTTCCGGGCGCGCGAAATGTTCGAGCAGCGGATCCCAGACGAAGGCCGCTTCTGGAAAGCCGTGCAGGAAGACCAGGGTGGGCCGGCCGCGTTGGCCGGCGGCGCGGCAGCTCAGGGTGATGCCGTGCGGCAGGACTTGCTGGAATTGTTCGATCATCAGGATTGCCCATGTGCCCACTGCCAAAGCAGCAGGGACGTTTCTTCCACGCCCTGCTTCTTCAGGGCCGAGAACAGTTTCACCTCGCCCCCGCCGGCTTGCAGTCGCGCAATGGACAGGGCCTTGTTGGCTTCACTGCGGTTGAGCTTGTCGGCCTTGGTCAACAGCAGCAGGAACTTCAAGCCCTGCTCGACCCGCGGTCGGATCACCTCCAGCAGGATATCGTCGAGTTCCGTCAGCCCTTGGCGTGGGTCGCACATCAGCACCACGCCGCGCAGGTTCTCGCGCGTTACCAGGTAGGCGGCCATCACCTGCTGCCAGCGCAGCTTGTCCTGCATGGGCACGGCCGCGTAGCCGTAGCCGGGCAGGTCGGCCAGCACAGCGTCGGTGACGCCTTGCTTGCCCAGTGCAAACAGGTTGATGCTTTGCGTACGGCCGGGCGTCTTGGAGGCGAAGGCCAGCCGTTTTTGCTGGGTGAGGGTGTTGATGCAAGTCGACTTGCCCGAGTTGGAGCGGCCGACGAAGGCGAATTCCGGAACGTCCAGTGCCGGCAGAAATTCGAGTCTTGGCGCGGTTGTGAGGAACCGCGCCGTATGCATCCAGCCGACGGCCAGCGCCGCCGGTGCCGCTGCAGCCTGGCCTGAGCCGGCCGGAGCGGTCTGCGCTGTCGAAGAGTTTGCGCTCAGGGGGCCGGGCCGTTGGCCGGTGGGGGAAGTCATGCAGCGCCTTTTGCTTCGCGGGGGAACCCGCGTGCGGCATTGTAGAATCACGAGCTTTTGCGCCAACGAACAACACCCCCGAATATGAAGTCGCTTGCCTGCTTGATGACGGCTGCCTTCCTGGCCCTGCCCGCCGCGTCCGTGTTCGCCGCCGAGGAGAAGCCCGCCCAGCCGGCGGCGCCCGCCGCCGCACCGGTTGCCGCCAAGCCGGACCTGGTCCAGGGCCAAGCCAAATTCACGGCCGTGTGCGCGGCCTGCCATAACGCGGACGGAAATTCGGCGATACCGGCCAACCCCAAGCTGGCCCAGCAGCATCCGGAATACCTGATCAAGCAGTTGCAGGAATTCAAGGCCGGCAAGCGCGCCAGCCCGATCATGCAAGGCTTCGCCGCGACTTTGTCGGACGCCGACATGAAGAACATCGCGTACTGGGTCACATCGCAGAAGGCCAAACCCGGCTTCGCCAAGGACAAGGAGCTGGTAACGCTGGGTGAACGCATCTACCGCGGCGGCATCGGCGAGCGGCAGGTTGCGGCCTGCGCCGGCTGCCACAGCCCCAATGGAGCGGGCGTGCCTTCGCAGTTCCCGCGCCTGTCGGGGCAGCATGCCGACTACACGGCAGCCCAGCTGGCGGCCTTCCGCGGCGGCGCCCGGACCAACAGCGCAACCATGACCCAGGTCGCCGCCAAGCTCAATGACAAGGAAATCAAGGCGGTCGCCGACTACATCGCCGGCTTGCGTTGATTCCCGTTTTCCGGGGTTGAACTCCGGGGAGCGCTGCCGCCAGGTGTGAATCCTGTAAGAATGGCCCGGGTCTTCAGACCAACGGCCATTGACGGGACATACGCCATGCTGATCCAGACCTGCCGCGATGGATTCATCCATCCGGTTTCCAGCGAAATCACGCCGCAGCCGGTTTACCGGCGGCGCCGCGACATCATCAAATTGATGGCTTGTGGCGCGGCCGGACCGGCACTGGCGGCCTGGGCTTCGCGCGACGCGCTGGCGCAGGTGCAGCGGCCCGGCAAACTGGCGGTGCTGGCCGGCGTCAAGTCCAACGTGACCGGCGCGGTGACCATGGAAAAAGCCACCGACTACAAGGACGCGACGAGCTACAACAATTTCTACGAGTTCGGCACCGACAAGGCCGACCCGGTGAAGAACGCGCACTCGCTCAAGACCAGTCCCTGGACTGTGGAAGTGGACGGGCTGGTCAAGAAGCCGGCCAAGTACGCGCTGGAAGACCTCCTGAAACTCGGCGCGCAGGAAGAGCGGATCTACCGGCTGCGCTGCGTCGAAGGCTGGTCGATGGTGATCCCGTGGGTCGGCTACTCGCTGGCCAGTTTGATCGAAAAAGTCGAGCCGCTGGGCAACGCGAAGTTCGTCGAATTCGTTTCACAGGCCGATCCCAAGACCATGCCTTTTGTCGGGTCGCGTGTCCTGGACTGGCCCTATGTGGAGGGGCTTCGCATCGACGAAGCCATGCACCCGCTGGCGTTGCTGGCCTTCGGCATGTACGGCGAGGTGCTGCCGAACCAGAACGGCGCGCCGGTGCGGCTGGTCGTGCCGTGGAAGTACGGGTTCAAGAGCGGCAAGAGCCTGGTGCGCATCCGC